>JBDLIT010000015.1:0-46071 GCA_039714735.1 Pseudomonadota bacterium
TAGCGCCTCCTACCCCTTGATAGTGTGGTTCCCTAACTTTGATACATCCACATATGGTGCACAATTGGTCGCAGGAGGCGCTAACCGCCCACCCCGTTTGGGCAATATGAAACGACCGGCCAGGACAAAATAGATAATGCCGGTAGCGACCAGGGCCAAGCCAACCGGAGTGACGGAAAAAAGCCCCCAGGTCTCCATCTGCTGCTCAGGGGGCAACGCCCTGTTCGAGGTCAGGATCAGGTCATTCAACAGAATCAGCGGACTGGAGCCGACCATGGTCACGGTACCACCCAGGATGGCGCAGAATCCCATCGGCATCAGCAGACGGGACATGGGCAGACCGGAACGGGCGGAGATGCGCGCCACCACCGGCAGAAACAGGGCCGCTGCACCCACGTTCTGCATAAAGGATGAAATGATTCCCACCGTGGCGGAGATGATCGGGATAATGCGGTTCTCGGTGGTACCCCCTGCCTTCAGAATAAGGGCTGCCACCTTGCTCATGATGCCCGTTTTGTCCAGACCCGCACCGATAATCATCACTGCAATTATCGAGATCACCGCATTAGAGGCGAAACCGTCGAACAGGTGCCTGGTATCCACCAGCCCCTGCTCCAGCCCCATGAAGGGCGCCAACAGTGAAGTCAAACCCAACAGCACCATCACGGTAACAGCGGCCACATCCACTCCGACCACCTCGAAGGAAAACAGGTAGATCGTCAACATCAGGATGACGCTGACCCAGGCTATCTCGATACTCGGCACGACCATAACCAGCAGCAGTGTAATAATCAGAAACACACTGGCCGCTAAAAGTTGTTTAAGTGATGGCACCCTCGAACTGGCAACAGTTCTTTCTTCATCGGCAAGACTGGTCATTATTCCTCTTCTACTGGAAATTGGTTTTGAATGAGGGAGTGAAATTACGCACTTCCGGAAGATGTGCCTGTCAGATCTGGCACAAATAGTCTATCGAACGACTGACCCTGCCCCATTTACGAAACAAAGAAAGTTTCGGCTGAAGTAGTCATGGATGATTTTCGAGTCTGACCGATGCTGGGAGTCTTCTCGCACTGCCACTGAACCCCAGGAAGTCTATTGTAGCTTTATCTTCATAAAAGATGGTACACAATACCCAGCACCACTTGACCAGGATTACTCTGTCCAAAACAATGCCCACAAAAAACATCTCACGCCGTACATTTCTTGGCTTGTCAGCAGTGGCCGTGGCGACAACCCTGTTGGGCACATCCTGTTCTCATCCACGTCAAACCAAACGTATCGGTCTTGCGCTGGGCGCAGGTGGAGCCAGGGGCTTGGCGCACATCCCGATTGTTGAGCTGTTTGATGAGCTGGGCATCCGTCCGGATCAACTCGCAGGAAGCAGTATGGGGGCTGTGATTGGGGTACTGTACGCTTCAGGCATGAGCGGCATGGAGATCAGGGCCTTGATCGACGAATTTGTGGTCAGAGAGAACGAAAGCTTTGCCGGTGCCCTGAGTCGCTGGGAAGCCTTCAAATGGGTCGGGTTTGTGGATCCGGAATTCGGCAATGGTGGTCTGTTGAGTACCGAAAAATTTGTCACCTTTATCCAGGAGTCGATCAACCGCTCCACCTTCGAAGAACTGGAGATCCCGCTGAAGATCGTCGCAGCAGACTTCTGGAACCGTGAACAGGTGGTGTTCGAGCGGGGTGAGCTGTTTCCGGCCCTGCAGGCGAGCATTGCCATTCCCGGTCTGTTCACACCAATCATTCATCAGGGCCGCACCCTGGTCGATGGCAGCGCAGCCAATCCGGTTCCCTACGATCTGTTACTCAAAGAGTGTGACATCACCATTGCCGTTGATGTCCAGGGCACATGGACACCCGATGAAGACCTGAAACCATCGCTTTTCGATGCCGCCATGGGTAGCAGCCTTATCATGCAAAAATCGATTATCCGGGAACAGCTCAAACGTCAGCCACCCACGATCTATCTGACCCCACAGATACATGACATCAGAGTATTGGACTTCGACAAGGCGGATACCATCTACCAACAAACGGCCGCCAGCAAGGAGGAGCTCAGAAAGCGACTAAGCGCTTTACTATAAGGCGTTATTATCGTGTCAGTTGCCTAATCGATTCGAGTAACTCCGGATCATCCCACTCCTCTTTTAAAGTCAGACCGGACGAGCCTGTCGAGCGATGGACCCGCCACTCAGACAGGTCGTAATCGATCGGCAGTTGCCCGTCATTGCGGAATACGGTCTGAAAAACGCAGCCTTCCCCAATCAGGTCGGCTGCCTCCCTATTGAAGCCGCGTCCGATGAAAAAGGCGCGGGTCTGATCCGGCAGACGCTGTACGAGTCGAATGGACAGCCCCTGTTCACTCCATTGCCAGAATGGCAGGTTGGCCTCCTCATCGATACCCTTAACCATCCCGGCATCCGCACACATCGAGAAAACCATGGACAAAAACAGGGCTGCAATTTTCGTATTAAGATGCCTCAAACTTCCACCTCTACCGGTTCGGTTTTTTATTCGAATATTAGTATGTTAAAAATTTACCATCGAATGGTATTTCTCAAAAAATAAATACCGCTTGATTTTTTTCCCTATCATTGAGAAAAATAGGCAGTAACAATTAACAATAAATTAGAATGGGCCGACTGAATACAGGGATAGTGTACAGTCAATGTCTGAAAAGCTGGGGAGTAGTTAATGTCGTGGTTGTTTTGGCGCAGGCCGCATATCAATTTTTATCAACCTGATGCGGATACAGTAACCCTCATCGTTGAGGGTCAGGGGAGACCCTGGCCGATGCGCAAGGACCATCGAGGCAACTGGACCGCGAGACTTCGCCTCCCTTACCGCGATCTACATGGCTTGGCCTACCATTTCAAGGTCCAGTGTAATGGAGATACTTACCAAATCACTGATCCACTGGCGCCGCGTACGGAGCGTCGCGATAAAAAACTGATATCATTTTTCAGCGATCTGTCTTACAAACACAAGCATTCCAACTTCCGAACACCTCCCTTCAGCGAGATCGTTATCTATGAAACCCACCTTCCCGCACTCAGCCGTCATCCGAGTGCAAAGGTGCAGGATGAAAGTCATCGCGGCACCTACGCAGGCGCCTGCTCCCCCGCTATCCTGAGACATCTTCAGCGTCTCAAGGTTGCGGTAGAGTTTCTTCCGCTACATGCCCACAGCAAGACACTCGGACAGGACTGGGGTTATTTTTCCACATCCTTTCGCGCCTTGAGAAATGACTTCGCACTTGACAAGAATCAGGTGAACCGTGAGGTCATGACACTGGTGGACAAGATGCACGGCCGCGGTATCCCGGTCCTGCTGGATGTGGTCTTCAATCACGGCGGGGAACTGCTGGTCAAGGCCTGGGGAGAGACGGTCGTCTACCGTAAATTCGAGAATGGAGATTTCTGCAATGGTTCCGGCTGCGGCCCGACCATTCAGACCGAGCACCCTTTGATCAGAGAGACCATTCTGGAATCCCTTGAATATCTGGTGGATCAATACCGTTTCGACGGTTTTCGTTTCGACCTGGGCGCCTTGCATGACAAACAGACCATGCTCGAGATAGACCGCAGGCTGCCCAATCGCATCTACCTCATCGCGGAGCCCTGGGCGTTAGGCGGTACGAAATGGGGCAAGGGCGACATGCATGGTGATTTTGCCTCGACCCGCTGGGCAATCTGGAACGATGAATTCCGGGAACCCGGTAAAACCTTTATCAGGGGTCGTGGCGATCATCACAACCGGGACCGTCTGATGAGCGCCATCGTCGGCAGCCATGTCAAGGATGGCGGTTGGGCCGTCAGACCCCAGCAGTCCATCAACTATCTGTCCAGCCACGACGGAAAGACCCTTGCCGACCTGGTGAACGGAGACAAACACCGGCTGTTTCTTGGCGTCATGTTGCTGCTGACCTCGCAAGGTGTGCCAATGCTGGGTGAGGGGACTGAGCTGATGTACTCCAAGCAGGGACATCACAACAGCTACAACCGTCCGGATCTCAACCAGATAGACTGGGGAAATGCCAGCAAGCACCATGACCTGCTGGAAGCGGTGGCCCGCCTGATCACGCTCAGAAAACAGCTGCCACACTTCCGTTATACCCGGCACCTGAAACCCAACGATCATAAAAGCGACCGCTGGGATATCGACTGGATATATCCGACCGGTTATCCACATCATGACAATGTCAATGCCATTGGTTTCGTCCTCAGACCCCCTACCCAGGATCTGTTCAGGCTAAGGAATGAAAAGCACAACCTGGTGACACTGCTCAATGGCAGTAAGAAGGGCGTGGATTTTCATCTGCCCAAGGGTGAGTGGAAGGTGCTGGTGGACGGACACTCATTTGAGGTGAATGCCTTTGGCTTGAGCAGTGTGCCCAACGCCCGAAAGAGCTATCACGCGCATCCAGGAACCGGCGTGATCCTCGGCCACGCCTGACGCCGGCATGCAACGACCGCGAGCAGGAGTGGCAACACCAGCAACAAAGATAACCACTTCATGAGAATGTGGTCCTGTATGGTGATTGGTAAATAGCGGCATTGAACCTGAGTGACATCGACCTGTCTATCTGATGGCTTACAGGTTTATTATCCTGGGCGCCGTGGACTATTGAACGGGATCAGCCATGACTCATCATATCTTTAGCGGAATCGGGATTCTAGCCACTGGCGCAGTAGCTGGAGCACTCCTGTTTTCCGCCTACAAGCAGATTGAGTCACAACCTGCGGCGCCCCCTTCGACGCAAGACACAACTACTTCATTTCCGTCCATTACCCAGCATGCACCTGAACTCACCAAGCATGTCGAGGCATTGGAAGAGGAACTCAATCACTACCGGGAATGGACCTTTCAACTAGAAAATCAGGTGATCGATCTCGAGAGCCGTCTCAGTGGTTTGGAAGAAGCTGTTACCACTACGGGACAGCATGCCGTCACTGAGTCAGAGAACGAGAAAGCAGTCAAAGGCCCCACTGAACCGTCGCAAACCCCCAGCGGGATCTTGAGTGTAGCCGCACTGGTGGAAAACGGTCTTGACCCGCAACTCGCAGCGGAGATCGTCAAGCAGAAAAATCTATCCGACATGCAACAGCTCGAGCTACGGGACCAGGCGATTCGGGATGGAACATTTGGCAAACAGGAGTATTTCAAGGCGCTGCGCGAACTCAACGGCACGGTGCCCGCCCTGCGCTCTGAGATTGGTGATGACGCCTATGACCGTTATCTCTACACCCTGGGTCAGTCCAACCGGGTGATCGTCACTTCGGTGATTCCAGGGTCACCGGCGGAACAGGCTGGAGTTCAGGGCGGCGATCTCATTCTTGCGTATGACGACAAGCGTCTCTTCAATTGGTCTGAACTGAGGAGCGCCACATCCGAGGGTGAGCTTGGCGAATATATCTCGATCAATATCCAACGCAACAGTACCCGTATCAGTCTACTCATGCCCAGAGGCCCATTGGGTGTAAGAATGGGCAACAAGCGAGTTAATCCTACTGCCTACTGATCATATTCAGCCCTTAGACTCTAAGGGATGACCAGATGGCAGATAAGCAATTGGCATCGCTCATGCTCTGCGATTATTCGCTGTGCTTCTCTAACAGTAGACGTTCTTTTTGCACAATCTCCGCCAGTTGGCGCCGCTGCTGAAGAGGCGCCCGATCCAGATCCATCAAACGCTCAGCTTTTTAATTTTACTTCTGGTTTTTCAGATCTTCAGGCAGATTGGATGAGTGGCTGGATCTGGGATTGTTGGCAGGATGATCAGGCCCTATAGATATCAAGGCCTGATTGGACGACTTGGGCTCACCCTGAATATCGTCAGCTTGAGGTGTGTTTCAGTAGCTGCCTTAGCGCCTGCATGGTCTTCTCATGGACTGTCTGTAGCTCTCCCAGTAGCAATTCTGCGTCCACCAACCGATTGTCACGCCCCGCCTGCTCCAGCTGTTTGCACAGATCGGATAAATCCAGGGCCCCAAGGTTAGCGCTGCTGGATTTTAAGCTGTGAGCCTTATGCCGGAGGGTTTCAGCATCCTGTTCCGCGACAGCAGCATGCATACTTTCAAACAATTGCGGAGCACTCTCAAGATAGAGTGGAATTATTCGTTCCAGAATTGGCGGCTTGCCTGGCCGCTGTATTTTTTTAATATTATCCAGCACACGAGTGTCCAAGAACTCATCTGCCTCATTGGATGGCTCAAGATCATGGATTATGCCGGCAGAATTCGCCTCGGACTCAGATAGCCAGTTCTTCAATGTGCCCTGCAATTGCTGCAGGGTAAAAGGCTTACTGAGGTAGTCGTCCATACCGGCCTCTAAGCAGTAGTTCCTGGTCTCCTTTTGCACATCGGCGGTTAATGCCACGATGGGCAATCGTGCGCTGCCGTTTTCTTGCTGGCGGATGAGCCTTGTCGCCTCGAAACCGTCAAGTTCCGGCATATGGCAATCCATCAGCACCAGGTCGAAGGTATTTGCAGCCGCCGCCTGATAGGCTGCCAGCCCGTTTTCCACTAACACGACATCGCAACCCAGCATCTCCAGCATTCCCTGCACCACTTCCTGGTTTACCCGATTATCTTCCGCCACCAGTATCCGACCTGAGAAATGGCTATCGCCTGTCGGTGGTTGGAATGGCTTGACGCTGACAGACTCACCGTCAGGATTGATTTCGAACTGCATGGTGAACGAGAAAGTAGACCCCACACCCAACTCGCTCTGTATCTTGATATCACCCCCCATGAGCTGGACCAATTTTTGCGTGATAGCCAATCCCAACCCGGAGCCTCCAAAGCGGCGTGTGGTAGAATTGTCCGCCTGGCTGAATGAGTCAAATATCGAGCCCTGGGCATCGGCCGAGATACCGATACCGCTGTCACGCACCGCACAGTGCAAGAGGATTTCCTTATCTTTGACTGATTCCGAATCAAAAGTGATTTCCACCATACCCTGCTCGGTGAACTTTACCGCATTGCCCGCAAGGTTGAGCAAAACCTGGCGCAGCCGCGTGGGATCGCCAATCAAGTAATGTGGCACGCTCTCGGAAAGCTGTATCCCAAGCCTTACGCCCTTTTTGCGGGAAGCCCCTCCGAGCACACGCACCACATCGTCAGTAACATCCTGCAAGTCGAAGGGAACAGGTTCCAGCTCCAGCCGGCCTGCCTCGATACGTGAAAAATCCAGGATGTCATTAATCAGCGTGAGCAGATTCAAGACCGAGCGATGGGCAGATTCCGCGAGTCTGTGTTGTTTACCAGACAGGCCGGAGTTCAGCAGCAGTTCAGTCATGCCCATGACGCCGTTGATGGGTGTACGGATCTCGTGGCTCATCGTGGCAAGGAATAGGGACTTTGCGCTGCTGGCTGATTCAGCAGTCTCTTTTGCCTGCTGCAGCTCAACCATGGCGTCCGCCAAGGCGTCGTCACGCTTTCGGATCTGCTCCAGCATGCCGTTGAAGCCCCGGGTCAGGGAGCCCAATTCATCTTCGGTAAACAGGGGGGCTCTTAATGAATAATCTCCCTTGCTGGAAACGGTTTCCATCGTCTGCATCAACGACGAAATGGGCGTCGAAATAAAACGCTGCAGGCGTGAAGCAAGCAGATAAGCCAACAAGAAGGCCGGCGCCAACACCAAAAAAGCAATGGCAAGTTGCCGCCTGGTGCTGGCCTCCAGCGACGCCAGGTCAAATCTAAGATCAATGAACCCCACCAGCCGCTGCTTGACTTTGATTTCCTGGGAGACGGACAGATGGCCTTCGTGGAAGATTGGACTTCTCCCCGCCGGACTGACAAAGGGTGTGTTGGCAATCTCCTGAATACGATCACTGGCGGTATTTTCTTTTGTGTAGAGCGCCAACCGCTCTCCATTTGGGTTGTAAATATAGCCCGCCAGGACATCCGGCTGTTCTACCAGGGCCGACAGGATCTCCTCGGCGGTATCAGGATCCCTGAATACCAGTGCTGCAGAGGCATTCACACCGATCACACGGGCCAAGGCAGTAGCCGATTCCGACATGGAGGCCCGCTTTGCCCGGTTCTCTGCAATCATGTAGGCCAGTGTCGCCAGAACCAGCACTAAGCCGGTAATGCCGACGACCATGGTGATCGCCTTGACTTTGATCGGAAGGTGACTCAAGAAACGAATCATGTTTTTCATTTCCCGCTCCCCGGCCTTACCCGGGTCGCCAGACGCAGAAGCTTTGAGCTCAAGCGAAGTGTTGATTCATCCAATGCATTCAGGTTGATCACAGGATGGATACGCTTGCGCTGACGTAGCAGGGCAATCATGCCGCCACGTTCGATAAACTTCTCGGTATCGCCAACGGTCAGCATACCGGGGCTCTGCCCCACCTGCGAAAGGGTGCGATAGACGGCTTCGCTGCCCAGGAACAGAATATGACAACCGGTAATATCCGGTTTAATGCCCAGGCGGATCAACTCCAGCGGCCTGCCATCCAGGCTCTCACCTGAAATTAACTGTTCCAGAGTCCTGCTTATCGCATCCGCTTCCATAGTGCAGAAACGTAGAGGAGTGTCAGCCGATTCGAACAAGCCTTCCGGCCAGCTGACAAACGCAGCGAAATTGAATAAAAATGCCGCTTTGATCTGATGCTCAGGCAGATCACGGCCTTGGCAGGTAGGTACCGAGCTAAAAAAAGTTAACGACACCAGGCAAAGCGACAGCAGACTTGTCGCGAAGCGGCGTCTCGATAGCAGGCTTTGTCTGCCCGGCTGTTTCATTCCGTAGGCGTCCGGCTCAACCTCAGAAATGCCACTTGGCCTGCACCAGGAAGCTCCGTTCCACCTGTGTGGATACCAGTCCCTGACCCGGTGCATTGCCGGAAAATTCGGCAATCTCCGGATGTTTGTCATCCGTCAGATTCTTACCCATCAGACTCAATTCCAGGTCAGGCGTCAGATGCCAACCCAGCCTGAGGTTCAAACTTAGATAAGAAGGGACATCCAGGTTTGGAAGACCGTCCACATAGAACAGGCTGGTATCGAGTTCCAGGTCATGACGCAGATCGAATAGAGAACGCAGACTGAACTGATGTTGTGGCGTCCGTTCCCATAACTCCACAGAAGTTGTATCCGTACTACCCGTCTCGGTTTCCAGCTCCAGTTCGAACCATGAATAGGCCAGCTTCAAACGCCAATCCGCGGAGACATCCCAGTTGGCGGTCAGTTCCAGGCCATAACTATGTCCCGACATTTCGTTACCAAATATCTGTTGAATAGGCGGTAAATATGATGTTCCTGTCACCTCAATGGTCTGTAAACGATCATAGTCGTTGTAGAAGGTTGCCAGGTCCAGGAATATATTGTCCTGTGGCTGCACGCGCAGGCCGACCTCATAGGCGGTAAGCCGTTCCGACGACAGATCAGGATTTCCGGAAACCACCACCCGGGGTGAAGCGATGGTAACATTGGTTTCCAGCCTCGATGGTGTGCGTACGGCACGCGACACTGCTGCCCACAGACCGGTGTCTTCAGTCACATTCCACAGCGCCCTGATATTGGGTTGTAATTCCCTGCCTGTGTAATCGTTGTACTCCAGCTTGGTGCCAATTATGAGGTGCAGAGTGTCATCCGCTAGTGCGATATCATCCTGAATAAAGGCACTGTAGGTGATATCGTCACGCCGCACCGGGTCGAACGAGAGAGCGCCGCCGGGTGTGCTGATGATGTCATCCTTTGTCCGATGATAGCTGACGCCCCAGACCAGGGCATGCTGATCTGCTGTGTTAAAGTGATGTTGGAAATCCAGGTCGTAGGTGTCCCGGTCTTCATCAAGCGTCCAGTTCGAGCGGTGCGTTTGATCATAGTAGAGTTGCAGCTCGATACCAGCACCTGATTCCAACTGGTGCGACCAGCGCGCCAGCAGATTACTACCTGAGGTATTGGATTCAACATCGCGTAGAACTGGGCCTTCGGCGATGGTTGCTCCTGCTTCACCATCGTAGATATCACCCTGCACTATCAGGCTGTCAGTCTGTGAAAAATCCACATCAGACCGGAAACCGAGCCGCCGATCACTCCAGTCATCCGCTGCCTCTTCCCCCGAGAAGAAACTCCCGCTTTCGCGCTCAAACCCCTTCGCGTACAAGCGTAACGATGCGCTATCACCCACAGCGGCACCATAGCGCAGCGCTGCCGATACTTTCTCTTCGTTTCCAGCTCCAAGACTCAACAAGCCACCCTCGGTGTCGTGGGCTGAGCGGGTAATGATATTAATGATACCGTTGACCGCATTGGCGCCCCACATGGTGGCCCCCGGCCCGCGGATAACCTCTATGCGCTCTATGTCATCCAACAGTATATTCTGTACATCCCAATAGACCCCTGAATACAAGGGCGTGTATAGGGTGCGTCCATCCTGCTGCACCAACAGCTTGTTGGCGTAGCGACCGTTGAATCCACGCGCTGAAATGGCCCACTTGTTGGCATCGATGTGGGCCACTTGTAAGCCAGGCACCATGCGCAAGAGCTCCGGTATGCTGCTGGCGCCGGAACGGCGAATATCATCCCGGGATATCACAAACAGGGCCGCAGCGGCGTCGGAATACTTTTGGGGTCGGCGGGAAACGCTGGTGACCGGCACCTCCAACAGTTCCTGGATGCTCAACCCCTTGAGATCTGATATTTCCTCTGCATCCTGCCCCACCGCAGGTGTCATGACCAGCCAGATTGCAAGGCTCGCCAGAGTCATCCCGGCAGATCCGCCAAATAACTGAAAGCCCGTGGTTCCATTGTCAGTGGTTTTCATATGAGTCTGCTCATTTCAAGATACAGTTAGCCCTGGCATTCCAATCACCCTGGCTTTGCTACAGTCCTGCCATGCATTCCAGAACAGTCAACGTTCAATGGCACATTAGACGATTCGGAATCCAGGCCTATGGTAGAGACTTGATATAGAATCCGGTATACCTTTTTCAGCTTTTCAGCCGTAAAGGATTGCACCCTATCCTCACACTAAAGCTTATCGTCTGCTGCTGAAACAACTTGATGACACCATGCCCATTTAAACGACGGGAAGAACATACAAGTGTCTTGCCGACAGAAGGACTCTTGGTATCGAATCATCAAATGTGCGGCAGTGACTCATCCGGGTCGGCGAATGGATTCTCCAACGAGATCACTGGTCACCTCTTCCACCGAACCCGCATTTGGATCATTGAAGCGAGCCAGATCCAGCGCCCCCTCACCTTTGGCGATAATACAGGAGACGGCACAGTCACCCGTAACATTGCAGGCGGTGCGCATCATATCCAGCAGTCTGTCCACCCCAATAATCAGGGCTATCCCCTCTACCGGCAGACCAACCTGATTGAGGACCATGGTGAGCATGACCAGCCCGACCCCAGGCACGGCAGCGGTGCCGATAGAGGCCAGAGTGGCGGTAAGGATCACCATCAGGTACTGCGTCATGCTCAAGTCCACCCCGTAGACATTGGCTATAAACACGGTGGCCACGCCCTGCATCATGGCGGTGCCGTCCATGTTGAGGGTGGCGCCCAGCGGCACGGTGAAGGAGGCAACCGAATTGTCGACTCCCATCTTCTCCTCCACTGTGCGCATGGTCACCGGGATGGTGGCGCCGGAACTCGCGGTGGAGAAGGCAAAAGTAGCCGGATCGCGCATCTTACGCAGGAAGCGCACGGGATGGAGCCCCGCAAGAAATCTGAGCAGCATGGGATAGGTAATCAATGCATGCAGGCCGAGAGCCAGGGTCAGAGTGAGAAAATAGGCCAACAACGGTGTAATCAGATCAAGACCCTGGGTGGCGAAGGTGCGGGCGATCAACGCGAATACGCCATAAGGGGCGAGACGCATGATAATTTCAACCATGCGCATAATCACCGCGTCAAGGTCATTGAACAGGTTGAGAACATGCTTACCGCGTTCACCGGCGAGGGAAATGGCGATCCCGAACAGCAGTGAGAAGACGATGATCTGCAACATATTGCCCTCGGAGAGAGCAGCTACCGGGTTGCTCGGCACCATGTTGATGAAGATCTCGGAAAGCGGCGGCGCCTCCTTGCCCTGAAAGTTCACCTCGGCGCTGCCGGCATCGAATCCCTGGCCCGGCCCGACGGCTGTGGCCAGGATCAGGGCGATGCTGATCGCCACTGCGGTGGTGAACAGGTAGAGCAGGATCGCCTTGATGCTCATGCGACCCAGGGCCGAGAGATTTCCCAGTGAGGTGACGCCACTCACCAGCGATACGAACACCAGCGGCACCACCAGCATCTTCAGCGAGGCGACGAAGACCGCGCCGACCACATAAAGCAGACCATCGATCAAGTAGTCTCTTAGCAGCCCTTCAGCGCCAAACAACAGATTGAGTGCAATGCCCAGCAGAGCGCCACCCGCCATGGCGAGCATGATCCTGCGAGTCAGATTGTGCATTTTTTGGTCGGCCATGGATATCCCTGGAGAAAGGTCATTATGTCAGCGGAACACGGTATCAGACGAGCCAGAACGAGTAAAAACCTCTCTCACCTTGCGAGTCACATCAAGATCAATTCAGCTCTTGAAAGATTATCTATGCTTTAAATGAAGCTTTCAGAAACGGTAGAGTCCAGATGACCCAGCCATTTCCAACCATTTCGGAACTGATCTGGAAGACCCGATATCGCCATGCCAATGAACCCGGTATCGAAGCGAGCTGGCAGCGGGTGGCGCGTGCCTTGGCGTCCGTGGAAGACCAAGAAAGGTCGCAATGGGAACAAAAATTCCTCAATACCTTGAAAGGATTACACTTTCTTCCAGGTGGCCGCATCCTGGCAGGCGCAGGTACAGGACATGAAGTAACCTTGTGCAACTGTTTCGTCATGGGTCGGATCGAGGATGATATGGAGTCGATCTTCAACGCCCTTAAGGAAGGGGCCCTCACCATGCAGCAAGGCGGCGGCGTGGGCTATGATTTCTCCACCCTGCGGCCTGCCGGAACCGGTGCAGCGCGGATCGGTGGCATCGCTTCCGGGCCCGTCTCTTTCATGCACATCTGGGACAGCATGTGCGCCACCCTGCTCTCCACCACCAACCGGCGGGGCGCCATGATGGGAACCCTGCGCTGTGACCACCCCGATATCATCAGTTTCGTGGAGGCAAAACACCAGACAGGTGAGTTGCAGAACTTTAACCTCTCTGTGCTGGTGAGTGATGACTTTATGCGGGCCGTGGAGGCGGATGCCGGCTGGCCGCTACTCTTTCCGGCATCCGGGCTCACAGCTGATGATAGCCGGTTATACCCGGATAGGCTCACCCGGGTCTGGTCCGGCAACAAACAGCCAGTGGAATGCGCAGTGATGGCGCGGATTGCCGCCCGCCGGCTCTGGCGGGAGATAATGCACGCCAACTACGACACGGCTGAACCAGGCGTATTGTTTATTGATCGGATCGCACAGGAGAATAATCTCGATTACCGGGAACAGATCAGCGCCACCAATCCCTGTGGTGAGATCCCCCTGCCCGCCTATGGCGCCTGTGATCTGGGCTCCATCAATCTTCCGGCCTTCGTGCTCGACCCCTTCAGCGACCGGGCCCGGCTGGACTTTCAAGGGATGCGCGAAGTCACTGCCATCGCCACCCGCATGCTGGACAATGTCATCGACCTTACTCATTATCCCCTGCCCCGGCAGCGTGAACAGGCGCAGGGCAGCCGGCGCATCGGGCTTGGGATTACCGGACTGGCGGACGCCCTGATCCTGTTACGACTCGACTATCGGGGTGAAGCTGCAACCGAGCTGGCGGCCGGGGTGATGCGCACCATCTGCCACACCGCCTACCGCACCTCCATCAGCCTTGCCCGTGAAAAAGGCGGCTTCCCATTTCTGCTGACCAGACCCTACCTGACTTCACCCTTCATTCAGCGCCTGCCGGTGGACATCCGCCAAGACATTGACCGTCATGGCATCCGCAACAGTCATCTGCTTGCTATCGCCCCCACAGGCGCCATCAGCCTGTTGGCCGACAATCTTTCCAGCGGCATCGAGCCTGTATTCGATTTCAACTACCGACGGCTGGTAAAAGACCCACGGGGGAATACCGAATGGTATCGTCTGACTGATCTGGCCCTGAGGTATTGGCGGGAGCGCTACGCCAATACTGAATTGCCGGAATTTTTTGTAAAGGCATCCGATCTGACGCCAGATGAACATCTGGCCATGCAGGCGGCAGTCCAACCCTATGTAGACAATGCGGTATCCAAGACTGTGAATGTCCCGCAGGCATTCAGTTTCGATACATTCCAATCGGTTTTTGAAAAGGCTTGGAAACTGGGTCTGAAAGGCTGTACCACCTTCCGCCCCAATCCGCATACCGGAGCCATACTTTCAACAGATTCCCCGGGTGATGCAAAGTGTTGCAAAGTAAACTGATAAGTTGATGTAGAACGGAGAGAATGATGCGAAATTTGTATCTTATTACCGCCTTCTGACTTCGCCCAGTTGATGTTCGCTATTCACTGTCAGTTGCTGAAAGACATGATGAGCAATTTCGGACTCCTGGTCAATGATGCTCTGTTTCTCATTTAGCAAGGAGTTGGCCGTTCCCAGGTCAGTATTTGACTGTTGTAACCGTTTCAACAGCTGGTCCTGTTCATGTCTTAGCCGGAATGTCTCCACCAGATTATGGTTGAAACGAACCGCTGTAGAGTAGTTGTGTGCGTTTGTATTCCAGAATCAGAAGGAAGCGTAATCCACTGACCAGCAGGATAAGACAGGCCCATAGACTCAGCGCCAAAACCCTATCCTGGTGCCAGAGCATGAAACATATGACAGCTGCACTCATCAGACTGCCACCAGCGGCCGATGTGCCTTGAGCAAAGAGCAGGTCGGTACGTTCTGCTCGAGTTATACGATTTTGTTTTGAAGGGTAGTCTGACCATGGAAACGGTCAAACCCTTGAGAGTCTCCCGGCATAGCCGGGGTTTCCCTGATTTAATTGTTTACTTCTGACAACCTTGTGCTGCTCCCATGCGCATGCAAGATAGGTAGTTAGCGTAGGTGGAATTGGCATCAACCCCAATCTCTAATCGCACTGAAAGAAAGAGTCAGGGTGTTATAATGGGATCCTTACGCTTGCTGTCACAACAGGCAGACAGAAATCAATTCTGGGCTCTGGCGATGTGCTTTCTTTTTACCCAATGGATCGGCATGATCTAAAAGCAACTTCCATTCAAGCGAGATCAAAGTGCACTTAGACAGCTTCATCGTATCCGCCTTGCTCCTGCTGGCCGTCACATCGGTGGCGGTCGCGCTGTTTCGCCACCTGGGTCTCGGCTCGGTACTGGGGTTGCTCGTTGCGGGCGGGGTGGTTGGCCCTCATTCCCCAGGCCCTTATGTGACTGCCCATGTGGAGGATGTACGGCACTTCACTGAACTGGGGGTGGTGTTACTGCTTTTCGTGATCGGTCTCGAGATGAAACCGAGCCGCTTGTGGTCGCTGCGCCGTTACTTGTTCGGTCTCGGCTCATTGCAGATCCTGCTGACCGGTTTCGCCATCACCTTGTATGTGTCGTTGGGCGTGGAGTCCTGGAGAACGGCGCTGCTTATCGGACTCACTCTGTCGCTCTCTTCAACGGCCTTTGTCATGCAACTGCTACAAGAGCGAGGAGAACTCGCCAGCAACCATGGCACCGGTACATTTGCGATCCTGTTGATGCAGGATCTCTCCGTGGTGCCGCTGCTCGCCCTGGTGCCGCTGCTATCCGATACCGCAGCTATCTCATCCGGTATCCCGCTATGGGAGCAGTTGCTCATCATGGGCGGTATGTTCGCTGTATTGTGGGTCTTCGGCCTTCGAGTAGTGCCTCTCGCCTTGGAGTGGCTGGCGCGCCACGACAACCGCGAGGCCTTTCTGCTGGTAGTATTGCTGGCGGTTTTCTTGGCGGCCTGGGCTATGCACCAGGCTGGACTCTCAATGGCGCTGGGCGCCTTCATCATGGGCATGCTGCTTTCCGGATCGCGCTACAATATGCAAGTCCGCGCCCACATCGAGCCCTACAAAGGCCTCTTGATGAGCCTGTTTTTCGTGGCCGTGGGCATGTCCATCGACCTCGGGGAACTGGCCGAACGGCCGCTTGAATTCGCCGGACACACCGCTGTCCTGATCGGCATCAAGCTTGCCGTGCTGTTTCCCTTGGCGCTCGCCTTCGGATACACCCGCGGCGATTCCGTGCGCATCACCTTCTTGCTTGCCCAGGCAGGCGAATTCGGTTTTGTACTTTTTGGATCTGCTGTTGTTTTGCAGGTCATTGATGAAGCGACCTTCATCATGGCCATTGCGGTCATTTCCCTGAGCATGCTGACTACGCCGCTGTTGGTGCGTTTCGGCGACAGCTTGGCCAGGCGGCTCGAGAGCAGGCGCAACGAGTCCGAAGGCCTGCCCATCGATGAGTTGGAGGAGTCGGAGCGGCAGGTATTGATCGGTGGATATGGGCGCATGGGCCACACTATTGCTACATTGCTTCAGGCCAGCGGAATTCCCTTCGTCGCCTTCGACACAAACCCTGAAAGAGTGAAGGTGGGGCGAGCTGATGGCCAACCTGTGTTGTACGGAGACATCTCCGATCCCGAACTGCTCGCCGCCGCCCATGCGGAGCGGGCCTCCCTGGTTGTGATCACCATAGACCACGGCGCCACTGCATTGCGTGCGGTCACCCACTTTCGCAACGCCTATCCCCAGATACCGGTTATCGCACGCGCCCGTGACCTTGAAGCAAGTTATCACCTGCTGCAGGCCGGAGCGACCCAAGCGTTTCCCGAAGCCGTCGAGGCAAGTCTACGTCTGGGTGCGGAAGCACTCCAAATGGTCGGGGCGCCTGCGGACAATGTCGAATTGCTGATGCAGGGTGTTAGAAGCAGGGGTTACGAACTGGTGCGAGAGAGGGATGTACGCGATGAGTCAGCATAATCCTGCCTTGCCTGAACCTGTATTCAAGTTCGACTTCATATCTACAGAGCACATAGAAATCGTCTATACGCACGAATCAACCGCTGGTTGTTCAAGTTACCCTGGCAACGCGCAATGAAAACCATGAAGGATAATAACAGGGGGGCAACGATCATATCGCGCGGGCTTCTTTTCTCCATCATCTGGTGGGTTCTCAGTGATGGTTCAGCATCGTCCTGGTGGATCGGTGTGCCGGCGGTTTTGCTTGCGGTGATTGCCAGTATCGCGTTAGTCCCGCCTGTGCGTCTGGCTTGGGTTGGGTTTATCAGATTCGTACCCTTTTTCTTTATGCACTCCTTGATGGGTGGCGCTGACGTAGCCTGGCGGGCATTTCACCCCGACTTGCCCATCGCCCCGGATCTGATTGAGTACCCGCTACGGCTCCCGCCTGGGCTGCCGCAGGTGTTCATGGCCAACACGGTCAGTCTGCTGCCAGGCACCTTGAGCGCTGAGTTGGATCGTGGTGTCTTGCAAGTCCATGTGCTTGATAGGCGGAAAGATTTCCTGGCCGGCCTCGAGGCAGTCGAGCAAAGCGTGGCGCGAGTGTTTGGTGTCTCCCTGAATGTTGCTGATAGAGGTAAATGAGATGAAGCGATTCAAAGATATTCTATGCGTGGTAGACCCCGAGGAGGCATGCGAATCTGCCATCGAGCGCGCCGTGGCGCTGGCAGAAAGCAACCAGGCCAATCTGACGCTCGTCGACGTTGTCCCTCGTGTCATTGCAGGGATCGGGATGCTGGAGGGTGGCCCGATCTCTGACCATCTGCAGGACGAGATGGTGGCCGAGCATAGGCGGAGACTGGAGTCTTTGATTGAACCTTACCGCCAACGGATTGAGACCCAAATCAAGGTGTTGATAGGTGAGCCTTTTCTGGAAATCGTCCGTGAGGTACTGCGTAACGGACATGACCTGGTGATCAAGATCCCCGAAACCCGGGATTGGCTGGAGCGGTTTTTCGGCAGCGATGACATGCACCTGTTACGCAAGTGCCCCTGCCCGGTTTGGCTCGTCAAGTCTGAGGCCCCCAAGGCTTATCGACGTATCCTGGCGACTGTGGACGTGGACGATAGATACCCCCCAGCGGAATTGAAAACACGGCATGCGGTAAACCTGCAGATACTGGAATTAGCAGGCTCCCTGGCACTGTCAGAATTTGCCGAGTTGCATGTTGCGCATGCCTGGGATGCAATCGGCGAGAGCGCCATGCTTGGGGCGTTTATGTATGAACCCGAGGAGAAAATTAGTGCCTACGTCGAACAGATAAGGCGTCAGCACGAGGCAAACTTGGATGGACTTATGCGCGAGGTGACCAGCCAACTGGGGCAGGATACCCTGGAATACCTCAAACCCCGCACGCATCTGGTGAAGGGCTGGGCTCGCAAAGAGATTCCAGCGCTAACTAAACGGATCGAGGCCGATCTTATCGTCATGGGCACGGTCGCCCGCACCGGTGTTCCCGGGTTCATCATGGGCAATACTGCAGAGACGATCCTGAATCAGATCGATTGTTCCGTGCTCGCGATCAAGCCGCCCGGCTTCGTAACACCGGTGACCTTGGAGGCTTGAGCAGGCGTGCAGACCCTTTACCTCGTATTGGCGCTTTTCCTGCTCCTTAACCTCGTTGCCGGGATGTGGCGCATACTACGCGGCCCGACCGCCGCCGACCGCATGCTGGCGGCACAGTTGTTCGGGACCACTGCCGTCGCCAGCCTGCTGTTGCTGGCCCAAGCGTCGGGTAATTCTTATTTACGCGATGTGGCCCTGGTTTTCGCCCTGCTGGCCGCGGTGACCGCCGTCGCCTTCGTACGACGCGCCTGGGTTGTCTGGGAAGATGACGATGCGGGTGACTGAGTTCCTCACTCTATTCCTGTTGCTTGCCGGGGCGGGCTTCTTCCTGGCCGGTACTGTGGGCCTGTTGCGGTTTCCAGATGTCTATACACGCCTGCATGCCTTGACCAAGGCTGACAATGTGGGGTTAGGATTGGTCGTAGCGGGGCTTGCACTACAGGCGGAGTCATGGGCTGTAGTGGGCAAGTTGCTGCTCATCTGGTTGCTGGTTCTAATGGCCAGCGCCAGCGTCGCCCACCTGGTGGCAAAAACGGCATTACGCAAGGGGATAAAACCGTGGAAGCGATGACACTGCTGGAATGGTTGTTCGACGGCTTGCTGATGCTCACCCTGCTGTGGCTGGCCTGGCTAGCATTGAAGAGTCCGGACCTGTTTAAGGCCATTGTACTGTTTATTGCCTTTGGCCTGGTCATGGCGTTGGCCTGGGTGCGCCTGCAGGCCCCTGACATTGCCTTGGCCGAGGCGGCCATCGGTGCAGGTCTGACCGGAGCCTTGCTGCTGAAGGCACTGGCCCAGTCAAACGAGCTGGCCGACCGGGTGAGTGACGATCATACGACTGCCCCCGGAGATACCAATGAGCGACGTTGATCACAAGGCACTCCCAAAACCATTTCAGTATGTTCTCCTGGTATTAATGTCGGCTTTGGCGAGTGGGCTGGGTTATGCGGTGCTCTCCCTGCCGGATCAGGCGATCGAGCTCAAGGGCTTGGTGGAGGCAAACCTGCACGCGAGTGGTGTGCGCAACCCGGTTACTGCCGTGCTGCTTAATTTCCGGGCTTACGATACCCTGCTGGAAATGGCTGTACTGCTACTGGCCCTGATCGGTGTCTGGTCACTTGGCGCCACGCCGATGCGCCGTGGAGCTGACCCGGAACCTGTGTTGTCTGCCTTGGTGCATGGACTGGCGCCGATGATGATCCTGGTGGCCGGTTATCTACTCTGGGCAGGGGCGCATGCGCCCGGCGGTGCCTTCCAGGCGGGAGCGGTGCTGGCTGCCTCGGGGGTGCTCCTGTTGCTGACCGGTAAACGTCTCACTACTCGACTGATGGGCAGGCCCTTACGCATTGTTCTGCTTACTGGTTTGGGGGCTTTTATCACTGTCGGCGTCATAGTGATACCCGCGGGCGGAATGTTCCTGCAATATCCATCCGACCTCGCAGCTGGTCTCATCCTGTTTATCGAGGCGGCGGCCACGCTATCGATTGGCGCTATCCTGACAGCACTGTTTCTGGGTGGGCGCGTAGTTTCCGGTGAGGAGCGATGACGCCGTTCACCCTGTATGCACTCACTGGTATCGGCCTGTTCGTTCTCGGGCTCTACAGCCTGATCGTACAAGCCCATCTCATACGCAAGGTCATTGCCCTGAACATCATGGGCAGCGGTGTGTTTCTGGTCCTCGTTGGCCTGGGCGGACCCACGTCCAACACAATGCCTGATCCGGTGCCCCAGGCGATGGTGCTTACCGGTATCGTAGTTGCCATCGCTGCCACCGCGCTGGCGCTGACTCTTATACTGCGTATACAGGCAGAGACAGGCCGGACCGATTTAGCGGAACACTCCTCTCAACACTGATGGGGATTTCCACGGTGAGCATCCCTTGGGCCATTTGGACCATCCTGCTGCCTCTCGCCGGCTCCCTGTTATGTTTTCTTCTGCCCCGGCGGGCGGCCCTGCTGGGTCAGGCGGCTGCATTCAGCATTGTTGTCCCGGTCGCCGGTCTGGGTTGGCAGGTGGCGACCCACGGGATTCAGCGTTATGCCGTTGGCGGATGGGGTGCGCCCCTGGGAATCGATCTCTATGCGGATGGCCTGAGCAGCCTGATGCTGATCATGACGGCGCTGGTGGGTCTTGGCATCAGTCTCTATGCCAGCGCTTATTTTGAGCGTCGAAAGGCCCAGTTTTTCTGGCCCTTGTGGTTGTTTCTCTGGGCCGTGCTCAACGCCCTGTTTTTGTCCGGGGATATCTTCAACCTCTATGTCACTCTGGAGCTACTGGGGTTGGCGGCAGTAGCACTGGTGGCCTTGGCGGGCGGTGCGGACGCACTCACCGGGGCCATGCGTTACCTGCTGGTCAGTCTGCTCGGTTCGCTCTGTTACCTGCTGGGCGTGGCGCTGCTTTATCATGCCTTCGGCACCCTGGATATCATCTCTCTGGGGCGGCTTATGATGCCCATGCCGGCGGTCTGGACAGCCATGGGTCTGATGACAGCGGGGCTGCTGCTCAAGACGGCACTGTTTCCGCTGCACTTCTGGCTGCCTCCGGCCCACGCCAGCGCGCCTGCGCCGGTGAGCGCGATACTCTCCGCGCTGGTGGTCAAGGCCTCTTTCTACCTCCTGCTGCGCTTGTGGCTGGATCTGTTTCCCGAGCCGGGTGCCGCACCGCGGCTGTTGCTTGGCGTCCTCGGTGCCGGCGCCATCCTTTGGGGCTCGCTGCAGGCACTGCGTCAGAAGCGACTCAAGTTATTGGTCGCCTATTCGACGGTCGCCCAACTCGGTTATCTGTTTCTCGCTTTCCCACTCCTGATTTCGGCCGCATGGAACGCTGTGGTCTATTTTGTGCTCTCCCACGCCCTGGCCAAAAGCGCCATGTTTCTCGCAGTCGGGAATATCCTCTATTTCGGCGGACATGATCGCATCGACGAGCTGGATCGGATAGTACAACGCCTGCCTCTGACCATGACCGCATTCGCCATCGCAGGCATCAGCATCATCGGGCTTCCGCCAAGCGGTGGGTTTGTCGCCAAATGGCTGTTGTTGGAGGCCGCATTCAGCAGTGGCCAGTGGGGCTGGGTATTGGTGGTGATCAGCGGGAGTCTGCTGGCGGCGGCCTACGTCTTCAAGGTGATTGGCTTCGCCTTTACCCAAGCCAAGGTGCTGCATGAAACCCGTGCAGTCCCGACCATCATGGAGTGGACCGCTCTCGGGCTGGCGCTAGCAGCCTTGGCTCTCGGCTTGATGGCGCCCTTGCCCTTGGAACTGATGGATATCGGCGCACCCTGGGTTACCCTCATCGGGGAGGAGCTGCCATGAATTGGGATGAGTGGCTGCCCCTGTTGATTGTCTGCAGTTCACTGCTGCCGGGGCTGGTGATCTTTTTTCTTTCTGAAAGAAAAGTTGTTGCCCGCACAGTATTAAATCTAGGCGGCGCAGTCGCCAAACTAATGCTGGTGCTCATTCTGCTCTGGGGCGTCCTTCACGGACACCACTATGAGACAAGACTGCCTCTGTTACCCGGGCTCGACCTGGTACTGAGAGCCGATGCCCTGTCGCTGCTTTTCCTCCCCCTCTCCACCGGGCTCTGGCTGCTAACGACGGTTTATGCCATCGGTTATCTGGAGGATTCACCTCACCGAAGCCGCTTCTTTGGTTTCTTCAGTCTCTGCGTGACCGCTACTGTGGGTGTGGCCCTGGCGGGCAATCTAATGACCTTCCTGTTGTTCTATGAACTGCTGACCCTCTCCACCTATCCGCTGATTGTGCATCGTGGTACTGAGGTGGCCCGGCGTGCAGGACGCACCTACCTGATCTACACCATGCTGGGTGGTGCCCTGTTGCTGATCGGTACGGTCTGGCTGTATGGGCTTGCCGGAACCCTGGAGTTCACTGAAGGAGGATTTGTCGCCGCCGGTTCGAGCAACTCCCGAGCCGCACTGATAGCAATCTTCAGCCTGCTCATCGCGGGTCTGGGAGTCAAGGCCGCGCTGGCGCCCTTGCATGGCTGGCTGCCCCAGGCCATGGTAGCCCCGGCGCCGGTAAGCGCATTGTTGCATGCGGTTGCTGTGGTGAAGGTAGGCGCCTTCGGTATCGTACGGGTCGTCTATGATGTGTTCGGCATCGAGTACGCTGAGTGGCTCGGCGTCACTGGGCCGTTGGCGGTGCTGGCTGCCGTCACGATCCTCTATGGTTCAATAAGGGCTTTATTCCAGGACGACCTGAAACGCCGGCTTGCCTTCTCCACGGTTAGCCAGGTCTCTTACATTACCCTGGGTGTCGCTATAGTCGGCCCAATCGCTACCATCGGCGGAATCGTCCATCTGGTGCATCAGGGTCTGATGAAGATCACCCTGTTTTTTTGCGCCGGCAATCTGGCAGAGACCCTGGGAATCCATAAAGTGAGCCAGATGAACGGTGTCGGCCACCGTATGCCCTGGACCATGGGGGCCTTCACACTGGGTGCTTTAGGCATGATCGGAGTGCCGCCACTGGCAGGGTTCGTCAGCAAATGGTACTTGGGGCACGGCGCTCTGGAAGCCGGGCAGAACTGGGTGGTGCTGGTACTGGCCGGTAGCAGCCTGCTGAATGCCGCCTACTTTCTGCCGATCCTGTATGCCGCATGGTTTCGGGAGCCACCAGCAGCATGGCCTTCTGAAAGATCATTTGGTAGATGGGAAACTGCCTGGGCGTTGCTATTGCCGCCGTTGATAACGGCATTTATGTCCCTGCTGGTCGGATTGCTCGCAGCAGCGCCATTCAGCCCACTGGAGTGGGCGCGACTCATTGCAACACGGGAGTACGGCCTATGAGCCTCTTGTTACTGACCGTGCCATTGCTACCCTGGTTGTTGGCCCTCGGCCTTGTGTCCGATAGTGTCTACAGGAAAGCGAACTGGCTGATTCCCTGTGCAGCCCTACCCGCCCTGGCTGTGTCTGCCCTGTTTCCAAGTGGCACGTCGATGGATCTGCCTTGGCTCCTGCTTGGATCGAGCTTGGGAATTGAAACGCCGGTCCAGCTCTTTCTGGCACTGATGGGTGCAGTATGGCTCGGGGTAGCACTGGTGGTGGGATCAGGTTTTCATGACAAAACCGGCCGACGTCTCGCCATATTCTATCTGTTGGCCATGGGCGGCAGTCTTGGGCTCATTCTGGCCCGAGACCCCTGGCTGTTTTTCTTCTTTGCCTCTGTCAGCGGCTACGCCCTTTACGGCCTCATTCTCCACCAGGGTAGCGATGAGGCGCGGAAAGCTGGAAGACGCTACCTGGTGGTGCTGATACTCGGCGACCTGTTGCTGTTCGAGGTGTTGGTGACATTGGCTGCTGAAGGCGGCGATTTCAGCACTTTGCATCAGGCGATGACAAATCCGGATAGTCGGGATCTGCTGGTGGGATTGGTGCTGGTCGGTTTTGCCGTCAAGGCCGGTCTGTTTCCACTGCATCTCTGGGCGCCATTGGCCTACCGGGCTGTACCGGTAGCTCTTTTGCCCTTGCTCCTTGCATACCAATTCGGTCAAGGTGTGCTTGGCTGGATATATTGGCTGCCCCTGGGTGAAGTTGCGCTACCGACCTGGGGTTTCAGTATGCAGGTCGTGGGGGTTGCCAGCCTCTTGTTTGGATTGTTGGTTGGCATGGGACAAGTGCGTGCCCGGTCTATTTTGGCCTATATCAGTGTTGCCCTTGCAGGTCTAGTCATATTCGCAATGGGTCGAGTCTTGGAGCAACCGGACTCCTGGCCAATGATGCCTGAAATGCTTTACTTTGTGGTTCCCACCACGGTCTGCGGCATGACTATCCTGTGGCTGATGGCTTGCAAGATATCGCCCTTACGCTGTTGGTTGAATTCAAGGCTTAATGGGTGGTCTGCTAGAAGAGACAATATCCTGCGCAAGCTGCCCGATATCCCGCTAGCGTTTTTGCGGCCCGGCATACGGTGGCTAAATTTTATTACGAACCGAATTCACACCACCGTTATGGTACGGTTACCCACACAGCGTGACCTGTTTCTGACATGGATAGGACGTAAGTGGCTTGCTGTTGATTGGGAGCGCACCCTGAATTCGTTGGAGAGCCAACTGGGGCAGTGGTCAGTAGCGATCAGTTTTCTTGTTTTGCTTGGAGGCGCCATTGCGGTTCTTGCTCTATGAGTGTTTTAGAAACGTACTCTATTGCTATTCAATAGGGATATCATTGAGATGAAATGTGAATGTATATAACCAAGTCCGGGAAATGTAAATGGACGCACAAGTTATCCTTTGTGCCTTGACCCTTTCACTTTGAGTGGAAAATAAGCCAATGAATGAGGTACTTACCTGGAGATTTGATGTTGCTGTCATTGAATGGCTGATCGTCCTTGCCATGTTGGTCATTCTGTCTGTTGTTGGAGTTGTGGTTACGCGCCAGACACTTAACGCGTTCAAAAAGCGAAATGGCCGGCCAGGTGACGCCGTTTCGACTTCAGAAAGTTGGCATGCTGAAAGCACTAATGCAGTCTTCGAATCACTCAATACCACAAAAGACGGTCTATCCAGAGAAGAAGCAACTCACAGGCTTGCTAAACACGGACCGAATCGGCTTCCCGAAGCAAGAACACGTGGCCCACTGGTGCGGTTTTTCTACCAATTCCATAATGTACTGATCTATGTGTTGATTGCTGCGAGTGCCGTCACGGCCATGTTGGGGCACTGGGTGGATGCCAGTGTGATCCTTGGTGTGGTTCTTATCAATGCAGTGATTGGATTCGTGCAGGAGGGTAAGGCCGAGGATGCGCTGAGAGCAATACGGCAGATGCTTTCTCCACATGCAATGGTTGTGCGTGATGGCCGACATATAACCATCCAGGCTGAAGAGTTGGTGCCCGGTGATATCGTCCTGCTGCAATCAGGCGATAAGGTACCGACAGACCTGCGGTTGTTCCGTGTCAAGGGACTGCAAGTGCAGGAGTCGGTACTGACAGGTGAGTCGATGGCGGTAGAAAAGATCACCGAACCTGTCGCACAGGAGACTGTGATTGGCGATCGCCGTTGCATGGCCTATTCGGGCACCCTGGTTACCCATGGCCAGGGTACCGGTGTAGTGGTTGCGACCGGTGCACAAACCGAGATTGGTCGCATCAGTACGCTGGTATCGGAAGTGGAGTCAGTGACGACCCCACTGTTGCGTCAGATGGCCCAGTTTGGCCGTTGGCTTACTCTAGCCATTCTGGGTATTGCCATTATTACCTTCGCTTTCGGCTCGCTGGTCCGGGATTATGCGGCCGCTGAAATGTTTCTTGCCGCGGTAAGCCTGGC
Organism: Pseudomonadota bacterium; assembly: GCA_039714735.1. GTDB lineage: Bacteria > Pseudomonadota > Gammaproteobacteria > Chromatiales > Chromatiaceae > JASJBU01. Next base: position 25,825 of record JBDLIT010000015.1, read on the forward strand.
GGTGGCCGCGATCCCCGAAGGATTACCCGCAATCATGACCATCACGCTGGCTATCGGTGTGCAGCGGATGGCTCGGCGGAATGCGATTATTCGCAGACTTCCTGCGGTCGAGACGCTAGGGGCTGTAACGGTCATTTGCTCAGATAAAACCGGCACCCTGACTCGGAATGAAATGACCGTGCGTACGATCACGACTACCCGCAATCTATTTGGGCTAAGTGGTACGGGTTATGATTCCCACGGTGCGATTTCGCTGGCGAACAGGGACGTGCTTCCAGAGGAACGCCCACTCCTGCTGGAGGTGCTTCGTGCAGCAGTACTCTGCAACGATGCATCACTGGAACAGCATAGCAGTGAATGGTTGGTTCATGGAGACCCTATGGAAGGGGCATTGCTGGTGGCAGGTTTAATGGCGGGTTTGAATATTGAGGAAGAATCAAAACAGTATCCCCGCACTGATCTCATCCCTTTTGAATCCGAGCATCGTTTTATGGCGACGCTTCATCACAGTCACACTGGTGATGCCTTCATCTTTCTCAAAGGTGCACCTGAACGGGTATTGGAAATGTGTGCTCACCAGAGAAGCCTTGATGGCGATCAACCTCTGGATAGAAAATACTGGTTGACCCGTATTGAAGAAATGGCACAGCAAGGTCAGCGAGTATTAGCCATTGCCGTCAAGCCGGTTAACTATGAACAGATGGAACTCAGCTTCAGCGATGTGGAAAATGAGCTGACTCTGTTAGGTATGTTCGGTTTGATCGACCCCCCTCGAGAGGAGGCCATCGAGGCAGTGCAAACCTGTGGTATGGCGGGTATCCGGGTAAAGATGATCACAGGTGATCACGCTGCTACCGCCCTTGCAATCGCCCGGCAACTCAAACTCATCAATACCGATGACGCGATTACCGGTCAAGAACTTGCAGGCATGAGTAAGGATGAGTTGCGGCAACGAGTGCAAACTGTTGATGTGTATGCGCGGGTAAATCCTGAACACAAGCTGCTTTTAGTCAGACTGTTGCAGGAACAGGGTTTGATCGTAGCCATGACGGGCGATGGTGTAAACGATGCACCGGCCTTGAAACGTGCCGACGTGGGTACAGCCATGGGTCAAAATGGCACGGAAGCGGCCAAGGAAGCCGCCGAAATGGTCTTGGCCGATGACAATTTCGCCTCAATCACTCATGCCGTGGAAGAAGGACGCACGGTTTACGACAATCTCAAGAAGGCCATCCTCTTTATTTTACCGACCAATGGTGGTGAGGCGCTGATTATCCTTGCCGCTATCTTGTTGGGTTTTCACCAACTGCCCTTAACGCCGGTGCAGATTCTCTGGGTGAATATGATTACGGCGGTTACATTAGCCCTGGCACTGGCATTTGAACCACCCGAACAGAAAGTGATGCGACGTCCACCACGCGATGCCCATGAACCAATGCTGACGCCTCATCTGATTTGGCGTGTTGCTTTTGTCTCAATAATTTTGATGAGTGGAACCTTCGGACTTTTTCTTTGGGAGATGGAACGAAGCGTCAGTATTGAGCATGCACGCACAGTAGCTGTGAACACGCTGGTCATGTTCGAGATATTTTATCTATTCAACTCTCGCTATATCACCGCATCGGTATTTAGCCGGGCAGGATTAACCGGCAACCGTTATGTGCTGATTGCCATTGGCATCCTCATCATCTTCCAGTTGGGTTTTACATACCTTGCGCCGATGCAATCCTTATTTGGCACTGCGTCAATCGACTTCAGTATATGGGTACGTATCCTGCTGGTCTCCTCATCTGTATTATTTCTCGTTGAGCTAGAGAAGTATTTTGTGCGTCACATGGATCGAAATAAATAGTGGAAGCGGGATACCTGATGGCAGTTGGTCTGGTGATCTATCTGGTCATCATTCTGCTTCCTATCCTTCGGCTACTGGCTTTCTGGCTGTTCTGCGCCACCCGGCTTCGCCTGCGCCGCCGCAAGCGGCGTCTGTTCGAGTTGCGACGAGCCCCTCCACTGCATCAATTACAGGCGTAGTTATCAACGTTAGCGACGACACGTTAGAGTGATCTAACCTTCACTCTTCTGTTTACCCTGCAACACCCCTCCGAGCAGATCCATCGGCAGCGGAAATACCAGGGTATGGCTCTTGTCACCGGCAATTTCCGTAAGCGTCTGCAGATAACGCAGCTGGATGGATTCGGGCTGTTGCGCCAGCAATCTGGCTGCTTCCACCAACTTCTCCGCGGCCTGCTGTTCACCTTCTGCGTGAATGATCTTGGCCCGTCTAACCCGCTCCGCTTCCGCCTGTCTGGCGATCGCACGGATCATGCTCTCATCCAGGTCCACATGCTTGATTTCAACATTGGAGACCTTGATCCCCCAGGTATCGGTCTGCTGATCCAGGATGGCGCGGACATCGTGATTCAGGCGATCACGTTCGGCCAGCATTTCATCCAGTTCATGCTGACCCAGTACGGATCTTAAGGTAGTCTGGGCCAACTGGCTGGTGGCGACCATGAAATCCTCCACCTGAATGATCGCCTTTTCCGGATCGAGCACCCGGAAATAGACCACTGCATTGACCTTGACCGAGACGTTGTCCCGGGAGATCACGTCCTGGGTCGGCACATCGAGCACGATGGTGCGCAGGTCCACCCGCACCATCTGTTGGATGATGGGGATGATGATTATCAGGCCGGGACCCTTGACCTTCCAGAAGCGTCCCAGCATGAAAACCACCCCTCGCTGATATTCCCGCAGGATCTTCAGTGCGGCGAGCAGAAATGACAGAATCAAAATGATGATGATCGAGTAGATTTGAAAGATCATGACGGAGCCTCCTCTTCTTCAGTGGGCGTCACCAGCAGCAGCATCCCATCACGCCCGGTAATCCGGACAGCTTGATTCTTGCCGACCGGATGGTCGGTCTGCGCATGCCAGATCTCACCGTGCACATGAACCGGGCCCTGGGTGGCAAAACTCTCTATGGCATAGCCCTCGGCGCCCAGCATTTCCTCCCGTCCACTCACCACCGGCCTGCGGTACGACTTCAGGGCCATACCGACCATAAACACCAGAAGAAATGCGCTGACGACCGCCAGAGTGACGATCAGCGGCAGCGAAATACCGTAACCCGGCAGGTCGGTGTCTATAAGAACCAGGGAACCAGCCACAAAGGCGATCACCCCAGTGATGCCAAGGGCTCCGAAGCTGGGCGCGAAGGCCTCACCGACCATCAAGGCCAGCCCAAGCAGGATCAGGGCCACGCCCGCATAGTTGACCGGCAGGACATGGAAGGCATACAGAGCCAGTAACAGGGAGATAGCGCCCGCCGCGCCGGGCAATACCGAACCAGGATTGGCGAATTCATAGATCAGGCCATAGATACCGACCAGCATGAGGATATAGGCCACATTGGGATTACTCAGAATAGAGAGCAGTTCGCTCCGCCAGTCAGGTTCGACGACAATCAAATGTAGATCTTGCGTATCGAGTTTTCTGCTACCCAGTGGGAGCTGTACCTCGCGGCCGCTCAGTTGTTGCAGCAGTGTATCCAGATCCCTGGCCATCAGATCGATGACGCCTTTGTTCAAAGCCTCCTCAGCCGAAAGACTGGCGGCCTGGCGCACCGCCTGTTCCGCCCATTCCACATTGCGTCCCCGCAGTTTCGCCAGACTGCGGATATAGGCGGCAGCATCATTGATCAGCTTGCTCGCCTTTGCATCAGCAGGCAGCTGCTGCTCATCAACATCTGATTGTTTGTCTTCCTTGTCCTTATCCGCTCCAGGCAAGCCACCCAGTTGCACCGGTGTCGCCGCACCCAGATTGGTTCCCGGAGCCATCGCCGCGATATGGCTGGCATACAGAATATAGGTGCCCGCGCTGGCCGCCCGGGCGCCACCCGGCGCCACGTAACTCACAACCGGGACATTGGATGAGATGATGCGTTTGATGATTGCCCGCATGGAGGTATCCAATCCCCCCGGGGTATCCATACGCAGAATGACCAGTTCAGCTCCCTCTGCTTCCGCCCGGCTCAGGGCACGGTCGATATAATCGGACGTCGCTGGACCAATCATGCCATTCACGTCCAACACTATACCCATGACTCCAGCCTTTCCGCTGACTCCCAATGGGATGAAGAGCAGTAATAGAACCACCAGGATATGGCGGCAAAGAGATCTGTAGGACATCGGCAATTTCGAGAACCTCTAACCTCATCATAGTCCAGCTATTGATATGTTTGGACTGAGGTTACATGGACGGGTTCAAAAAGAGATCTTGATATGGGATGTTTCTGGAATAAACCATGAATGGTTTTCAGAAACACCAGGTAGGGTGGGCACCGCCCACCATAAAAAGATAGTTTAATAAGGCATGAGGTGGGCAGTGCCCACCCTACATTGATGATTTTTATACAACTATTGGGTCAATGCGATCCGCTTCCTGTCGGTACCTTGCTCACCCTTCAGGGTTAATGCGGCGGATAGCATGGGTGGTTCTTCCGCATCCTCTGTCTGGGCCAGTTGCGCAATGGTCTTGAAGAAGGCGAGTGTCAGGGGACGGATCTCTTTGCTGTTCAGCATCCACCATCTTGGAAAGTCCGCCTGCCAGACAAACCAGCTCTTGATTGCATGGCCGATGTCACTCTGTTGTTGACGCAACTCCTCCAACCTCCGGTTCGCATCCCAACAATAGACTTCGCGCATACCCTGCAGTGCGTCCAGCAGTCCATACTGCTCGTTCTGGGTATCACCATAGTCGGGCTCCGATTCCAGATTTTCCGGCAGGATCTGACGTATTTTACCTCTACAGTCGCCATGACAACCCTTCACCGCCACATACCTGGCGCGCACCCAGGAGAGTGCATTCGCCGCCTGGTAGATCTCACTGAGCTGGTCGTTGTAGATACTCTCCAACCATTTGTCCGATTGTTTGAAGCATTCTCGCGTCATGCTTAGGATCATCTCCTGCAGGTTATCCCCAACAGGCACGCCATAACCAGGCAGCTCCTCACACAGCAAGTCGAGGGTCTTCAACAACGACTGACTCGGGGGTTGTACTGTGCAGACGGCCGCTACATTTTCTGCCGCAACGTTGAAGACCCGCTCACCATCGAGGGGCTGATCAGCCAGTCCCCGGTTTTCGTCACTGATCTGCAATAAGCGTAACAACTGCCGCTTGCTCAGGGTCATGCCAACATCGAGTCTTCCGGACTTGAGATTGTTTACATTCAAAGCAGATGCCGCCCTGTCAGCCGTGCCCTGCTTGAGCAACCCGACCTGCTCCGCACTCTGAAAAAAGGCCATGGCTTCGCTGGGGGTCAGATCCTCATCGGTCAATGACAGATTCATCGCCAGACTGAGGCTGTTCGTGCTGCGGGCAGTTGCCAGTTCAACGGCATCCAAGATCTGCAGTTCACGCTCGTCATGCATACCCTTGTAGAGCTTGTTGAATTCCATTTTGGAGAGGCATTGGATGTTGCCATGGGCATCCACGACCAGGCTTGCATCCGCATCGATTCTGCTCCTGCCCGAAAAACCGTTGCCGAACAGGACACAGGCGAAGCCTGTCTCTTCCGTGAGGCTGACATAGCGGGTCATGCTGCCGCTGACCGAATGGATGGCGCTATCCTGTTTTGCTTGCTGCCAATTGCGAATCTTTGCAAAGACCGCATCCAGGTCCGCCATTATCAAATCACTGAGCAGCGATTGGGCATCCGGGTGATCCGAATCCAGCACCAGGCTCAGATTCAGATCCTTCGATCCTGCCTCCCTGGAAAGCGACTCCACACCCATGGAGATCTTTGCCTTGGAGGCATCGGCAAAGCGGTTTTTCAATTCATTCAGGCGTAGTTGCAATCGATCCAACTCCTTGCGCACCGCCTGACTGACGGCTTTAACGCGTTTCTCTTTCTTACGAATCTGTTTATCTATCGAATGACTCAGCTTGTTGAGCTGCTCGGTAATTTCACTGAAACCCGACCCCGACACCAGTGATTCAAGTTTTTTATCGAGCGCCTGCCGGAGTTCACCCAGGCCCTTGGTCAGGGCCTGCTGGAGTTTCGCGTCGAGTTGATTGCGGATATCCACACCCACCGGCAGGTCATTGAGCAACTCAGCCGTGATCTCTTCACTACGTTCCTGCAGGTCACCCCGCCAGAGACTGCGGGACGATTCGATCTCACTCAACAGGGCATCTTTGACCGATTCGCCAAGATCACCCTCACCCTTGATACCCAAGCCCTGCAGCAGCTCTTGTTTATGAGGAAAATCGTCCAGGGCCTCTGTGAGCGCCTCCCCGAGCTTCTCTCTGAACAGGCCCTGGCCAGGGATAACCCCTTTGACCTGATCCAGAATCACCTGTGCATCACCCAGCTTGTCCTGAATCATCGGGTAGACCTTGGCTGCCCAGTCGCTCATATCTATGGTCAGACCGAGGCTACTGCTCTGTTCTGCCGAATGTTTCGATACCCGGCGCAGCTTCAGTGCGATCTGCCGGCCGTTTCCAGTAGGATGGATCAGATATTCAAACTCACCCGCCAGAGATTTTTTGAAACCGAAAGAGACTCCAATCTCTCCTTTGACAAGACGGGATAATTCCAGATCCTGGGCAAACCCGACCTTGCCACCGACACTGGCTGCATGGTCCGCCTTGAATTTAACAGCTGCGAGATTGCCCTGGAAAAAACCCTGTTGCAGGGCCTGGATAGAGAAAGGTGACACGAGCCGCCTGATATCGAGCAGCAATGCCTCACCGACCCGGCGCTCACTGAAATGCCGATAGAAAAGCTCAATATTGCAGTTTACTGAAACTGTGCTTGCCAGTTGCACTGATACAGGAGCAGGAGTTCCGCCGCTTGCCAGGGATTGTCCCAACGCCAGGCTGCCACTCATTGCGATGCGCAGGCTCTCAGGTCTTTGTGGATCCACAACCATCCCGGTCGGCAGTTCAGCAACCGCCTGGATGGTCTGCTTGAGACTGAAACCTGCATTCAGTTTGAGCAGTAACCTGTCAACCAGCAGATCCTCATTGGACGTCTTGCGGTCAAACAGCGGCCAGCTGTATTCGGTACGCGCCTCTGGCCGCTGCCTGAGTTCGGAAAATTTCGCGAACAGAAACTGAAACTCCTCAGGCATTTCATCTTCCAGCAACTGCTCCGCTCGTTCCCGCAGTTCATCCACATCCGGGATAATCTCACCCAGTTTCTCCAACAGCTGTTGGGTTGGATTGACCCACAACTGATGGATCACCTCGATAGCGCCATCCAGATCAAGCTCAGAGAAAGACAACCGGTTGTCTTCGATGGTGATCAGGTCTTTGAGAAATCGAGCTCCTGTTTCTGAATCAATAACTCTATTTGCGGTCGTGGTCAGCCATTCGGTGGACATCATCAATTTCCTTTGGTTTGAGTCTGCGCAGAACAGTCTGTGGTTAATTGGAGTATTCGGGTATTGTTTTCCAGCCCAGCTGAGCTTTCAGCCTACCTCTATTCACTCCTATATTTTAGACTACAGTTGGTTTAATCAGGGAAGGCGCAGGAAATGATTCCGGTAAAACTTCATTTCATTGATGGAATCACGAATATCCTCCAGCGCCAGATGCTGGGAATCCTTTTTAAAGCCTTCAGCAATCTCCGGAGCCCAACGATAAGCCAGCTCTTTCAGGGTACTGACATCCAGATTTCGATAGTGGAAATAGTCTTCCAGCTTGGGCATGGTCCGGGCCATGAATCTGCGATCCTGACAGATGCTGTTGCCGCACATGGGTGAGGCTCCGGCTGGGACGTGCTGTCTCAGAAATTTAATGGTTTCGGCCTCTGCAGCTGCTTCATCCTGGGTGCTGTTCCTCACCCGTTCAATCAAACCGGAACCACCATGTTGTTGCTGATTCCATTCGTCCATCCTGTCCAGCAGGGCATCGGATTGATGGATCGCTATCACCGGCCCCTCGGCAATGATGTTGAGACTGGCATCGGTCACGACGGTGGCGATTTCTATGATCTGGTCATTTACTGTATCCAGACCGGTCATTTCCAGGTCTATCCAAATCAGGTTGTTAGGGTCTTGAGGCATGTTTTATCCTTGCAAAGCGCCGGGTTGATTAACCCAGTGATTCTAGCAGGAAGCGGTTGCAGACTGTATTCTTGGCGCTATTCGATACTTTTATGGAAAAAAATCCAAACTGATGGCCTTGTTTACCCTTATCTTTCTGGCTGCATTGGCAGCAGGCACCTTACTACAACTCTGGCTCCTGGGACGTCATCTGCGCCATGTCGCCGCACACAGAGACACCGTACCAGCAGACTTTTCCGCACAGATCGAGTTGCGTGACCACCAACGAGCTGCCGATTACACCCAGACAAAGGGAGGGATTGCCAGACTGGAGATCATATTCGGCGCCCTGCTGCTGTTACTCTGGACCCTGGGGGGAGGCTTGGAACTGCTCAACCGTTTTTGGCTGGGGATGGAATTAAGCCCCATGCTCGTTGGGATTGCGATCATCTTCTCGGTCTTCTTCATCTCCAGTATTCTTGATCTACCCCTGTCGGTCTGGCGGACCTTTAAAATCGAGGCCGCTTACGGTTTCAACCGCACCTCTGTCGCCCAGTTCATCAAAGACCGTCTGATGGGGGCATTGCTTGGGATTTTGCTGGGCGCACCCCTGCTGTGGATTGTGCTCTGGCTGATGGATTCAGCGGGAGACTTCTGGTGGTTTGACGCTTGGGCAGTCTGGATGACTTTCACTCTGACCCTGACCTGGGCCTATCCCAGAATCATCGCGCCACTGTTCAATCGCTTTACGCCGCTTGAAGAGGGAGAGATGCTGCAACGCATTCAGGACCTGCTGAAACGCTGTGGATTCACCAGCGACGGCATCTTTGTCATGGATGGCTCAAAACGCTCCAGTCATGGCAATGCCTATTTTACCGGTTTCGGCAATAACAAGCGGATCGTGTTTTTCGATACCCTGCTCAACTCACTCTCACCCAATGAAATGGAAGCGGTACTGGCCCATGAACTCGGACATTTTCGCCACAAACACATCTTCAAGCAGATGCTGATGATGGCGGCTCTCTCTCTGGGTAGTCTCGCGCTGTTGGGCTGGCTGTCACAACAGATCTGGTTCTACCAGGGCTTGGGGGTCAGCCAACCCTCGGATGCCATGGCCCTGTTACTGTTCATGCTGGCGGCACCGGTATTCACTCTGTTTTTCACGCCAATCGGCAGTTACCTGTCGCGGCGTCATGAATTCGAAGCAGACGCCTATGCGGCATCACATACAGACGGGAGTCATTTGATCGAGGCGCTGGTCAAACTCTACCAGGACAATGCGAGTACTTTGACACCGGACCCTCTCTACTCCATGTTTCACGACAGCCATCCCCCGGCACCGGTGCGCATTGCCCATATTTCACAACAAAACAGAGGATAGAGGAGCATAAGATGCAGACTTTTCTAAAATTAATCGGCGTGTTGACCCTGGTCGGCACTGCAAGTGGACAGGCTGCGGACCTGGACCTGGCTAAAGGCAAGAATTTAGTGGATCAGAACTGTGTCCGCTGCCATGACAGTGAAGTCTACACCCGAACTGACCGACGGGTCACCAGCCTGCCGGGATTAGACAAACAGGTGCGGCGTTGCGAGCAGATGCTTGGGCTCACCTGGTTCGACGATGACATCAATAATGTCTCTGGCCACTTGAATCAGCATTACTATAAATTCGGCGTCAAGTAGTAGATGGGTAGACGCCGTCTTACCCAGCAGCAAAGGGCCAGAATCCAGGCCATTCAGGAGCAGCGCAGGGAAAAGCTTGCCAAGCGGACTGAGAAGACCCTGCAAAATTCCGGTGATATACCCGTCAGGGAGGGCCGGGTCATCATTCGACACGGAGCAACCCTGGGCGTCGAATCCACCGTAGGCCATATTCACCAATGTCTGACCCGTCAGCATATCGGTCATCCAGTCTGTGGTGATCGCGTTGTCTGGCAGGAGATCGACCAGACCTCGGGGGTGGTCACCGCCCTGTTACCCAGGAAGAGTGTCCTGAGCCGGCCGGACTTCAGCGGCCATGACAAACCGCTTGCGGCCAATATCAGTCAGCTAGTCGTGGTGCTGGCGCCTCGCCCTGAACCCAGTGGTTATCTGCTGGACCAGTACTTAGTCACTGCTGAGACAATCGGGGTCAAGTCGTTGATTGCAATTAACAAGATCGATCTGTTGCAGGATAATGACAAGAGCGGATTCCTGCAGCAATTCGCCCACTATCGACGAATCGGCTATCCGCTGGTGGAAGTGAGCGCCAAATCGGCACACGGCATGGATGAACTGATTGAAAAACTGAACGATCAAACCAGCATTCTGGTGGGCCAGTCCGGGGTGGGAAAATCTTCGCTGATCAAGGCGCTTTTACCCACCCTGGAGATAGAGACAGGCATGCTGTCACAGGCCACAGGCCTGGGTCGCCATACCACATCGGCCGCCACCTGTTATCACCTGCCCCAGGGTGGAGATCTGATTGACTCTCCCGGGGTGCGCAGCTTCCGTCTCTCACGTCTCTCGGTCAGCCAGTTGGAGCAGGGGTTTCCTGAACTTCGCGACTACCTCGGGCTTTGCCGATTCCATAACTGTTCCCATGAACACGAACCCGGGTGTGCTGTCAGGCAGGCCGAATCTGAGGGTAAGATCCATCCCCAACGCCTGGCAAACTATCACCAACTGAGGAGAACGATCTCCCCATCCTGACTTGATCCTAGAAACGACAGTTGATCGCTCCATTCTGACACTAAGGAATTAATTGGATGTTAGTTGTCTACAAATTGCTTGCTCACCTGATGGGTCAATCACGCTACAGGCCGAATGTTGCGTCCACAAAGGCGCATAGCAGCGTTGCAACTCCTTGGAATAGAGTGACTATTCCGCGTCGTAGCGCCTTGCTCTGCACCCCTGTGGACACACCCTTCAACCTGTCCAACTGCAGCTTCTAGGATGATCGAACTCAAACTATTTCTGTTGCTGCTGGTTGCCAACGGCGCACCGATTCTGACCCGCAGGCTTCTGGGAACACGTTTTAATGCGCCATTGGACGGGGGACTGAGAACCTCAAGAGGAAGGCGCTGGCTGGGGCCCGCTAAAACCCTGAGGGGACTGATTTCCGCCATTCTTGCAACCACATTGCTTTCGCCCCTGTTGGGATTTTCATGGGACTTGGGAATTATATTTGGCACACTGGCCATGTTGGGAGATCTGATCGCCAGCTTCACCAAGCGCCGCCTGGGCCTTCCTTCCAGTAGTCAGGCCATGGGGCTGGACCAGATACCCGAGTCACTCATTCCCTTGATTTACTGTACATTCAGCCTGGGGCTGGAGTGGGAATCCCTGTTTCTAACGGTGTTGGTTTTCTGGATATCAGGAATCTGGCTTTCACGTCTTCTCTATAGGTTTGGCATTCGTCGCCACCCCTATTGAGATCATTCTTCTGAGATAAACAATCCTGGAACCGCTACTAGGCGTTTCTGCACTTCAGCCATCGAATATTCAGAAAAGACCGCCTTCGATCCTGGCTGCGCCGTTCTGCAGGTAGTAACTCAAGATCAGCAAATAACCTGCGGCGATCCTTATAAGTTGAGCGTTTGACATAGGGTCTGACTTCAACCCTTTTACCAAAAAGTAAGGCTCCGTTAAGCTTGTCAACCAGTGCAAGACAGGTCTTTTCCGGCTCTATCGATATCAGGCCATGGTATTCGACAGTCTCTTTACGCTTGTCTTCGAGACGCAGGATTTCACATTTCCCAAGGGAGAATCTGTTAACAAACGGCATAAATCTTCCCAAAGCACTACGCGAGGACGCGATAAACTTCGCAATCTCCTTTTTTGTTGAATATCTCGGTATATCCTTGATAAACAATAACATAGAAATATTCCAATTCGAATTGCGGATCCAGACTCCAGCAGCATTATAATATAAAAGGAGCGGAATCAGAGGGTGTTACCCTATATCCAATCAGAAGTTTACACAATGTTACCTATTTCAAACTATGTTATTGGGCGACGAAGATGATGAAGTGTGATTTCCGGCAAACAATTCAAACGCACCTCGACGATGGAGGCGCCCGCACCGACAGAGGTATAGCCCTGCATACCGTTGTGTTCCCAGCACCCGGCACCCAGATTTCTGGGGCAACGCGCATCCAGTGTCAGAGGAAAGCCACCCGGTAGGCAGATCTGCCCACCATGGGTGTGGCCACAAAGAAACACATCAAAACCGGCATACGCCGCCTGCAGATAGACCTCAGGCGTATGGGACAGCAATAGGGATACTGTCTCATCCGGTATCGAGTCGGCGGCCTTCTCGATATTATCCACCCGATAGTAATGGGCATCGTCAATGCCGGCGAGATGGATCGATTCTCCATCCCGTTCGATCAGGATCGATTCATTCAACAACACCCGGATCCCCATATCCTCCAGCTCCGGCACCATGCGAATACTGTCATGATTCCCCAACACGGCATAAACCGGCTTTTTAAGTGCCGCACAAAGAGAACGCATGCCAGCCATGGCTTTGTCGATTTCTCCGAAGGTCCAGGCGCGATAATCCCCGGTCAGTACACAGATATCGTAATCCAACATTGCGACTTGTTGAATAAGCGCCTGCGTGGACTCCGGAAACATATCCACATGTAGATCGCTGAGATGCAGGAGCGTAAAACCATCAAACACTGAAGAGAGATTCTGCAGCACCAATTCATTGTGCCGAATACGGAAATTCAGAGTGTTTCTGCGTCCTCGCCAGTAGAGACCCGAGAGCTTTAACAGGTAACGGATCAAGGCATGACTGGAGTACCAGTTCTCTGGATGGAAAAAATTGAATCCCTTGCCAAATACCCTTGGTACCGATTCCTCCTCGATACCAATCCGCTGACGTGCATGCACCTGCCCGAGGCGACTCTGCAAGCGTGATAGTAGGTCCGGGTTCATCTGCTCATTATAGGCATACTGCCGATTGAGGTTAATGCTCAGAAAAAAGGATGGTAAACCTCGCACCGCCCAGTGGTGACCTGCCGATTTTCAATGCTCCCCGATATGCCTTGAGGATGTCCTCGACTACCGCGAGCCCAATCCCCTGTCCAGGAGCTTGCTCATCCATGCGCCTGCCCCGCTGCACGACTTCTACGATCTGATCATCCGCAATACCCTTGCCATCATCTTCCACGGTCAACACCAGTCCCTCGCCAATACCCTGCCCGGAGATCCTGACTCTGCCTGAGCCGTATTTCCATGCATTGTCCATCAGATTACCCAGCACCTCCATCAGATCCCCCTCATCACCCATGAAACCCGCCTTATCGGAAATCTCCAGTTGATAGTCGATGTCCTTCTCCCGATAGACCTTGTCCAATGATCTGGCAATTCGTTCCACCTGCGGCCTGACCAGGAGCATCTTAACCATCGTATTCCGCCCGGAAGCCGCAGCCCGCTGCAGTTGATGACCAACGATCTGATTCATGCGGGAGACCTGCTCATCCAACACCCGAGACGGCCCTTCGGTCTCCTGTTTCTGGTCCGCCAGGCCTTGCAGGATGGCCAACGGCGTCTTCAGACTATGGGCAAGGTCCCCCAGACTGTCGCGGTAGCGCTGCTGGCGGGCCTGGGCATGCCGGATCAGCGAGTTGATGTTACGGGCAAGACCGATGAGTTCCTGTGGATAGTGACCTGAGAGTTGATCGGACTGACCGGATTCGATGCGGCTCAACTCATCGGCGATGGAGCGAAGCGGCTGCAATCCCCAACGCAGCACCCAACCCTGCGCCAGCAGCAGGAGCAGCGCAGCGCCGCCAAGCCAGAGCAGCAGCGTGTTGCGAAAGGCATTGATCTGCTCCAGATGTGGTCGAAGGTCCTCTGCAACAGCCAGCACATAGCTGATTTCGCTGCCGGCAAAATCTTCCCACACCACGCCGAAACTGAGGGTCATCAGTCTTCCCAGGTTCGGCGTTTCTGTCATCTGGTATCGGGACTGGCCCGCTTCCGTCATCTGCAGGTAACTCAGGGAGAGGCCAATAGAAGAGGCCGAACGCCATTTAAATTCCAGCTGAGGAGCGATCACAGAGGCATACAGGCCGGAATCCGGCATGTTGAAACGAGGATCGGTCAGAATCTTGGGCAGACTCAAGCGGCCCGCTTCATCCTCCTCTGCGGCTGCCAGAATGGCATACACGCTACTCTGCAGCCTTGCCTTGAGCGCCTCCTCGGCAGAAGAACGAAAGGCCTTGTCCAGGGCGAGGCCGGTGAATCCCAGAAATGCACTGAGCACAAGGCTGGCCGCAACCAGCAGGCGCGCATGAATCGAGCCTTTAAAGGACCACTTCATGCAGTTTTTTCAAGGACAAAGCGATAACCGCGCCCGCGCAGGGTTTCGATGGGTTTGTAGATTTCATCCGGATCGAGTTTTTTTCGCAGCCGACGTACGAACACTTCGATCACATTGCTGTCACGATCCCAATCCTGATCATAGATGTGTTCGGTCAGATCGGTCTTGGAGATGACCTCCCCGGCATGCAGCATGAGGTATTCGAGCACCTTGTACTCATAAGCGGTCAGCTCTACCGGGGCATTATTCAGGGTCACCGATTGAGTTCGGGTATCCAGCTCGATTGGACCGCAGCTCAGAACCGGCTGTGACCAGCCCGCCGCTCTGCGCAACAGGGCATTGAGCCTGGCGAGCAGTTCCTCCACATGAAAGGGTTTGACCAGATAGTCATCGGCGCCTGCCTCCAGCCCCTCGACCTTGTCCTGCCAATTGCCTCTGGCGGTTAGAATCAGAATCGGAAAATGCTTGTCCTGCTTGCGCAGCTCACGAATCACTTCGATGCCGGACATCACTGGCAGCCCGATATCCACGATACCTACATCTATCGCGTATTCACGCCCCAGAAACAGCCCTTCACGGCCATCCGCCGCTGCATCGACGGTGTAGCCCTCCTGTTCCAGCCGACCCACCAGGGGTTCACGAATATCCGCCTCATCCTCTACGATTAGCACACGCATACTCGTACTCCTACCGCCTGGAGCGCCCCTGCATCCGTTTCCCGCTCTTACCATCGATACGGATACGCTTTACCTTGCCGTCTTTAGTCAGCAGGCGGATATTGTGTACCCGCTGGCCATCCCACTCCTGGGTTTCTGCTGAGATGACTCGGCCACCCACACGATCACGGACTCTCTCTACCGCTTCATCCAGGCTGACGCCTCCTCTGGCAAAGGCCTGGCTGGTTATGATCAGCAAGAGCAGAAGTAACATCTGGAGTTTTCGTGGGGGTAAATACATTATGTTTCAACCTGTTGAATCCGCCATTCTGGGAGCGGAATCGGAGATTCCGCTCCCGTGTGACTCATTACATTCAGAATTCATCGATCGGCGCCACACTGACTCGAACAGGTATCCGTTTTCCCGGATAATTTTCTGTTCTGGTCGTGAACACCTGACCTCTATAGCGGTATTTTACACGATAACCGACCACCTGCTCTTCATAGGTGGTAGAGTGTCGCACCTCACAATGACGCTCTGTGGTCGTTGTGTATTGAGCATGCCGGGCATTCTGACTCACATCGTGTCCAATCGCCCCGCCTAACAGCGCCCCAGCCAAGGTGGCGGCATCCTTACCTTTACCCCGGCCCCGATGCAGCTGATTGGCCAAGGCCCCGCCAATGACTCCACCCAACATGGTTCCGGTGTAGGTCTTCCTTCTCGGTTCGGAATAGGAAACATCCGCATCCCAACAGTGCTGTTCCGGCTGTTGAACGGCAATCGTCTCATAGATCGGTTCCACATCAACCACCTTCGCGGTATCCTGGAAGCGGTGCATACGCGGACCCGCACTCACGGCCATTGAGCTGATCAGAAGAACTGTTCCAATTGTCATCAGGCTTTTTTTCATGATTAGTCTCCTCGACTTGTTAAACCTTTGGATGAGTCTTTTCTCATCGTCTGGCTACAGTTTGGACTGACCAAGCTGAACAGCGCCTGAATCGGATTGATCCATCACTATCGGAGTTGAAATCAGAGTGGTAAAAAAGCTGGTGACTCTCTCGGCAATGTATGGTTTTGGTATTCAACCAGACATCTGTAACATGTCCGGTGCTGGATATGTTTGTCAGTTACTGCAATAGGAAGTTCGCAGATGCCCTTTTCCCTGTCAGATACTTACAACAGACTGATCCTGGTAAGACCCAGGCTGACTCTGCTGGTGATCGCTTTGATCACAGGCTTTTTTGCCTGCTTTGCCAGTGATTTCAGGCTGGACGCGTCGGCTGATTCCCTGGTTCTGGAAAACGATCGAGCGCTGCAATATTACCGTTCGATCAAGGCCCGCTACGGCTCGGACGATTTCCTGGTCATCACCTACACACCCAAGGAAGATCTGTTCAGCGAGCAGGTTCTCACCGATCTGCGGGAACTTAGGGATGAACTGGCGGCGATGTCCCGCATCACATCGGTCATCACGATTCTTGATGTACCGTTGATTCAGAGCCCACCGGTGACCCTTGGCGAAATCGAAGAGAAGATCAACACCCTGGAAGATCCTCAGACAGATCCTGCTGCCGCTCGCAGGGAGCTGATCTCCAGTCCAATATACCGTAACCTGCTCATCAGCAGCGACGCTCGCACCACAGCCCTGCAGCTGAATATGCAACGGGATGAAACCTGGCACCGGCTGTTGGGTGAACGTAATCAGCTACGCGAGAAAAAGCTGCAGGCTGAATTGGCGCCTGATGAAACAGAGACACTGCTGCAGATCTCCGAGCAATTCCAGGCCTACAACGCAAGACTTCAGGATCAGCAGGGCCGGGACATCGCCGAGGTTCGGGCGATCATGGCAAGGCATCAGGATCAGAGCGAACTCTATCTGGGCGGCATTCCCATGATCTCCGCCGACTCCATCGGTTTCGTTCGCCATGACCTGCTGACATTCGGCATCGGTGTGCTCTGTTTCCTGGTGATCATCCTGGCCGTTGCCTTTCGCAAACCGCGCTGGGTGTTGCTGCCCATGCTGACTTGTTTCGCCGCGGGTGTGATCCTGGTCGGCTATCTGGGGCTGACCGACTGGCCGGTGACGGTGGTCTCCTCCAATTTCATCTCCCTGCTGTTGATCATCACCCTCTCCCTCACGGTTCATCTGATCGTCCGCTATCGCGAGCTGCATCATCACCAGCCGCAGTCCGCGCAAAGCACCCTGATCCTGGAGACGGTCAAATCAAAGGCCCTGCCCTGTCTGTATACGGCAATCACCACCATGGTCGCCTTCGGCTCTCTGCTGGTCAGCGATATCCGCCCGGTAATCGATTTCGGCTGGATGATGGTCATCGGCATCGCGGTCGCCTTCCTGTTGACCTTTACCCTGTTTCCCGCTGCACTGGTGTTGCTGCAGCCTGGTCAGCCCACCTCACGGCGCGACATAACAGGTGCCATCACGCACTTTTTTGCCCGGCAGATTGAACGTCATGGGCGTGGCATTCTGACCGCCTTCGCCATCTCCGTACTGTTGAGCCTGGTGGGTATAGGTTTCCTCACAGTCGAGAACCGTTTTATCGATTATTACAAAGAGTCCACGGAGATCTACCAGGGCATGCAGCTGATCGACCGGAAACTCGGTGGCACCACCCCTCTGGATGTCATTATCGATGCTCCGGCCGATTTCTATGCCTCACAGGAGGAAGAGGAGGCATTCCTTGAGGAGCTGGACCTCGAGCTCGAAGGAAGCGCCGGCATTACCGGCACCAGTTACTGGTTCAACAGCTTCAAATTTCCAGACATCACAGCCATTCACGACTATCTGGACGACCTGCCGGAATCCGGCAAGGTGTTATCCATCAGCAGCACCATGCGTCTTCTGGAGAGCCTCAACGAACGTGAAGAACTGGATGATTTCTTTCTGGCGATCATTTACAAACGCCTCCCCGATACAATCAAGGAATCCCTGTTTGATCCTTATCTCTCGGATGATGGCAATCAGATCCGCTTCAGCATGCGGGTCTTCGAATCCGATGCTTCACTGCAACGTGAGGAGCTGTTGCAGAAGATTCGCCGGCAGTTGATCGATGAATTTCAGTTGAAGGAAGAACAGGTTCATCTCAGCGGTATGGTGGTCCTCTACAACAACCTGTTACAGAGCCTGTTTCAATCCCAGATACTCACCATCGGGGTGGTCTTCATCGCCATCATGTTGATGTTCGCGCTGCTCTTCCGCAATCTAAAAATGGCAGGCATCGCGATCATTCCCAATATGGTTGCCGCCGCGCTGGTGCTTGGCCTGATGGGTTGGCTGAGGATTCCGCTGGATATCATGACAATCACCATCACCGCCATCGTTATCGGTATCGCCGTGGACAACACCATCCACTATATCCATAGGTTCACGGATGAATTTCAGAAAGACCAGGACTACCAGGCCGCGATGCAACGTTCCCACGCCAGCATCGGCAGGGCCATGTACTACACCACGGTCACCATCACCCTGGGTTTTTCCATCCTGGCGCTGTCCAATTTTATACCCACCATCTATTTCGGACTGCTGACCGGGTTCTCGATGATTGTCGCCCTGCTGGCCGATCTCACACTGCTGCCCCTACTGCTCGTTAGATTCAAGCCGCTAAAGGCATAGTCGCCTCGAAATGATCATCATAGTCGTTGAGGACTAATTCATAGCCAGGACATCTTCAAGCGCCTGTCTTGGCGGATCGATACCATGGCGTTTCTGAAGTAACTCAGCAAATACCTCTACTGTGACAGGACGTGGTTCCATTTCCTGCAGAAAACTGCTGAGATCCTCCATCATCGCCCAGGGATAGATCAGCCAACGCCACTCGACCACCTCTTCGACAAAATAGTCAGGACGATAACGAGCAATCCTTTTGTGGTGCAGGACCGCTGTTTTCAGTACTAGCGGCTCACCCAGCCCCCGTAAATGCCGAATCGCCACCTCAAAGGTATCCCCGGAATCACTGACATCGTCCACCAACAGCACCCGTCTGCCATCGATATCCGCTGTGAGAGGATAACGCACCCTTGCGCTCCGCTCCTTATGCATGGCATGGTAGTGTTCAACCTTGATGGTGGCCAGATCGAAAAGGTTCAAGCGGTCGGAGAGAATCCGCGCCGGCATGAGTCCGCCCCGGGCGATCGCCACGATGAGGTCCGGCTCGTAACCATCCTCTCGTATTTGGCAGGCAAGCCGGCGCGCCATCTGATCGCACTGATCCCAGCTCAAAAGCTCACAGGGAACCCTTCTACTCTCTTCTAGCATTGCTATCAGTGATCATCAAATTTGTCGGCCAGCCTCATCAATGCTTCCAACGCCATGTCGAAATCATAGTCGCTAATGGTCCAAGTAACACGATACAAACAAACCCCGCCGATCGACATCTTGAAATAGCATCAGAGTGTTTTTCACGACTCACTACGAGAATTTCCATCTTAAAGATAAATCAAATGAAGTCGCTATTCCCAATACTGAACGAGCCATCGTTATATGTCGGTAAAGAGTGAATATAAATATTTTCACTTCCCTGATCGGATAGAGCCAGGGTTGGAATTAACCAGAGCTTCTTTAGATTTTTTTTCGGATTTATTGCAAGTTTACACCAACACCGAAGTAGTGACGCTTGGATTAATGTTTCAATCAAGCTCGGTGAGTATCACCAGGTGCAAACAATGAAATATCTATTGATGTTATTCTCCACTGTTATGTGGATATCTATTGGTTTTGTTCTTACCAATACACTCTATGCAGAAGGGGGCAGAATAATAAAAGATGGTGATTATTACTTCGTAATATATACGGATAAACCGAAAGACATTGCGATGAATAAAAAATGGGACCATCCATCTCGTATCGTATATTGATCCAAGTCCGCTTCAAACCCTGAGCGTTCTTTCCTGCTTTTAGTAGCAATTTCGATTTAACCGGTAATTCTCTAGAAACCAGTATGACATCCGCCGGTCGTAGCTGGACAGTTTCCACCGGCATCTCCTTTGACCTCGCTACTCTATCCACGTATGACGGCATTTTTCTGGCTGGAGATGCCTGATGACCACGTCATCAAGACCTGACGGGATCTGATCTATCTGCAAACCAGGGCTCGGGGTTGAAGGTTTGGAGCTCCGGGAACAAAATACCCAGAACCACCAAGGGATAACCACAAAAAGAGCAGCCAGCCCATGCCAACGGACGACACTCGCAATCGCGACAAA
>JBDLIT010000016.1:0-45841 GCA_039714735.1 Pseudomonadota bacterium
TAGGTTACGGCCAGACCATCTCGCAACCCTATATCGTCGCCCTGATGACCGAACTGTTGGAGCCGAAAGCCGATTTCAAAGTGCTGGAGATCGGTACGGGGTCTGGCTATCAGGCCGCCATACTGGCTGAACTGACCCACCAGGTCTTCACTATCGAGATCATCGAGGAACTGGGTGAGCAAGCGACGCAGCGATTCAAACGCCTGGGCATCGATAACGTGAGCACCCGCATTGGTGACGGCTATTATGGCTGGCCGGAACAGGCTCCTTTCAATGCCATCGTCGTGACCGCCGCGGCCGACCATATTCCGCCACCTCTGATCAAACAGCTGAAGTCTGGAGGCCGTATGATCATCCCGGTAGGTGGTCGATTCCAGGTCCAGCAGCTGGTTATGGTGGAGAAGACTCCGGAAGGGAAAACCACCACTCATCAGATCCTGCCGGTGCGCTTCGTACCGCTGACCCGGACTGACTGAGACTCGCCAATGCTCAGGGAGAGCCACAACAATCCACCACTCAGGCCGCCGTTGTTTGCGGTCATGCTGATCTCCGCCTCGGCGCTCGCCTACGAGATCCTGTTGATGCGGCTCTTCTCGATCATCCAGTGGCACCATTTCGCTTATATGGTGATCAGCCTAGCGCTGTTGGGTTATGGGGCCAGCGGCGCCATCCTGAGCCTGGCTCACCGTTGGACCACACCTCACTTTGCCGGCCTGTTCATCGGCAATGCCGCCCTGTTTGGCATCAGCTCCCCGGCCTGTTTCCTGATCGCGCAACAAATGCCCTTCAATACCCTGGAGATAATCTGGGACCCGACCCAATGGGTCTATCTGCTCTGGAGTTATCTGCTGCTGTTCATCCCTTTCTTTTTCGCCGCCAACAGCATCTGCCTCGCCTTCGCTCGCTTCGACAGACAGATCCCGCAGGTCTATGCCTATGACCTGATGGGCGCAGGTCTTGGAGCGATTGGCGTTATCGCCCTGCTCTACTGGATGCCTCCGGAGGATGTTTTGCGCTGGCTGGGCGTATCGGGATTGCTCGCCGCCGCCTTTTCCATCTGGGAGATGAACATGCCACGGCCCTGGCGGTTTGCGCCCTGGGTTCTGATCGCTGCCGTGCTGATCAGTGCAATGCCCGATGGCTGGCTGACTCTGCAATTGTCGGAATATAAGGCGCTCAACCAGTCCCTGCAGATCCGCGGCGCCAGACTGCTTGAGCAAAGCAGCAGCCCCCTGGGGGTGGTCAGTGTAGTGGAGAACACAAAGATACCCTTCCGCATGGCCCCCGGCCTAAGCCTCAACAACCCAGATGAACCACCTCCCCAACTCGCCCTGTTTACCGATGGCGATGCCCCCACAGCACTCACTGAGTACACCGGCAGGCGGGAAACCCTGCGCTATCTCGACTACCAGACCTCCGCCCTGCCCTATCATCTGACAAAACCTGAAAAAGTGCTGATCCTGGGAATGGGGGGTGGCAGCGGACTGCTGCAGGCGGAATACCATACAACCCCACGGATCGAGGCCGTTGAACTCAATCCACAGTTCATCCACTTGCTTACGGATACCCATTCCGACTTCAGCGGCTGGCCACTGCTGCAGGAGAAAACCTGGATTCATGAGGCTGAGGCCCGTGGTTTTATCGCCGGTAATGATACCTCTTATGCACTGATCCAGGTCTCACTCCTGGATTCGGCAGCAGCCGGTTTCGCAGGCGTGCAGGCATTGAGTGAGAGCTATCTGTACACCCGGGAGGCCCTGCAGGACTATCTCCAACATCTGCAACCCGCTGGCCTGCTGGCGATCACTCGCTGGATCAAGCTGCCGCCCCGAGATGGTCTCAAGCTGTTCGCCACCGCCATTGCTGCATTGCGTGCTTCAGGTGTGGAGCTGCCGGATCGGCAGTTGATGATGATCCGTGGCTGGAACACCAGTACCTTGCTGGTTAAAAATGGCATCTTCACACCGAGTGAAATCACGCGCATGCGAACCTTCTGCGATGAACGATCCTTCGATAGCGCCTACTATCCCGGCATCCAAGAAACCGAGACCAACCAGTTTAATATGCTCTCGGAACCTTACCTCTATCAAGGAGCTCTGGCGCTGCTCGGGCAGGATGCAGGGCGATTTATCCAGCAATACAAATTCCAGATCGAACCCGCCACCGACGACCGTCCGTACTTCTTCAACTTCTTCAAGTGGGAATCCCTGAGCGAGATACTCTCGCTCTATCGGCGCGGTGGCTTCTCGCTGCTGGAGCTGGGTTACCCGGTCTTGATTCTGACCCTGCTGCAGGCCCTGTTTGCCAGTCTTGTGCTGATCCTGCTGCCGCTCTGGTTTTTCAGACACCGGGGCAGGTCTCTCGCGCCCAGCTACCACTTGAAAGTGGTGGGCTATTTCTTTGCCATCGGACTGGCTTATCTGTTTGTCGAGATCGCCTTCCTGCAGAAATTCATCCTGTTTCTGTCTCACCCGATCTATGCCGTGGCGGTGGTGCTCTGTGGCTTTCTAATCTTTTCCGGTCTGGGCAGTCGTTATAGTGAGAAGATCCTGAATGGTGGAATCTTCAAATCCCTGTTTACTGTCATGCTGTTGTTGTCAGGCATTTCTCTTGTCTACCTGTTGCTCATCCCTGCTCTGTTCGTCTGGCTCGCGGATCTGCCAGGGCCGGGTAAGGCGTTGATTTCACTGTTGCTGATCGCACCCGTCGCCTTCTGCATGGGGCTGCCCTTCCCTCAGGGTCTGTCAAAAGTCGCCGAGGCAGCCCCCCAACTCATCCCCTGGGCCTGGGGCATCAATGGCTGTGCCTCCCTGCTGAGCACCATCCTGGCCAGCCTGCTGGCAATCCATCTGGGTTTCAATCTGGTGATCATTTTTGCGTTACTGCTCTATTTGGGTACAGGTCTGATTGATCTGGATGCAAACAAACAAGAGCGGCAACAGCGTAACGTGGGCGCTTGAGACAGACATAATAATCGATCCCCCATACAGGCTATGTATGTGCCCGTCCAAAAACACTTGTCAAGACCTTTATTCAGTTTTTGCATGAATCGTTACGTTTTTTTAACTCTGGACGTTCAATTGATATCTATCAATCACTATATGTGACTGGGTTCCTAAATTTTGCACAGGTCGCTCGCTAACCCCTGTAATTCAGAGGCAATCAGAGGTTGTGACAATGCGGGCATTCCTTTCCATTCTTCCTTATCTTGTTCTGAGCAGTTCGATCTTGGTTTCTGTCAACCATGCCAATGCAGCACTGCCTGTCAGTGACTGCCTGAGTAACAATCAGATAACGAAACTGGCCAAGCTGGTGCTACCCGAAATCCTGGCTATTGACAACACCGTCACATTGAACGATGTCAAGATCGTCATCAAATCTGTGGGAGAGTGTGTGACTGCTGCAGAGGCTGATATATCACTCGATGAATATGCCGCCACCTTGAGCACAGACAGCCCGCCCAGCAACTCCCTACCTGAGATCAGTGGTACGCCAATCACCTATGGAGCCGAAGGGGCGCTATACAATTTCACCCCAACTTCCTCTGATCCGGATGGAGACAGCCTGAGCTTCAAGATTGTCAACCAACCAGGCTGGGCCAGCTTCAGCACCACGACAGGAACTCTCAGCGGAAGTCCCGCCTACACAGATGCAGGCGTCTATGCTGAGATTCTAATCAGTGTGACAGATGGCCAAGATACTGTCTCTCTGCCCGTATTTTCCATCACTGTATCTGATGTCAATCAGATACCAACCATCAGTGGTAGCGCAGCGGGCAGTGTCACAACGGGGGAAGTCTACAGTTTCACCCCCTACGCTTTTGACCCGGATGGTGACACATTGCTCTTCAGCATTACCAATCAACCCGCCTGGGCTGTCTTCGATAACAGCACTGGCACTCTCTCCGGGACGCCTGAGACTGGCGATATCGGACTCTACGAAGACATCATAATCACAGTCAGCGATGGCACTGACACAACAGCGTTAAGCGCCATGAGCATCATGGTGGATGATACCTCAGCTCCACTAGGAGTTGCAGATCTTATCTGGCAAATACCTATCACAAGAACCGACGGCACGCCTTTGGAGCTTAGTGAAATCGATGGATATCGGATCTATATGGGATCCACGAGTGAGAATCTTGCCATGCTCGTCGATCTCAATGATGGATCAGCAACAAGCCATTCCGTGACGGGCCTTACTACCGGCATCCACTATTTTGCCGTAACAACCTATGACATAGATGGCAATGAAAGCTCATATTCCAATATTGCCATGAAGGATATTTTGTAAGTAACGTTTTTTCTCGATCAGGAAAGGCCTGCGTACTGCAGGCCTTTCACTCTTCATCGACCAATAAGATGTAGAAAAAACACACAGGTCGATGGCATCACCCTCAGTAAAAAAGGCCCGAAAAAGGGCCTTTTCTGTTGATCAGTGAGTAATGGTAATACGGCGTGGCAGCTGTTCTGCACGCTTTTTGATCACGACTTCCAACACGCCGTGTTCGCTCTTTGCGGTAATCTCCGCTGCATCTGCGCTCTCCGGCAGCTTGAAGCGGCGATTGAACGCCCCCTGTGCACGCTCCTGACGATGATAGCTCTGCTCGTCTACTTTTACTTCCAGTGCCTTGCGTTCACCGGAAACTACCAGCACACCCTTCTCCATCGACACCTCGATGGCCTTGGGGTCGACCCCGGGCAGATCCATACTCAGACAAAACCGGTCTTTCTCTTCACGGATATCCACAGTTGGGGTCCAATTATTGGCCGGATTGGCCGGCTCCTGCTGACGCGCCCGTGTCAGACGATCCAGCTCACGATTGAAGTCGTTCACCATCAGCCAAGGTTCATAGCGCATTGTGTTCATAGTGTTCTCCTGAAAAATTCATTGTGTTGTAGCATAGGTAGGGACGACCCTGTTTTTTTTCAAGGGCCACCCATCCCGCACCCAAACCAAGGTATTCTTCCTTGATACCCGGTTGCGGCGACACTTATACTCCGCAGTCTTTATCCGTTAAGAACAATCATCCAACAGCTAACGCAGGCATAAACACCATGACCACACCTGTTTTCAATCCTCCGGTTCGCACCCTCATGGGCCCAGGCCCATCAGACGTACACCCACGCATCCTCGAAGCCCTCTCTCGCCCCACCATCGGCCATCTGGACCCGGTCTTCGTTGGGATGATGGAAGAGACCAAAGGCCTCCTGCAGTATGCCTTTCAGACCGAGAACGCCCTGACCATGCCGGTCTCAGCCCCCGGTTCCGCCGGCATGGAGACCTGCTTCGCCAACCTGGTGGAGCCCGGTGACAAGGTCATCGTCTGCCAGAACGGCGTGTTCGGCGGGCGCATGAAAGAGAACGTGGAGCGCACCGGCGGCGCCCCGGTAATGGTGGAGGACGAATGGGGCAAGGCGGTCGATCTGCAAAAGGTGGAGGATGCGCTGAGCGCGAATCCCGATGCAAAGATTCTCGCCTTCGTGCATGCGGAAACCTCCACCGGCGCTCAGTCCGATGCCAAGGAGCTGGTTGAACTGGCGCATAAACATAACTGCCTGACCATTGTCGATGCAGTCACCTCCCTTGGTGGCACCCCGGTCAAGGTAGACGAGTGGGAGATCGACAGCATCTACTCGGGCACCCAGAAATGCCTCTCCTGCACCCCCGGCATCTCCCCTATCAGCTTCAGCGAGCGCGCCCTGGAGAAGGTGCGTAACCGTTCCAGCAAGGTACAGAGCTGGTTCCTCGACCTCAATCTGGTGATGGGTTACTGGGGCAGCGGCCAGAAACGCGCCTACCATCACACTGCGCCGGTCAACGCCCTGTATGGCCTGCACGAGGCCCTGCGCATCCTCGAGGAAGAAGGTCTGGAGAATGCCTGGGCCCGTCACCAGAAGATGCACGGCGCGCTCAAGGCCGGCCTGGAGGCCATGGGCCTGACCTTTATCGTCGACGAGGCCCATCGCCTGCCGCAACTGAATGCGGTCTCCATCCCTGAGGGCGTCGACGACGCGGCTGTGCGCGGTCGCTTGCTCAACGAATACAACCTGGAACTCGGCGCCGGTCTTGGCGCCCTGGCCGGCAAGGTCTGGCGCATCGGCCTGATGGGTCACAGCGCCAGAGCGGAGAACATCCTGCTGTGCGTGGGCGCATTGGAGGCAGTGCTCAGCGATCTGAATGCACCGATCAACATCGGTGTGGCCCTGGCTGCAGTGCAGAAATCATTGCAGGCCTGATGGCGATCGCAGACCTGCCGCTGCTGATAGAGCCGGAGCAGCTCGAACCCCTGCTCGGCAGCGACGGCCTGCTGGTGGTGTCCCTGTGCAAGGACACCACCTACTCCCAACTGCATATCCCAGGAGCGGTACATCTCGCCTATGCATCGATCACCGCCTCCAGGGGTATGACCCATGGCCTGCTGCCGGAGCCGGCTCAGCTCGAGTCAGTGCTGTCCGCACACGGCGTCGGCAACGACACCCATGTCGTGGCCTATGACGACGAGGGCGGCGGCAACGCCTGTCGTCTGCTCTGGACCCTCGAGGCGATGGGGCGCCGGCGCTTCTCGCTGTTGAATGGCGGCCTGCACGCCTGGGCCAACGAGGATCACCCGGTTAGCCGGGAACCTGCGCAACCTGCACCGGCTGAATTCTCGGCCAGGCCTGACAAGTCACCCCTGGCGGATGCGGAATACATCCTCCAGCATCTGGATGACGACAATCTGGCGCTGTGGGATGCCCGTAGTGTAAATGAATACAAAGGCATATCGCGTTTTTCCCAATATCCCGGGCATGTCCCCGGCGCGGTCAATCTGGACTGGCTCGAGGTTATGGACCGGCAGCGTAATCTGAGACTCAAATCAGTGGATGAACTGCAACAGATGCTAAACAGCCTGGGGATCACCTCCGACAAAGAGGTGGTCACCTATTGCCAGACTCATCACCGCTCTTCGCTGGCCTACTTCGTGCTGAAATACCTCGGCTATCCACAGATCAAGGGCTATCCAGGCTCATGGTCTGACTGGGGCAACAGACCGGACACCCCGAAAGCCAGCTGAAAATGCGACGCCCCGGCAGTAAACAGCGCCGTATCGTCATCATGCTGCTGGCGCTGTTGACCTTCGGTATCGCCTATTACGGCGGCAACAGACACACTGAGGACGAGTCTCTGAAAATTTCCGGGGTCCTGCTCCGGCCCGCCATGCCGGTCCCGGAATTCGAACTCGAAGACCAACACGGCAACTCTTTCTCGAAACAGCAGTTAGAGGATCACTGGAGCCTGATATTGCTGGACCCGAACCGCTCTTCAGACTCGCCTGCCTTGGTTCGTCTGGTACAGATCCACAACCGCCTGGCTATACAACCGGCCATCCAGCAGAAGATCCGCTTCGTCTATGTGCCCCGGCAACCCGCCACCCTGACCCTTGCAGCCGGCCTGGGCGCAGGCTTTTTCTCATTGAGTGGCGACGCCGTTGATCTCCATGAAGCCTTTTCCCGCTTTGGGGTGAGCGATACCGAAGACGGTTTCACCCTATACCTCATCGACCCCGATGCCAGAATTCGCGTGCTGTTTACCGGCGGACAGGATACCGCTACTATCGCCAGTGATTTAATTACCCTGATATCCAACCATCGCAGCTGACATTCATGACCCCATCAACTTCCAATGACCGGTTAAAGCCCGAAAAGCTCGCCGAACTCCTGTTTGTCGGTTTGCAGTATCTGCTCCCGCACCACTTTCTATCGAGCTTGATGTTCCGGGTGACGCGGGTGGAGTGGCCGACCTTCAAAAGCACCCTGATACGCAAGGTGATTCAGTGGTACAGGGTCGATATGCAGGAGGCGCTGGAACCGGATCCGGCAAAATACCGCAGCTTCAATGCCTTTTTCACCCGCGCACTCAAACCCGATGCCAGACCCGTCGATGATTCCGAAGAGGCGATCACCTGCCCCGCCGACGGCACCCTGAGCCAGGCCGGAAATATCGAGGATGGATATATCTTCCAGGCCAAGGGACATGACTACTCCCTGCTCGAACTCCTGGGGGGTGATCGTGACTTGAGCCGCCGCTTTGAGGATGGCAGTTTCGCCACCATCTATCTCTCCCCCAGGGATTACCATCGGATACACATGCCTTTCAGCGGTACCCTGAAAAAGATGATCCACGTGCCAGGCCGGCTCTTCAGCGTGAATGACACCACGACCCGCCAGGTTCCGGGTCTGTTCGCCAGAAATGAGCGGGTGGTCAACCTGTTCGATACCGACCTTGGACCGATGGCGGTGATCATGGTGGGTGCGATCTTCGTTTCCAGCATCGAGACCGTTTGGGCGGGCACCATTACCCCCGTCTCCAGGCAGGTTCGCCGCTGGGAGTACCCTCCGATTCAACCTGCGGAACCTGTCACCTTGGAGAAAGGTGACGAGATGGGCCGTTTCAACATGGGCTCGACCGTCATCCTGCTGTTCGGAAAAGGCGCGATAGACTGGGCTGAAGAACTCAATCCAAGCCAGACCCTGCAAATGGGCGAGAGACTGGCAAACCGAACCTGATTGGCTCTCCAATTACTAAAAAGTTCACAGGATGGCCGGGCTAAAAGCAGGCGCTTCAGATTCCAATGAATTTCATTCAGAATCATAGCGTTGTGTTTCAATATCTGGGATACATCTCACAACCTCACAACTTCTTTATCACCGCAACCCACCTGCCACGCTTGTTAAATACAAACAGGCTGCTATAGTTCAAAAAAATATTTTGGGATATTATTCCCATTCTTTCAACTCACCCCGTGTGCCGATGAAACACATCATGACGAGCCCCGGACCACGCACTTTTCGAAAATGAGGAACAGCGACATGAAACACAAGCAACTGATCAATGCGATGACCATCATCCTGGCTACCAGCGGCCTGGTCGCCTGTGGTGGAGGCGGAGATAGCACAACCGACACGGCAACCGCCAGCAAGACCACCGTCGGCACTATCACCGGCTTCGGCAGCGTCTATGTCAATGGGGTGAAGTTCGAGACGGACAGCGCCAGCTACGAAGTGGATGATGACGCCAACACTGGACAGTCAGACCTTGCCGTTGGCATGAAGGTCAAAGTGAAAGGAACGATCAATGACGATGGCGTCACCGGCACGGCAGACAGCATCTATTATGACGATGACGTGGAAGGCCCAATCGATAACTTTCAGCTTCATGCTGATGGTGTAACAGCTACCTTTACAGTACTCGGAATGGATGTCTTAGCTGAAGACAAAGTCACCGTATTTGATGATGAGGGTGACAGTGACTCCCTCAGCTTCGCCACCCTAGACAACGGCATCAATGTTGAAGTAAGTGGTTATTTCGACGGAGTACAGATCGTTGCCACACGAATCGAAAAACAAGATAACGACGATCAAGAATTCGAAATTAAAGGCACTGTTTTTAGCTATGAAAATTCTGAAATTGTTTTAACCCTCCAGAACGATGTTCAATCCCCTGCTTATCCAGTGGCTGACAGCGTGAATACGGATATCACCGTAGGTCAATTCGTCGAGGCCAAGCTGAGTGATACTGGTAGTGGCCTGGAGGTGATCGAGATAGAACTGGACGATGACGATCTACTGGATGACAACGAAGACGAAGTAGAGTTGTACGGTATTCTCTCAGGAAACGACAATGACGGCTTCATGGTAAACGAGGTGCCACTGGACCTGAGCGGCAGCCCAGAATATGAACCCGACAGCCTGGAAGGCAATCTGGTAGAAGGCATGCAGGTCGAAGTTGAAGGCAGCATGGTTGATGGTATCCTGATCGTCGATGAGATCGAAGCCGAAGCCGAGAGTGAGATTGAAATCGAGGCCCGTGTAACTCAGGTAGTAGAGTTAGGCACAGACGGAAGATACACGATCACCCTAGACATGAACGGCACAGATACCCTACCTGTCATTTCTGACAACAATACCCTGCTGGAGGACGACAGCGACTTCGATACAGATGGTGATGGCAGTTTTACCCTTTTGGAACTCTCCGATACCGATTTTGTAGAGGTCGAGGCCTATCAAAGTGGTACGGATCTGATCGCCACCAAGATCAAGCGAAAAGACGCCTCAGACGAAACGACCCTGGAAGCCCCGTTTGATAGCTATGAACCGAATGCTTCCATCACCCTGTCAGCGGGAATCAACATCACCTACATGCTGGATACATCCACCGAATATCAGGTTGATGATGTAACATCAGATCATGACAGTTTCTTTATCGAGGTCACAACTGGAGATTTGGTCAAGATAAAAGATAAATACATTGACGGTACAGCTGATCAGGTCGAGTTTGATACAACTAGCGATTGATCCTGTACATCCCCTGAAGGACTATACTTTAGTAATAGAGATAGCTGAGTATATATAGCCTGACATAACAGACTGAATACAGCACCCATCACTGGGTGCTGTATTCACACCATCCCGGAAAACGTACACTTTCACAGCGATCATCCGATCAACTCCCCACCGTAATAGCACATCAATATGCAATAGGCCATCACACACAGATAGAGCGAGCCTATGACCATTGATCTGTCACGAAACCGCCAGAGCAACAGGTTCCCAGCCTCACCAACAGAACCTTTTTTCATCGCTAGAGCCAATTCAGGATGGCTAGGAACGATTTCATCCAACAAGAGTTCCATATCCACAATCCTACCTTCCAGGGTTGCCGCCCTAAAACATCGTTTCCACTCTCGAGGCAGTTCTGCTATATCGGAAGATAGACCTTCGATGGGCGACTCGATCTGTTGCTGCTCACCTTCGTTATAATTAAAACGTAGCTTGAGATGTTTCTCAATGATGGTATTGCACTGAGAAAACAAAAAAATCCAGATCAGCTTTTTGCACGTTTTGAATTAATCACAGACCAAATGGTAATGCTAGTCGAAATGGAAGACTCCATGGTGGATGGTGGATGGAACACTGATCGCGGATGAGGTAGAGGCCCGAGTGATCGATGTCATCTATGCTGACGATCTCAACGGAATCATCACTCTTGAAATGGACAACGGTGAAGCCTTGAAGATTTATTCCAACAACAGCACCATGCTGGAAAGTGACAACTCGTGTGACCCCAAACCACCCCTGGTGCTTTCACAACCAAGAAAAACAATCAACTAACCAAACCAGCACCGTGGTAGAGAATAAGAATGGAGTAGGCAGTAAAACAAAGGTAAAGAGAGGCTACGGCCATTGTCTTGTATCGAAACCGCCACAGCAGCAGTACCCCGAGACACACCAGCAACATCTTGATGGCCATGAACAGAACCGGATGGATGCTGATCAGTTGATCCATCAATGGGTTTATTTCAGTGGCCCTGCCCATCTCGACCCAGCCAATGGTCAGTATGCCATCCAGCGTATTGAGCAGGATAATCGAAATAACCAGTCCCTTCAGCTTGTCATTTTGATTGTTTAGTAGTTTACCAATCATGGCGAACTTGACCCTCTACTGCGTCGCCGAATTATTGTTATATCTTTACTTAAGCATATTCCTTACCAACATAAAATTATTCATATTAATCATTGACTTAATAATTTCAATAGTTGACCATCCGATTTGTTTGTAAAATATGTCGACACCGGTATCCTGCTCTGGAAAGTGAAACATGGCTGTTCTTGAGAGCCGCCCAGGAGTAGCTTTTTGAAGAGGTTCCAGCCAAAAGCGCTGACAGAATTCTTGGCGTGATCGAGCGTTTGATCTCCCGGGGGCCTATTCACCTGCGCCCTTGGATCAACATCCCTTGTTGGTAGCTGGTTTTGTTATGACGAGATCAATGAGGATTTTAGACAAAACCGAGCTGTCCCTAAACTGTAAATCCAGGTTCACTGGCCAGTTTGGCCACAACCAATGGAAAGCTGGCTCGTGGAAGATCGGAATTTAACCTACCACCCTCCGCCAGTAGGTAGGCCGCCAATAGTAGAGGACGGTGGTATTGGACCAGGGATAGCTGGTTGAATAATCCTCACCGGAAGTCGGCTGTTCCAGATTGTCGATGCTCGGGTCGATAGGGCGCCAGCCCTCTTCAAGCGCTTCACCGGCGATGGCCGCACGGCCCTGACCCATATTTTTGCGTTCCGCCACACCGATGCGCTGGTAGTTGATTTGGGCATCCACCAGGCTGACAGAGTTCGAAATCCCTGGCATTGCCGGGAAACGGAGCTGAGCCAACTCATCCTCCCAGAGGCAGATGGGACAGGTTTGGTGATAGCCCGGCTCCCGGTCGAAAACCAGGTGGCCGCAGCAGGGACAGGGGAATTTATCCTGCAAAATAGATTCCTTCTTCCTTAATTTAGGATATCTATGACTATAGCCGAATAACTATTGGAATTGCACTTTACGACTTACCCTGATGGCACTCAGGTAAATCAATAAAAAGATGATGGCGTCTTTACCAGTAACGAACCCGACCGGTATCGACGTGGATGAAGTTGGATTTTGGGTAGTAGCCGACGCCACCCGACTTAAGGGCGATGGCTGCCTTACGCAGATGTTTGAGTTCGGCGCCAGGAAAGCGGATGTCGATGGCCTTGCCTTGCATGTGCAGGCTCTTTTTGGCGACCCCCCCGCTCTGATTGCGGAGCATGTTGTTGGTCGCCGGTGAACGATATCCGGAGATGATCTGAAACTCACCCTGCCGCTCGAGCCTGGTTTGCAGGCTAAACAGCAGATCCATCAATTGTCTGTCTATCGGGGATACATCACCGGTTCTGTGGTCACGTAGCAGGTGATTGATCTCCTGGAGACTGTCTGCCAGATAGTCACCCTCAGCCCAGTAAGTCAGTTTGACCTGTTCCCCGGTGTGCAGATGACGGAAAGCCAATTGGCGCTCCGGCTGTGAGGTTATCGAGGCGAAAACAGATGGAGTAATCGCACTAGCGGTAAAGGCCGCGCAGCCTGCCAGAAACTGACGCCTGTTGATTCCTGCGCTGATTGTATCTTGTCGTGACATAGGTGAATTTCTGTATAACCGACTGGACTCATTGAGTTTCTCGGTTTTTCTGGCAAAAAATTGAGGCCGAGGGTAACAGAAATGGGGGGGCAGCTGTCAATCTTGTGCGCCCCTTCACAGGTTGGGAGTAAATTATTATGGGATGCAGATCCCAGGTTTGTGGGGATCAGAAGGATTCCACGAGTGCCTGTTCACGATGGTCAGCCAGTCTCTTCTCGCTGCCTTTCAATGCCAGCAGGAGACCGGCATTTCGCTGGTAGATATCTGGACGAAACTGGACGTCGCCCTCACTATCCACCCAACTGGTAAAGTAGGTCAGGTAGACCTCTATCGGGTTCGAGAGCTTGGTGACCAGGGTATCACCGCTTTGCAGGGGAAGGTCGATCAGTTCCTCGACCGACTGCCCGCCACTGTCCAACAGATATCGGGCTAGATGATCAGCTTCCTGAACCCGCACGCAACCCGAGCTGAAGGCCCGGATCGGCTTTCTAAATAGCCCCACGGCCGGGGTGTCATGCAGGAAGATCGCATAGGGATTGTTCATATGGAATTTAATCCGCCCCAGGCTGTTTTTCGGCCCGGATTCCTGTCTTAACAGAAAAGGGAAATTGTCTTTGTTGTACTGACTCCAATCGATTGTCTTTGCGTCAAGCTGAACCCATTGCCCTGCCTGTTGCTGCAGAACACGAATCCCTCTTTGGTCGAGAAACTCCAAATCCAACTGTTGTTTTGGCAGCAGATCCTCCACCGCAATAACTCGGGGAACCGTCCATTCAGGATTGACCACCAGATGAGTAATGCGGCTTTTGAAAGAGGGGGTCTGGCGTTTCTGTCGACCCGTAATCGTGCGCTTGTGAACAACAGTTTCCCCGTCGAACACCAGTGCAAGCTCATACCCGGCTGTATTGACCAGCAGATAGTGCTCGCCCAGATCCCTGGGTAACCAGCGCCAACGCTCCATATTGGCAAGCAGTTGCTTGATACGTCTTTCTGCCGGTATGTTCAGCACAGAACGGGTCAGAGGACCCACAACACCGTCATCCAGCAGACCGTTTCGTCTCTGAAAATGTCTTACCGCCGATTTCAGTTGCCCATCGTAGCGCCAAGGGTCATCAGGTTCTGAATCCGGGTGGTCACCCTCAATCCTCAACCTTTCACGTAACAGTTTCACAGCCGGATCTATGGCGCCTGGCCTCAGGGTGTACTTGACCGTTATCCGTGGCCAGCCCCCCGCCTTCTCTATCTGCAGGTACTGTTCATAAGCATCCCTCAAGCGATCATATGCCACCGTTAACGGCCTTAGCATGTCCAATGATTGAACTGTTGGATCCTGTTCTAGAAATGCCTCGAGAAATTCTGCCGGATCGAAAGACTCTGCGGGTAATCGCCACTGTGGGTCGACCTCTTTGGGATTGAAGCGGCCGATTCGAAGATCCATGGCAAGCCGGAAAAAGGCATCGGTCAAGACCAGATCTCTCAGCTGTTGAGTTTTTCCGAGTGTGAGGGATGAGAAATAGCCGAGTGTTTCAAGATGATAGTCAGCGGGGGATAATCCTTCTCTATCAACGGATGAGATCCAATCGATCAAGGATTTTGCCAGAGAATTCAACCGGCCTTTTTCATGCCAGACCAAGCGTCCTTGCCGATTGGCATAAAATCGCTCCAACAGTGGCCATTGCAGGTGCAACGACTCCACATCGAAACCGGCGGCCGCAAGCACCGTTTGAAATGGCGATAGCATCCCCGGCTTTTGTTTTTGCTCTGCTGGCGCCCCGGTAAACGCAAACAGCAACATAAGTGACAGCAAACAGTGTAATGTTATCTTTTTGCTCATTATTTTGAGTACAGATCCATCGACGAACCTGCCGAGTCACTCCTTAATCCACTCCGTCAGCCTGGCTATCCTTCTGAATTATAGATGCTAACGTCTTCTTCACCGTGGCTAACGAGCGGATTGCCAACTAAATTGACAATTCAGATTAAAAAAACAGGTCTCTGATATCCCATATCCAATTAAGGGTTTAAAAGCATCCTTCTTCCTTCTTTCGTCAAGCCTTGAGAAAACTAAAACTCAATACATCGCTGATGCTGTTCTTATCGGTGATGCACATCAGCAGTCGATCAACACCGAGCGCCACCCCGGCACACTCTGGAAACCCGGCATTGAGCGCGGCAAGCAGATGCTGATCCATGGGAATCTCCGGATACCCCTGCTCAATTCTAGTTACGTTTTCCAGCTCAAAACGGTTTCGCTGCTCTTTCGCATCAGTCAGCTCATGGAATCCATTGGCAATCTCCACCCCTTCTATATAGAGCTCAAATCGCTCAGCTACCGGCGGGGTTGATCCCTTGATCCTGGCCAGAGCTGCCTGACTGGCCGGATAATCATAGACAAAGGTTAGCAGGCCAGGGCCGAGATAAGGTTCGATAACATGGGTCAACAACAGGTTCAACCAGGCATCTGTGTTACTCAGATCAAGCTCCGCAGCGCCGGGGATCGGCACATCCAGGGCGCACTGTCGTAACTGCTCTAACGTCGTGGAGTGGGGGTCGATATGCAGATGTTGCTGGAAAAGCTCGTCATAGGTCAGCTTTTGCACCTCCAACTTCTGTGGAAGCAGGGTATTGACCAGTTCCGCCACCTCATCCATCAATTGGTGATAATCAAAACCGGGACGATACCATTCCAACAGAGTGAACTCCGGATTGTGCTTGGAACCCAGCTCACCGCCACGAAAGACCTTGCAGATTTGATAGATAGGACCAGCACCTGCAGCCAGCAGGCGCTTCATGGGGAACTCAGGAGAGGTATGAAGATAGAGTTTCTGCGTCTGCGGGGCGCCGGGCCCCAAATACCGGGTAGTGAAACTCTCAATAGCGGGATCTGTGACCCCGAAATGGGAACAGACCGGCGTCTCAACCTCCATCACACCAGCCTGTCGGAAGAACTCGCGAATCCCGGCCAGCAGTTCCGCTCTGGCCCGGATGGTTTCAAGAGAAGCGGACGGCCGCCAGGCCTCCGGCTCAGACATATAGGACCACGAAAAAAAAGATTAGTCCTATCTCACGCCCCTCTTCGGGCAATCTTTGGACGATTTTCAATCACAAACTCCTCAAATTAGTCCAGCTAGTCTTGCGGATTTGCTCAATCAAATCGCTCAAATCTCACCCAAATATGAACGTGATCTTCGGACAAATCATCTTTCCGCGGCCCGTAGGCGCTCAATCCTCCTTGGCGCGGGAGACATATTCGGCCGAGCGGGTATCGACCTTGATCGCCTCACCGATCTGCACAAACAGTGGGACACGCACTACAGCGCCGGTCTCCAGGGTGGCCGGTTTGCCGCCACTACCCGAGGTGTCGCCCTTCAGTCCAGGATCTGTATCGGTAATCGTCAGCACGACAAACTTGGGGGGCTCCACAATAATAGGGGTGCCATTCCACAGGGTCAGCGTGTACATATCCTGTTCTTTCAACCACTTCAAGGAATCGCCCAGGGCTTTGGCATCGGCGGTGACCTGCTCGAAACTCTCCGGATCCATGAAGTACCAGAACTCACCATCGGTGTAGAGGTATTGCATCTCGGTTTCATGCACATCCGCCGCTTCCACCGATTCGCCGGACTTGAAGGTCTTCTCCAACACCCGCCCATTCATCAGATTACGGATCTTCACACGGTTGAATGCCTGGCCTTTGCCTGGCTTCACAAATTCATTTTCAATGATGGAGCAAGGGTCTCCATCCAACATTATTTTCAAACCACCCTTGAACTCACTGGTACTATAGCTAGCCATGTCATCCTCACGAAACATACCGATTGCGCCAGCCGCTCTTGTGCGTCCTGCACCCGCGGCATTTGAACGTCCCTGTTCGGCAAACATCATACCTGAGTGTGAGCGAAGTTTGCAGACACCCGCCTGGCAGCAGGCCCTGAAAGATGCTTTTACCGATCTGGATGAGTTGCTGGTTTATCTCGAACTGAGCAACAGTGAGCTGAACCTGCCCCGCAAAAGCCTCGACAATTTCAGCCTGCGGGTACCGAAAGGATTTGCAGCACTGATCAACAAGGGCGACCCAAGCGACCCCCTGCTGTTGCAGATACTGCCCAGTAGGCTGGAATCAAACCCCCGCCCCGGCTTCAGCGCCAATCCGGTCGGAGATCTGGAGGCGCAAGCGGCGCCCGGGGTATTGCATAAGTACCAGGGACGGGCCTTGATCATGGCCACCGGAGCCTGTGCCGTGCATTGCCGCTACTGCTTCCGGCGTCACTACCCTTATGCAGGAAGCACTGCAACACCCAATCAGTGGCATCAAATTCTGCAGTATCTGCAGGAAGATTCAAGCATCCACGAAGCCATTCTCAGTGGCGGCGACCCGCTGATGCTGGAGGATGAAAAGCTGGCGGTGTGGTTCACGCAGTTAGCGTCCATTCCTCATCTGCAACGCTTGCGGTTACACACCCGGTTACCCGTGGTTCTGCCTGAACGCATCACCCCCCAGCTGATCGACCTGCTGAACAAATCACCCCTGCAGAGCGTCGTGGTATTCCACATCAACCATCCCCGCGAGCTCTCCGATCCGGTGATTGCCGCCATCCAGAGGCTGAAAACGGGGAACATCACGCTGCTCAATCAATCCGTCTTATTGAAAGGTATCAATGATTCGCTTGAGGTTCTGAGATCCCTCAGTGAGGGCCTCTTCGCAGCCGGTATTCTCCCCTACTACCTGCACCTGCTGGACCGGGTGGATGGCGCAGCGCATTTCGAGGTCTCCGAAACCAGGGCGCGAAGACTCTACCGGCAGATGCTGGATCGACTTCCGGGGTATCTGGTACCGAAACTGGTCAGAGAGATCGCCGGCGAGGGTTCAAAATCACCACTCAGAATCAGCTAGCTGAAATTGAGAGCGCTTCCAGGGTCTCCATCGGCCAGCGCGGTCTGGCGGAGAACACCAGGGGTTCATCCGCCCCAGCCATCAGGCGTTGGCAGCCGGCATAGGCAATCATGGCGCCATTGTCGGTACAGAATTCAGGACGTGGGTAATAAGCGGCCCCGCCTTCTTTACGCATCATCTCACCTATGCGTCGGCGTAACCGCCGGTTGGCGCTGACCCCGCCAGCCATCACCAGTGTCTTGCTGTTGGTCTGACGTACCGCTCGTCTGCATTTGATCAGCAAGGTGTCCACCACCGCATCCTCGAAGGCTCGGGAGATATCCGCCACGGTCTGATCCGACAAACTACCCCCCTCTGCCTCTCTGGCATCCTGCAAGGTGTTCAAGGCGAAGGTCTTCAGACCACTAAAACTAAAATCCAGACCGGGGCGATCGCACATCGGACGCGGAAAGTGGTAGCTGTCTGGATTCCCGGACTCGGCGAGCCGCGCCAGCTCCGGGCCTCCCGGATAGGGCAGGCCCAACAGCTTGGCGGTCTTATCAAAGGCCTCGCCCGCCGCATCGTCCAGCGACTCGCCCAACAACTGATAACGACCTATGCCCGCCACATGCACCAGCTGGGTATGTCCACCGGAGACCAGCAACGCAACAAACGGGAATTCCGGCGGTTCGGGCTCCAGCATGGGCGCCAGCAGATGACCTTCCATGTGATGTACACCGACAGCAGGAACTCTCCAGGACCAGGCCAGACTGCGGCCCACCGCAGCCCCCACCAACAACGCCCCCACCAGGCCGGGGCCGGCGGTGTAGGCGATGCCATCGATCATGCCCCGTTCGACTCCGGCTTGTTTAAACAGCTCGCGAAGCAGCGGCAGGACCTTGCGTACATGGTCCCGCGAGGCCAGTTCAGGCACTACCCCGCCAAATTCCGCATGCACATCGGTTTGACTGTGCACCGCATGCCCGAGCAGCCCCGCATCACTGTCAAACAGCGCCACGCCAGTCTCATCACAAGAGGTCTCGATGCCTAACACGCGCATTTTATTTACCTTTTAGCCCCGCTTCAGTGGAATAATTTTGCAAACCAGTAGATCAATGAGTAGAATTCGCGCTCTTCACCGGTTGAGAAAGCTTAACAGATCCAAGGAACAACATAGATGCCTAACGTCCGCGTCAAAGAAAACGAACCTTTTGAAGTTGCCCTGCGCCGATTCAAGCGCTCCTGCGAAAAAGCCGGCGTGCTCGCCGAAGTCCGTCGTCGGGAATTTTACGAAAAACCCACTTGGGAGCGTAAACGCAAGGCCGCAGCCGCGGTAAAACGCACTCTGAAAAAGGTCTCCCGCGAAAACCGTCGTTGGGAACGCCAATACTGATCCGATTCTCGACCCGCCAGGTCCGGTAATTCACCACTATGCTCAAACAGCGCATCCAGGATGATGTCAAGGCTGCCATGAAGGCCAAGGACAAGCCTCGGCTGGCCACCCTGCGCCTGATCACGGCCGCGATCAAACAGCGCGAAGTGGATGAGCGTATTGAGCTGGATGATACCCAGGTTCTGGCGATCCTGGAAAAAATGATCAAACAGCGCCGTGATTCCATTACCCAGTATGAGCAGGCCGGACGGTCTGAACTGGCGGCACGGGAACTCAGCGAAATCAACATCATTCAGGAATATATGCCGGAAGGTCTGAGTGACGCTGAAATCACCGCCATGGTGGAAACAGCCATTGCCGATGCCGGCGCCAACAGCATGAAGGACATGGGCAAGGTCATGGGGCAGTTGAAGCCGAAGATCCAGGGCCGGGCCGACATGGGCCAGGTGAGCGCCCTGGTCAAACAGAAACTCACCGGCTGAATCCCATTTCAAATACAGGGTTCGGCTATTCTTGTCGCTACTCATTACAAATAGACTAGGGCCATTCGATCCCTATGGCCGGCAAGATCCCACCTCAGTTCATCGATGATCTGCTCAATCGTGTCGACATTGTCGATGTCATCAATCGGCGAGTACCGCTGAAAAAGGCGGGCAGGGATTATCAGGCCCGTTGCCCGTTTCATGACGAAAAGACACCCTCCTTCACTGTAAGCAGCCAAAAACAGTTCTATCACTGCTTTGGATGCGGCGCCCATGGCTCCGCGGTGGGTTTTTTAATGGAATATGATGGCCTTGGATTTATCGAGGCCGTGGAAGACCTGGCCGGCATGGCGGGTCTCGAGGTGCCACGGGAGGAGGGATTTCAACAAGGACCGGACCTGCGTCCACTCTATGCGCTGCTCGAACAGGCTGCAGCTTTCTATCAACGCCAGTTGCGGGAACACCCCCAGGCCCAGGCGGCGGTGAATTACTTGAAAGATCGTGGCTTGAGCGGCGAAATAGCTGCCCGTTTTGGTATTGGCTACGCCCCCCCCGGCTGGGACAACCTGCTTAAAGCGCTGGGCAAGAGCGACCTGGACATCAACCGGCTGCGGGAAACCGGGCTCATCTCAGAACCGGAGGGCAAACGCTACGACCGCTTCCGCGAGCGCATCATCTTCCCGATCCGGGATCAGCGCGGGCGGGTGATCGGCTTCGGCGGCAGGATCCTGAGCAAGGACAAAGACGCGCCCAATACCCCCAAATACCTCAACTCTCCGGAAACCCCCGTCTTTCACAAAGGAAGGGAGCTTTACGGTCTGTATGAGGCAAAAAAAGCCCTACGCAAGGTTGAGCACCTACTGGTGGTCGAGGGTTACATGGATGTCGTGGCCCTTGCCCAATATGGGATAGGTTATGCGGTAGCAACCCTTGGCACGGCCACCTCCAAAGATCACCTGGAGCTGATTTTCCGCACCTGTCCGGAAGTCGTGTTCTGCTTTGACGGCGACCAGGCTGGACGCGATGCCGGCTGGAAGGCCCTGCAGGTCGCCCTGCCGGTCATGCGGGAGGGTCGCGAGGCCCGGTTTCTGTTTCTTCCTGAATCAGAGGACCCGGATTCACTGGTCAGAAAGGAAGGCGCAGAGGCCTTTCAGCAGCGCCTGGAAAATGCCCTTCCGCTGTCTGAATTTCTATTCAAGCACCTTGCGACTCAGGTCCATATGGAATCCATCGATGGCCGCGCACGCCTTGCGGAGCTCGCCAAACCGCTATTGAGCAAGCTGCCGAATGGCCTGTTCAGGCAGATGATGGTCCAACAGCTCGAAAAGCTGGTCGGCGTAGAAGGCCTCAGCGTTAAAGAAAAATCCATGGCCGCGAGAAAACCCTCGAGGTTCGGCAAAGAGTTCCAAAAACACCGCCCTGCTCCCATTCGCATGGCCATTGCCCTGTTACTGGAATCACCAGCGCTCAGCTCACTGAGTGACGAAATAGACCTGGGCTGGATGCAGTGGAATGCTCCAGGCATCGCCATTCTCAAGCAGATGCTGGCAATTTGCCAGACCCAGCCTACACTGACAGGTACAGCCCTACTGGAACGATTCAGGGGCTCGGATGAGTTTGTCGCGTTACTGAAGCTGAGAAGTCAATATTGTGATTTTCCGGAGGAGATGGACCTATCTTCTGAATTTATCGGAGCCTTGAACCGCCTCAATGAGCAATATCGAAAGGAAAACAATGCGTTACCCAGGAACGCTCCGCTCAGCGAGCTGTC
This sequence comes from Pseudomonadota bacterium, assembly GCA_039714735.1. Lineage (GTDB taxonomy): Bacteria > Pseudomonadota > Gammaproteobacteria > Chromatiales > Chromatiaceae > JASJBU01. Next base: position 21,505 of record JBDLIT010000016.1, read on the forward strand.
TGAAGAGCTGGAAATGCTTAAACGTCGTTTTCCAGGCAGACAGAAGATCGACGAAGGCAAGGATGACTGATTAACGTTCAACAGTGTTGCGTGTCATGTCTGGCCGATGCTGCTGAATACAAATGTTTACTCTCCATTGTTATAGAGCCTGCGCGGCTCTCAAACCATTGGCTTCTATGCCTGGGAATCGTGAAGCTGACAGATTTCATCAACAACGGAACGCAGCACTACAGATATGGCGTGGTGTATTGAAAACTGGATACTTCTCAATAAGGCGAAATAGTGGAGTAACTATCCATAATCGTGCTAGAATGGCTAGTTGCGCTGATCGTCGTCGAATTTAAGGTAAGAAATGAATCAGGAACAACAACAGCAATCCCAGTTAAAACAATTGATCGCAAAAGGTAAGGAGCAAGGCTTTCTGACCTATGCAGAGGTCAATGACCACCTGCCTGAGGGAATTGTTGAGCCGGAACAGATCGAAGACATCGTCCGCATGATCAATGACATGGGGATCACTGTACACGAAACCCCGCCTGACCTTGAGGACAATACACTCAGTGATAATGCGGTATCCGCCGATGAGGATGCCGCCGAAGCCGCCGCCGCCGCTCTTGCCAGTGTTGACAGTGAATTTGGTCGCACCACGGACCCAGTGCGCATGTACATGCGTGAAATGGGCACCGTTGAGCTGCTGACCCGCGAAGGCGAGCTGCGGATTGCGAAACGCATCGAAGAGGGCCTGAATCAGGTTTCAGCCGCACTCGCCACATTCCCGGTCACCATCAACATACTTTGCACCCTCCTTGAAAGAATGGATGAGGGAGAAGTCCGTCTTGCCGACGTGACCAGCGGTTTCATTGATCCCAACGAAACCGATGAGATCCCCACCCCCGTCAATACCGCGCAAAAGAAAGAGGCTGAGGCCGCAGCGGGTTCAAATTCCACAAATAACGATTCTGATGATGAGGAACCCGAAAACCTAGGCCCAGACCCGGAAGAGGTCTCGGCAAAAGGCAAAATGTTGCGCAAGCAGTTTAAAACCCTCTCCAGCGCACTGATCAAGCACGGGCGATCTGACGCCAAGACCCAAAAAGTGCTGGATGCCGTTGCTGAATCCTTTCTCGAATTCAAGCTGGTGCCTGTCACCTTCAACAAGCTGGTAGCCACCCTACGCAGCACCATTCAGCGGATCCGCAATCAGGAACGCATCATCATGAACCTGTGCGTCGAGAAGGCAAGAATGCCACGTAAGGAATTCATCGCCTCCTTCCCTGATAATGAAACCAATCTCGAATGGATTCAGGACCAGATCAGTAAAGACAAAGGCTACTCGGAGGCGCTTGAAGAACATGCGCTTGAGATCCAGCGGGCGCAAAAGCGACTCAAAACCGTCGAGTCAGACTGCCTGTTGACCATTGGTGAGGTCAAAGAGATCAACCGTAAGATGTCCATCGGCGAAGCCAAGGCTCGCCGCGCCAAGAAAGAGATGGTGGAAGCCAATCTGCGCCTGGTGATCTCGATTGCAAAGAAATACACCAACCGGGGCTTGCAGTTTCTGGACCTCATCCAGGAAGGCAATATCGGCCTGATGAAGGCCGTGGACAAGTTTGAATATCGTCGCGGCTACAAATTCTCGACCTATGCCACCTGGTGGATTCGCCAGGCGATTACCCGCTCCATTGCGGATCAGGCCAGAACCATCCGTATTCCGGTTCATATGATCGAAACGATCAATAAGCTAAACCGCATCTCCCGCCAGATGATTCAGGAGATGGGCCGCGAAGCCACCCCGGAAGAGCTGGCCGAAAGAATGGAGATGCCTGAAGACAAGATCAGAAAGGTCCTAAAGATCGCCAAAGAACCCATCTCCATGGAGACCCCCATAGGCGATGATGAAGACTCCCATCTGGGAGATTTTATTGAGGATGCCGGCGTCGTCTCCCCGGTTGATTCAGCCACTTCGGAAGGTCTGGGTGAAGCCACGCAAAACATGCTGGCAGGACTGACCGGCCGCGAAGCCAAGGTCCTGCGTATGCGTTTCGGTATCGACATGAATACCGACCACACTCTTGAAGAGGTGGGCAAACAATTCGATGTAACCCGCGAACGTATCCGCCAGATTGAAGCGAAAGCATTGCGTAAACTGCGCCACCCATCCCGCTCGGATCGGTTGCGCAGCTTTCTGGACAATGAACAATAATCAGACAAAACAATAACGAGGCGTCTAGCTGGGGCGCCTCCCTTTTTTCTGCTAGAATCTTTTTGCTTTTTTCGGGCCCATAGCTCAGTTGGTTAGAGCAGGGGACTCATAATCCCTTGGTCCCAGGTTCGAGTCCTGGTGGGCCCACCAATAATTTCAAAAAGTTACATGAATCATAAATTTTATAAATATTTCATGTAGATGCTATGTAGACATATATTTCCTCTAGTTTCCAAAGCAATACATTTAAATCAGTCTTTTGATCCAGCTAGGGCAAACTAAGAAGCAAAGCTGAGTTACTAATAAGTTACATATATACCTACATAAATGGAATTATCTGGTAACTATGCATTTAAGAACTAGAATTGCTCTCAACAACACCCCCCACGCCTCTCATAAGAACGGCGCACCCTGGGGGGTCACTTTTTGCGGGGCTGAAAAATGAAATTCACAAAGCCCTCAACTGATCTGGATCAGCAGGTCAATATCCTTATCCAACGTGGCATGGTGGTTCCTGACAGGGAAAAAGCAAAACACTACCTGCAACATCTCAACTACTATCGACTCTCCGGTTACTGGCTTCCCTTTGAGGCCAGCCATGACCCTCATCAATTCAAGCCAGGAACCAGCTTTGAACAGATCATCGATCTGTATGTTTTCGACAGGGAACTCCGTTTGCTGGTAATGGATGCCATGGAGCGAGTAGAGGTATCGGTAAGAACGCAATGGGCCTACCACCTATCGCAAAAATATGGGTCACACCCCCATCTAAACAGCAGTCTGTTCAAGTGTCAGGATCGATACCTACGAACACTTGGGAAACTCACAGGTGAAATTGGCCGAAGTAGGGAAACCTTCATTAAACACCTAATTGACACCTACGACGAAACCACGCCCCCCATTTGGGCAATAGTCGAGGTAATTTCATTCGGACAGCTTTCCCAGTTCTATGCCAATCTCAAATTGCGCCAGGACAGGAAGCGCATCGCCAATACCTATGACCTAGACGAAAAAGTCTTAGTCTCTTTCCTGCATCAAATCAACACCGTCCGCAATACATGCGCCCATCACAGCCGCCTCTGGAACCGCAAGTTCACCATGCAAATGGTTATCCCCGGCAACCGGCCAAATGGTTTGAGAAGAAACTTTAATCTGAATACCGCCGCAGCCAAGAAGATTTACAATCCACTGGTTATGCTCGCCTATCTAATGGACAGAATCTGTCCAGGTCATCACTTCAAAAACAAGTTACAGAATCTGCTGATCGAATACGACATAGATGAAACCGCCATGGGCTTTCCTGGCCAATGGAGTACTCTCCCGATTTGGCAAAACTAGACGAAGAATCACAGAAGTAACATTATGCCTACGCTCGATTGGACAGGGAAAAGGCCGTAGTAAAACACCACAAGGAAGTGCCTTACCGACTACCGGAACCGATACCCGAACTTTCCCACGGCAACAACTCGGATAGCGGCAATCTCATCGTTCAGGGCGACGATCTCCATGCCCTCAAGCCCCTCCTGCCGCGCTATGCCGGGCAAGTGAAGTGCATCTACATAAAGAGTTCTGGGGACACCCATCTAGCCAGTTATGTCAATAGTCCGAACAAAATCCTGCCGACCATAGCGGCATAGTCAAATAACCGCCTTTGTTTCCAGCCAACGTCGCTCCTGTTATGTCAACGGTTCGGTGTCAGATGGCAACCATCCGCACCACACACCCATCTGGATCAAGACAGAACACCTCCTTTGTCTTTCTGCCTTTGGTGTTACACGCCCCACACAATCTTCAGTACCGTATCGTGTCCACAAGGGTCACATGAATCCATGGTTCAGCGTTCGGCTGTCCAGTCCGGAATCGGCTCACGATACGGGCGAATCGCCTGAAACAAAGGTCAACGCAGGGTCCATTCAAAATAGGTGGTTGCTCCACTCCCCAGCCTGGTTTCCCTGCGTTGCCCAAACTTATCCGAATAGCATCTGCTCGTCGTAGGGCGTCTGATGTTTCAGCATCATCCAGCTGGCCCTGGCCAGTTTTCTGGCGACCGCCCGGATAGCAATGATCCGGTTGGTCTTGCGCTGCTTACGCTCATAGAAGCGCTTGGTCGAAGCATCCCATTGCACGGCAAAGTGCGTATTACGGTGACAGTTTACTAAATATATTGGACAGGCCCACCGTAATTCAAAAAAAGAAGGGATAAGGCAATAATTAAGCATTTTTAGTAAACTGTCACCGTAATTACCTTGCTTAACGGCATTTCCCATTTCCTGGATGTTTGCATCCATACGCTGCATGCTTTCTCGCATCTGCGCCATATCTTCCGCTATCCCATTCATACTGATATTCATGGCAGACACATCCTTGCAAGAGAGATCGAAAGCCGGATTTATTGGAATACCACGCTATTGCGGACCAGGAAACGCTGTCCAAAAGTCATTGCCACGGCTGGACTTCCGGAAAAGACACCGGGGTATTTCCCCTCCTCGGCGTGGATATGAAGGTGCGGTTCCGAAGTGTTGCCGGAATTGCCACTCAGTCCCAGCTCCGTGTCCGCGTCAACAAAATCCCCCACATTTACGATGATACTTCCGGTGCTGAAATGTGCCAGGTACACCACGATTCCCCCACATTCCACGGCAACGTAGTTACCTGCCGGGTTATCACGATCGAAATGGCCTGGCGGTTGATCCGGCAGATTATTAATGACCGCCGCAACCGAACCGGCACAGGGAGAATAAATCGGGGTGTGATAAGTTGCATAGGCGGTGATCATATCCGGGTAGACACCTTTTGCCCTGCCTCCCCACGGGTATAACCTCAAAATGTCTAATGCATATTTCTGGCTTTTGTGCCCGTAGTGATGGTTGACGATTGAACTGCTGCCGCCATGTCCTACCAGGTAGGTTCCTTCGTGAAATGGAAAACTAAGGTCGACCACGCGCTCGGGGTAAGTATGACCGCCCCATGCCATCACGGCGCCACCCCAGGCCAGTGCACCCAGCAACATGGATATTGTGAATTCCAGCCAGGCGCTGCCCTTTGCCGGACTATGGAGCTCAATCGAAGAGTAACGCCTTGCTGATCGCCAGATCGCAATAACCAGCAGCAGGCAATAAATTGGCACGAGGTATATGCTGAACCAGCCCCAATGACCGATCATTGACAGGACAACGGTTACACCCGTAGCCAGGATCAGGGCGGCAAGCCACTCCATACGACTGGAAAACTGCTGCATCCCCAGTTGAAACAGGACAAACAGCGGCGCAAAAAAATGCAGTATGAAAAGGCTGAATATCATGAATCCCCGCTCTTTTCGCGCTGGTGATTAATGGCTCAAAAGTTCTTCTTGTACCGGATTATAAAGTACAGTCTTAATAAATCCCCTATAAACCATACTCTTGCATAAGGGTATAGGAAGAATAACCCCCCTTTTTGCCCAGATCCAACGGTAGGTTGCCGTCAGCGGTCCGCCTCGGTACCGTCCGATCGCCCTGATGTCACCCTGAATGTCACCCCTGCCCGCTTGAAACTGACCTGTTTTTTCCGCACCTGCTGCACCAACAAGACCATCCGGCAAGCCGTGTCCCCGCCGCACCGTCAATGACAAAAAAATTAGAAATCCCTTGGCTGTTATCACCCGTCTTATTCAATAAACCCTGATAATAGACTCTGGCTGTGCGAGTCGAGATTATCTCCTGATGGAATATAAAATAGATTACCCGCAACATCGCGCAACAGAAATCCTCCGCCAGGCATTTTTCGCGGCCACTCATCGAGATGGGTCTGAAACACCTGCTCACCCTGAACAGTACTTACCTTCCAGTTACGTATTTCAAATTCCGTATCCACAGCACTGATCTCAACGATCTGAAAAACAAAATCAGATGCTGACAAACCCTGTTTCAGTGCCTCTCTTGAATGTTCATCCAGTTCAGCAGGATCTTCGATCATTTGTACTTCTTTATTATCGAAATCCCGCAGAGTAATGAATTTCCCAGGTTCACTCCAGGGAAAGCAGGGCCGGGCCAGAACGGAGATCATCTCTTCGCTCTGCCTGTGCAGATAGAGATTGCCGTCCTTATAGGTAAGTTCCATTATTTGTACCTCAATTTAATCTTCAGTATAGAGCGGGTGAAGTCGCCTCCACCCGCTTTCCTTATGCTTAATTACGCTGCATACATTTCATGCAGCACCCGTTGTGTTTCGTGGAGCTTGCGATAGACACCATCTTCCATATCAAGCAACTCTCTATGCGTTCCCTGTTCAACAAGGCGGCCATCTTTCAATACAAGCAGACGTGTTGCGCGCCGCAGTGTTGAGAGCCGATGTGCAACGGCAAAAACGGTTCGACCCTCCACCAAGCGCTCCAGGGCTACCTGTATCTTGCGTTCGGTTTCAGTGTCAACACTGCTGGTTGCCTCATCCAGAATGAGAATTCGGGGATCGTTAAGAATCGCCCGGGCAATTGCAATCCTTTGCCGCTCACCACCGGAAAGCGTGTGTCCGCGTTCACCTACGACAGTGTCATAACCATTGGGCAGGCGGGTGACGAAGTCATGAGCATTAGCCGCTCTTCCGGCTTCGATGATTTCAGCGAATGACGCTTCAGGTACACCGTAGCGGATGTTGTCCAGCACCGTGCCGTGAAACAGGTGCGAATCCTGTAAGACAACTCCCATCTGCCGGCGAAAGTGACCGGTATCCAGGTTCTGGAGATCAACACCATCGATGGAAACTTCACCGCTGGTAGGCTCATAGAAACGGGATATCAGGTTGGTTACGGTCGTTTTACCTGAACCGGACGGCCCCACCAGTCCAATCATTTCACCCGGCGCCACATCAAAAGAGATATCTCTCAGAACCTGACGTACACCATCGTAGCTGAAGGTGACTTCATTGAAGGTGACACGTCCCGATACAGGCTCCAGTTTCACGGATTCCGTGACATCACAGATTTCCGGTTCCGTATCGAGAATCTCGAAAATTCTCAATGCGGAACTGGTCGCCCGGTTCATCATTCTAGTCACCATTCCAATAGTCTCGATCGGTTGAAAGAACATCCCCATGTAAAGCAGGAATGCCATGAAAGTACCAAAAGAGAGATCCATGGTTTGAGCATCAGGGCCGTTCAACAGGCGTGGCAGGGCAAACATCCAGACAGCGATCGCCATGCCGTGCAACGCCAGCATCACCAGTGGCCAGAATCGGGTCCAGACATGGTGCAGGCTGTTGAACTCCATCAATGCGTTGACATTGCTTTTATTAAAGCGGTGTATTTCGCGATCTTCCTGGTTAAAGGCCTTGACCACCCGCATGCCGGGAATGGTATCTGACAACACTTCGGTCACTGCCGACCATTTTCGCCAGGCACGGAGAAACAACCGTTTCAATGTTTTGCTGTGAATCACAAAGGCAAAGATCACCAGTGGCAACGGCAGCACCATGATCAGGCCGAGACGCCAGTCCAGCATCAGCAGCACTGTGCTCAATCCAAACAGCATAATGATCGCTAGGGAAACTTCCACAACACCGAATGCGATAAAATCCCACAATCTGTCCGTGTCATGACTGACACGGCTGATGATGCTGCCGGTCTGCTTACGTGAGTAAAAACTCAGGGAAAGCGTTTGCAGGTGTTCATACAACTCCCGTCGCAGATCAGCTGCAACGTATTCACCCAGCACCGACATGAACCTGAGCCGGAGCCAGTGTCCGATTTCACGCAGTAGATAGGCAGCTGCCAGCGCTCCGATCACTGTCCAGCCAATCAGCTGGGCCTTTTCCATGGTTAATGCACCGGATTCAAAAGGCTCGATCGTTTGATCGATCAGGTATTTCGTCAGGTAGGGCGGCAACAGGCTCAAAATGGTCATCATCACTGCCGCAAGCATCCCAACCACAAGCTCTTTTCTGTAGGGCCTGAGATAACTGAGCAGACGCCAGAGTACCGTCAGGCGCTGTCCGGCTACAGAGGCCTGGGCATCACGTACCGGCTGTGCCACGGCCGCGGCATAAACCGTGTCAGGATCATCCGGTTCAACACTGCGTCCTGCGATCTGTTGTTCCAGCAGATAACGAATGTTCTCCATGGCACGACGCTGCCGATGACTGTAACGGAACTGTGCCAGCCGTACATCCCCGGGATCACCCTGAATCACCATGGTTGAGCAGCTCAGGCCTGGTATCTCCCGCACCGATTGGATGACTGAACGTTCGATCAGATGCAACCTGGCATCACTAGCCTTGCTGTCTGATTCGGCAATCACCAGATAATCCGGGCTTAGTGCAATCCAGGTCTGGGACAGTTTCATTGATACATCTAGATCAGACAGCGCGTACAACTGTACAGGCTGTCCTTCCAGCTGCTGTTCAATCCTTGACCGAAGATCAAGCGGCATAATGACCGGCTGATTGGTGTATCGGTCTATGATTTCATGGTCACTGACGTGACGCTTCTGTTTGGCCACCATGGCATTTGTCCTTTCTTATTCCGTGTGGAGGTGCCAAAAAAAAACCTCCCGGGAAATGATTCCCCGGGAGGTTTTCTCTAAATATCTATTGGAAAAACCTTATCCTGTCGGGGAACCCTCGTAACCGGAGCCGTATGAGCGAATATCGATTAGTTGACGATTGACAGAGCCGGTTGGGTACACAGACACATCCCACATATCTGCGGGGCGCGCAGTGCTGTTGGTGAAATGTGTTATGGAGTTAATCATTGTTACCGGCTTCCAGAAATAAAGTTTTATTCAATCCAAAAGGTATTCAAACGTTACGAGAGGATTTGCCCGCTGTCAAGGGAAAGCCTTGTCCAATATGAAATGAGTCTGAAAGGGCAGGAACGCCTGTTCATGATGGCCACCCATGGTGACTTACATGAACGACCAGAAGATTCAGACCCTGGACGATGTCCCTGCCTTCCTGGAGGGGACCACGATGATAGCCGTAATAGCAGTTACCCTTTTGGGCCGAACCCGCCCCCTAAGATTCACTGCTTATTGGATGAATAGCTGGAACCAGCTTAACGCTACTGCATCATCCGCGCTGGATCCCACTGTTGGAAAACCTTGCCGCCTTGCTTAACGGCATTTCCCATTTCCTGGATGTTTGCATCCATACGCTGCATGCTTTCACGCATCTGCGCCATATCTTCCGCTATCCCATTCATACTGACATTCATGGCAGACACATCCTTGGCGAGAGAACCAACATGATCCGTCATCCTGACCATGTTTGTACTCATGTCATACATTAGCTTCACAAAAACCAGTGCTACGATTCCGGCACAGATCAGCATAATGGTTTGCCCTGACTTTTTAATCACAATCCGGCTCCTTCTCGAAAGCTGTATAAAAATATTCATCTATTCTATACACCCGCCATGTGTCGTGGGCAAGTTCATATTCAATCAGTCACGCCAACAACATGAGCAGTATTCACCATCATGGTCTCGTATATTTCTCTTCATATTAATGGATCGTTACAGTAGTTATGTTGTCATAGTTATGGCTAAACCTTCCTCCTCCTCACGGATGAATTCACCCGCTCACTGACCTGAGCGGGTTTTTTTTGGCTGCTTACCCTCGATGAGGCGCCGGGACTGCATGATGGCTATACCTCAGGTGTAAGCAGGATAATCTTTTTCCTCGATTCATCCTAGAAACTGCAGTTTCTAGGTTCAAATACCCGGACAAGGAATAGGTTTGTGTGGGACTAGACCTACACATCTATCAGTTGAGACCGATACAACTTTTTACGTTTCTTCCTTATCATTACCATTAACAATAATAAATTCATAGATGAAGACCAGCGACTCAGGAGGAGTTAAAAATGATGATATTTCTAACCGCAGTCTTATCGACTCTGTTGTTTTTAGTGATCTTTGATTGATAATCAATATGTTGTAATTCATCAGGGGTGGAGGGATTTTCCTCCCCCCTGCCCGGATCAACCCTTACACCTTCCCAAATTCGCTGCAGTGATTATTTAATCCAAAATTACATTTCGTAACCACTGGCTGGGCTGATAAAGAAAAGACCAAACCTCCCTCGCCATCCAATCCGATATCCAGATTGACCCTAATTAATTTAAACTGTTAGGCGGATTATAATGAGGCTATGTTATCTCCATTACGACCAATGATATGATAGACAGTTGATAAAAATGGCTCATAGCCTCGATTTGCAGTAAGAGATATCAGGCAGTTACAAGATTACTGAACACCACGATCCGTTCCAGCCAAGCAGCACGCCCAGTACGATTATTGCACCTCATCCCTATGAAATGATTAATATATTTTACAATTACCAGGCCCTGCCGGTTTGTTGCCATTTGAATCCATTGGCTTGCCATATTTCGCCAGGCGGCAACGAAAGAGGAGTATGTTTTCCTCCTCATTCCACCAGACCGCTTTTTTTACTGGCATATACATACTGAGATCCACGGGGATCATATTTTGAATTTTTCTGGCACCGGGGGAGTTATTCAGTGATCAACAAAATAACCTGGCTTATAGGAGTCAGCTTTTTCCTAACCTCCCAAATGGTGAGTGCCGAGACGAAATATGTCACTGACGACCTTAAACTTGCACTCCATGCGGACGAAGGCTCCAAGGGAAAACTTTTACAAAGATTGCAAAGCGGCACTCAACTGGAAGTGCTGGAGGAGAGCGGTCTGTTCGCGAAGGTGCGCACCCCGGACGGCACTATCGGCTGGACTAAAGCCGGCTTCCTGATGACGGGCAAACCAGCCCGAGCCAGAGTCCTAGAACTGGAACAGAAGCAGGCCCAGTTGGAGGCAGCCTTAAAGAAGGCTGGGGTACATCTGACAAACAGCAATAAACTGGCGGGAGAACTCCGCGCCGAGAAGATCCAGACCGCCCTGGAACTGGCAGGTCATAAAGAAAAGAAGGAGAACGATTCAAGCCTGATCGCGAAACTCACGCAGGATAACGCCGACCTGCGGGAGAAGATTCAATCTCTGGAGGGCAGCCTCCCGTCGGAATGGAGTATTCCATGGCATTGGGGCCTGGCTGCAACAGCAGTCTCCCTACTGGTTGGACTGCTGGCCGGTTTAGCGTTGTTTGACTGGTTTAGCCGCAAGCGTCACGGCGGCTACCGCATCTACTGATGCAGGCAGCCCAACTGCTGACTTAGTAATCTATCGCGTATTTCTTGATGCGATAGAGCAATGTATCCCTGGAAAGTCCGAGCAGCCTGGCGGCCTTACTCCGATTCCCAAGAGCTTTGCTCAATGCTTGTCTGATCAGATCAGCTTCCAGGTCATCCAGACTCAAACCCATCTCCGGCAACATAAAGCCACCCACCACGGTTTTAATCTCCGTTTTCGCCTGACGTATCTCCAGAGGCAGGTTCTCCACTTCCACCTGTCTGCCGGAGAAGAGGATCAGCATCCTCTCACAGAGGTTCTTCAGTTCCCTGACATTACCGGGCCACTGATAGCGGTTCAGCTGTTTTAATGCATTATTGGAATAGCGGGGAGGCGCCAGATCATATTCGGCAGACAATTCGCGGGTCAACCCGGTCAGCATCAGACCGACATCCCCATTTCTCACACGCAGTGGCGGCAGCTCCAAAGGCACCACATAGAGCCGATAATAGAGATCCCGGCGGAAGGTCCCCTCTTCCACGGCCTTCCCCAGATCCCGGTTCGTGGCGGCAAGAACCCGCACATCGACCCGTTTGGTGAGAGGCTGCCCCAGTTGCTGACACTCGCCGGTTTCAAGGAACCGCAATAATTTTGCCTGCACGGCAAGCGGCAGTTCACCGACTTCATCCAGAAAAAGCGTACCGCCGTGGGCGGCCTGAACCCTGCCCTGCTCATCCTGAACAGCTCCGGTGTAGGCCCCCTTACGATGCCCAAACAGCTCACTCTCGGCCAGATGTTCGGGTAGCGCCGCACAATTCACTGTAACGAACGGCTTCTCTTCGCGGCGACTGTAACGATGCAGCGCTTTTGCGAGAAGTTCCTTTCCGGTTCCACTCTCCCCCGTCACCAGAACAGTGGCATCGGTGGCGGAAACAATCTTCATTGCGCGAAGTACTGACAGAAATTCAGGGGCTCGACCTAACATCATGAGAATCCTTGGTATAATTTGGAACACATTCTAATGGACCAGGGAATACAAGGAAATACATAGTTGTATGTACTTCCGGGTACACAACTTTGCCTAAGGCGGTCAATCCTTTCAGGGTTTTCCCCAGAAATACAAATTCGGAGTCTGGAAAAGCGATTCAGATTCCGACCAGCGACCTTGTGGTTCGAATAATTCCCGCACTATCTCAAGAAATCGCTTTGCCTGAGGTGAAAGAAACTTCCCCCGCCTCAGCACAATGCCATAACTACGGTCCGGAAAATACTCGCCCAAAGGTAACTTGGCAATCTGTTCCTCGCCAGTCAGGCAGACGTCTGTCACGATGGAGATTCCCAATCCAAGCTCCACATATTTTTTGATCACCTCCCAGCCACCTGCCTCCAACGTCACCTTGTAACTGGCGTTATGTTGATTGAATACCAAGTCCACCATGCGCCAGGTACTTAAATGATGAGGAGGGAGAATCAGCCCATATGGGCTGATATCATGCAAGGTGACCCTTTCATGTCCAGCCAGAGGGTGATCGAGAGGCGTTATGAGTGCCGGCGCATAATTCACCACAGGCTGGTAGATGACGTCATCCGGCACCTCCAGCATCGAGCCGATGGCAAGATCGGCCTGATCGCCACGCAGCATCGCCATGCCATCCCGCCCGGTCACATTGTGCAGTTTCAGCCGGATACCGGGGTAAAGCTCTGCAAATCGGCGAATGGGTTCCGGCAGGATATAGAGGATCGTGGACTCCCCTGCCGCAATATTGAGTTCACCACTTTCCAGTTTTCCGCAGGATGCCGCAAAGGTCTCCCGCAGCTTATCCATGCCCTCAACCAGGGGTTGTGAAAGCTTGTAAAGCGCTTCCCCTTCCGGGGTCAGTTTTATTTTGGGGCCACGACGCTCAAACAGGATTGTATCCAGTTCTCGTTCAAGCGCCTGAACCTGCAGGGAAACTGTCGGTTGACTCAGATAGAGCCGTTCCGCGGCTTCGCTGATAGAGCCGCTCTGCGCCGCATGACAAAAGGCCCTTAACTGTTTCAGTCGGTTCTGTTTGTAGTGTATCTGAGGTGTTGTTGCCACAGGCAAAGCCTCCTGAAGTATTGATCAATTCAATAGTAAGTCGATAAATCATTCAACTATTTTAGTGGCCCAGGCAGAATTGGCTCGTGCAGAAAATCGGTAGATTCATAAGCTCTGCCAGCGAGCGGTATCTGGCTTTACGACTTGGCGAGTGAATTATTGGGGGAGCGCCAATGCGGCATGACAGCCTCCTCAGTGGGCATGGCTTTGAAGGGTTCACAGGACACATACCCGGGGATCACAGCCAACTGATTATCCAGATAAATCAATGGAATGCGCTCACGATTCCAGGGCGGGACCGCCCACTCCTGAAACAGCTTTTTTAACGCCCGATGGTGGTTGGAAGCCGCTGGAATACAACGTTCGCCACCCTGCCGGAAGCGAACCTCGATTTTCGCTTTGAGCCACTTATCCTTTGAGATTCCCGCCTCAGCCGGTTCCAGCACCAATTCGCCCATTTCAGCCGGTAGTCTCAACGCTTGGCGGCCTGGCCAGGGGATAACCTGGGATGCATCGTGGGGCGGCAATGGTCTGAGCAGAAATAATCCATCCCGAAAACGCCGAACCTCGACATCCCTCCAATGCACCAGTGGCTGAGCATCCTCCCGACCGGCAAGACACTCCTCCTCTATGCGCAGCAGATGACGGGAACCCGGCATGACCCCACCCTGCTCCCGAATCCAATGACGTAGCAAACTCCGCCTGCGGGCGGGCGACAGGCTACGCAACACCGACACAGAGAGCGTGCCAGGCCAAGCGCCTTGAGCAGAAGCCAGATCCTGGGCGGCCTGCTCATCCACCAGCCCCTGCAACTCACCACTGAGCCTGGCGGAACGGGCAATGGTGGTGGCTGCGGAGGGCCAGCGCTGCTGAAGCAGCGGCATCACCCGATGGCGTATATAGTTTCTGTCGAAGCGCAGATTCTGATTACTCGGATCATCCACCCAGCTCAGCCGATGCTCTCGGGCATAGGCTTCCAGTGCGGCGCGGGGGAAATCCAGCAGGGGACGCGCCAGCCAACCCTGTCCAAACTTGAGCAAACCGGGCATTGCCGCGAGTCCAGCAGGACCACTGCCCCTGAGTAACTGCAGCAGCAACGTCTCGGCCTGATCATCCTGATGCTGTGCCGTCAACAGCAATTCCCCTTTGCCCATAGCCGCTGCCAATGCGGCATAGCGTGCATCCCTGGCAAGCGCCTCGAGGCTTTCACCCTGCCTCCCGGTCAAGCCAAGCTCAAGCTGGTTGTATGGAATGGAGAGAGCTTCGCAAAACTGCCGGCAGTGCAATCCCCAGGCATCTGCGTCAGACTGCAAGCCGTGATGGATATGCAGGGCATGCAGACTGCCGGGCAGTCTGTCACGCACCTCCGCCAGTAAATGCAGTAGAACAGTGGAGTCGAGACCCCCGCTGAACGCCAGGTGATAGCGGTTTGCGGCAGGCAGGCCCTGCAGAATTTCTAATAGTCGATTGGAGGTAAGATTCACTGGCCGGCCCAGCGAAAGGACATGAATCAGTCGCCAGTAAACTGGCCATACTGCATCAAACGCTGATAACGGGTATCGAGCAGTTTGTCGATGGCCATGCTCTGTAAATTCTCCAGACCTTCCAGTAATGCGTGCTTGAGGTTTTTCGCCATCGCCTCGATATCCCGATGCGCCGCACCCAATGGCTCAGGCACGATCTCATCGATCAGTTCCAGCTTTTTCAGTCGGTCGGAGGTAATCGCCATGGCCTCGGCCGCCAGCGATGCCTTGTCCGCACTCTTCCAGAGAATGGATGCGCAGCCTTCCGGCGAGATGACCGAATAGGTGCTGTATTGCAGCATCATCACCCGATCGCCCACACCAATGGCCAATGCGCCACCGGAACCGCCCTCACCGATCACTGTGCAGATGATGGGGGTACGCAGACCGGACATGACCTTCAGATTTCGTGCAATGGCCTCGCTCTGCCCCCGCTCCTCCGCATCCACGCCGGGATAGGCGCCCGGGGTGTCGATAAAGGTCAGGATCGGCAGCTGAAACCGTTCAGCCATCTCCATCAGGCGCAAGGCCTTGCGGTACCCTTCGGGCCGGGGCATGCCGAAATTTCGATACAATTTGTCTTTGGTATCCCGCCCTTTCTGTTGACCGATGACCATCACCGGCTGCCCGTCGATCCGCGCCACACCACCCACGATGGCATGATCATCGGCAAAGACCCGGTCTCCATGCAGTTCATGAAAATCGTCGAATATCCGATCGATATAATCCAGCATGTAGGGCCGCAGGGGGTGACGGGAGAGCTGGGAGATGTCCCAGGGTTTCAGGTTGGAAAATATCGACTCGGTCAGGGAACGGCTTTTATTCTCAAGGCGAGTGATCTCGTCCTGGATATTTATTTCGTCATCATCACCGACCAGGCGAAGTTCTTCGATTTTCGCCTCAAGTTCGGCGATCGGTTGCTCAAATTCGAGAAAGTTCAGATCCATGGATGGACTATACCGGAATCAGATTTAATGGGACAGTATAGCGTTTTCTGATCAAAGGCTCTATTTGAGTCATGGTTTATCTTTTTCTGAAATATATCGTGCGCAGTATCAGCTAGACCGGCCATGAAATTGGTTAAAAGCTCATTCAATCAGACAGTTGACGCAGGATCGACCAGGCCATCCAGCCCAGCAGACCTGTACCCAGCAACAGCACACCCCAGAGAAACCAGCGTTTCCAGTCATGCTCGAACTTTTTTGCAAGCGCTGCCGGGCCTGCAAGTTCAAATTGTCCGGCGAACCGAATCTGATCGCTGGTGAGGCTCTCCTGCCGATCTTCGGCAAAACCGGTCAACAGAGCGCCGCCACTGCTGGGCCCGACCCGTCCACTGCCATAGACCAGGGTAAACGGGGCCTCACCCCGCGCGGCAAACCGCAGGTTATGGGGCGCCCAGCCCACTGCAAGTTCAGGGGGCACATCGCCGAACCCTCCCCCTGAGGTATCGACGACCAGTTTCCAGTAGCGGTCCTGGGTTCGCTGGACCGGAAGCTCTGTCTGTTGCAGGGGCTCACCCTCGGCAACCAGCTTGTAGATCAAACCACTGCCCCGCCGCTTCCAGCGTTGCTCCAGGTCGGCACGGGAATAAAGAGTTGCGCGCAACAGGGTGTTGATCTCAGCCGGCAGGATATCCAGATTGACGACCACCAGCGGGCCGGGCAGTTCAAACAGATATTCTCCCGCCTGCTCCCCCGGTTCGAGTTGCTCAACGGTCAGCCGGTTGGGCACCGGCTCCTGCGTCTCCCCGGAGAACTGTACGCCGGCGCCCTGCAGGTCGATCAGCTTCGAGCCCTGCGCGGGACTCAGCCGCAGATACTTCGCATGAGTATTACCGAGCGGGATCTCCTGTTTGAGCAGCCGCTCGCCGCCGTATCGCAGGTCCGCGACCACCGCCCCGGAGCTGTGCGTGCGCCAGTGTTGCAGATCGTTGCTGGTTTCCACCTTCAGACGATGCACGAATCCCTGGGATTCCACCTGCCAGTGAAGATGCAACGCCAGGGCAGGCCGGCTCTCTTCCTCCTGAAGTTGCAGGAGGTAGCCATGCAGCACTTCTTCACTGGCAGTGTAGCGTTCGCGGGTCGTGATGCTGACCCACTCATCCCGCCACTGACGAGGGGACTGAATGATAATGGACTCAATATCCGAATCCCGTGCGGCATAGAGGGGGAAGATCTTAGTCTTTACGACTTCCGCACCTGGCGCCTGCTTCTCAGAGGACGGACTGAGGTCATGCGGCACTACAGCTCCCTGACCATTGAACACCCGGAGATCACCAAGATCCGAGCGGACAATTCCCGCATAGACATCGAGGGGCAATGGGATGCGGTAAAACGGACTGGCATCCACCAGTTCGAGCTCCATCCCCCAGGCAAAGTCCCCTTTCTGAGGTATACCATTCTCTGCAAGCACCGGGCCTGTAGAGACAATCAGCAGCAGAACAACCTTCCAGAACCTCACTCTTCAGACTCCTTAGTGATTTCACGGGGTGGCGCCGGGGAAAAATAGCCTACGATCAACAACAGCAGCCCCACGCCGATGAAGGATACGATACGCGCCACGGTACCTGTATTCGATAGATCGACGATGAACAACTTGACCACCACCACCCCCATCAAACCGGCGCCCAGCATCCAGACAAAGCGTCTTTTCAGCCAGGTCCCCAGCAACATGCCACTCAAGCCTATCACCGCCCACAAAACTGAGATGGACGCCTGAAACACCTGCGAGTCGAACATCGCACGAGCATGAAACGGCACCCCACCCCAATGATGGACCGTGCGGGTCACCATGCCATTCAGCCAAAGAAACAGCACAGCCCCCATGACTGACAGAGCGTGTGACTGGGTGAGACCCTTCCCCGTCAGCCACTCCCCCGCGGTGCGCCACCATTTCAGCGCCACCAGCACTGAGAACAGGATGACCAGATCCAGAGGATTGATGACCGGCAGATAGTCCAATGGCCAGGGATCACCTCGGCTGGTTGCATTGGCGAACATCGCCCAACCCAACAGGTAGAGGATGACCGGCGCCAGGGTGAAAGTGGTGTATTGAGCATAGAAACGTCCAACCGGCCAGGTCAGCAGCCTGCCGAATCTCAGCAGCGCCGTCACTATCAACATCGGTATCAGCGCCCAGGGGATCATTCTCCAGGCGTAAGAGCCCTCCACCCAATGGTTGAGCTGCCAGGAGGCCTCGTAGGAGAGCAGGTATATGATCAGCCAGAAGGCTCCTGCATGCCAGAAGCGAATCACATCCAACCTGATGTCATCATAGTGTCGAAGCAGCCAGTAGTGTGCGGCAAGCGCCACCGGCCAGGCAGCTAAATTCCAGCCCATCAGAGGATGTACGGCATCCTGGCGCATACCCACCGCCACCAGCAGAAGCAAGGGCAGCAATCCCAGAGCCGCATACCTGAGCCTTGGCCAGTCAAGCCGGGTCTTCAGGGCTTCACTCAAGACCGAGGTCAGCGCCAGAACCCCAAGCATCCACGCCCATTGGTCTGGGAATGATGAAAAATCTTCGATCTCCCGAATGCAGCCTCCCAGCCACCAGACAAACCCCCAAACAAAAAACAGCCTTGCCAGCAGTTGTTCATAGACGACGGTGCGCTCTTTTAAACGTTCGAGATAAAAACTGCTGAACAACCCGCCCAGCGCGATGAGTGAAGTTCCAAGAAAAAGGCCATTGAGCAGCGGAATATCCTGTCCCACCCGATAGGCATCCCCCAGATAGAACAATCCTGCCAGGACCTGCAGGACGGCACCGAAAAGCCTTGGGATCAAGCGTGACTGGCGCAGTCCGACCCAGACCATCGCCGCGCCTTCCAGAGCCCAAAAGGCGGATGTGATACGACCTTCGAAGGCAAAGGGCACTGTCAGGGTCGCGAAAACCACGCCGGTTGCGAGAAAGCTCTCTGACAACATGCGCAGTGGTTGTCCACCGCGCTTGAACAAGACGCTGGCCAGCAGGATATAAAAGCCACCAAGCGCCAGAGCGCTGAACGCCAGTCCGTACTCATAATCCTTGACCAGGGCGGCCTGCAGACCCGCGGCGATCAATGGCACACCGAACACCAGGGAGCCATCCACCACACCTTTCAGGTCGGGAGGCTGACGCAGGGCGAACAACACCGCGATCCCAACATAGAGCAGAAAAAAGGCGATCAGAAACGGCTCGGTAGTGGAAAAGAACTCCGGCCGATAGTACTGCGCGCCCCAGAGTGCGCCGATCACAAAGGTAAAGGCAAAACCCACCAGATTCAGCACCCGCCAGGCCTTGAACCAGGCAATCAACAGGATGCCGGCATTGAGCAGCAGATAGTAGCTGAACAGGGCGACATGACTGCCCTCACCGGTGGACGTCAGTACTGGGGCCAAAAAACCCCCAGCGCTCGCCAGCACGATCAATGCCCTTGAATCCTGCAGCAGTGCCAGCAGCGCAGAGAGGGCGACGAACAACAGCAGCAGACCAAATGCCAGACCGGGAGGAATGACGCTGTAGAGCCGGAGCGCGGCGAACACCGTCAGATAGAGTACACCAACCGCACCGCCCTGCAGGGTCAGGGCATAGTTCTCCCGCTTATGGCGTAAGCGCCAGCCGAAGATCAGCAGCGCTATGCCACCGATGGCCGTGCCCGCAAGCCTGAGCTCGATGGGTAGCAAGCTGTGTTCAGCCGCATATTTGAGCAGAAAGGCCACCCCGAAAAAGAGTACGACTATGCCGACCCTGACCATCAGATTGCCGCCGGTGAAATAGCTTTTGATCCACGCCAGCAGGCGTGCGTCATAGCTTTCTGAAACCGGAGGTTCTGGCGGCCTGGCGGGCCTTTCGTAACCAGGAGGAGAAAACGAAGCGGGCTCATCGAGAATATCGAAATCCACATCCAGCTCCAATGGCTCTTCTTCTGCGGCTTTCCTGGCCGCTTGAACTTCAGCTGGCCTTGGGGTGACTGATTCAGCCTTAGCTTCAGGTTTGACTGGAACTGCCTGTTCGGCATCCGCAGCAGCTCGCCTCATGGCCGACACTATCGAACCCAATCGCCGAACTTCCGCTTCGAGTTCCACCAGGCGGTGCTTCTGTTGATAGAGTGTTCCAAACAGATAAGTGGTCAGCGCAGCGAAAAATCCCGCTTCGAAACCCAATACTCCAACAAAAAACAGGCCTATCAATATTGCAACAACGTAAACCATGGCACTCTCACATCAATCCCTTCTGAAGTAATGAACTTTTGCTCGATGGAGGCTGCAGCTGACACTCACTCGTCCCGATGAAACACCTTTTGAATTTAGCCGATAGCGTGATTTCCGTTTCGCTTCATCCCATTGACACGATCAGCCGCTTGACAGATTCCCGAGTTCTCATGGATGCTACAGTCTTCAGCATTTTAGCCTAGAATCAGCAGTTGGGCGGATTGGAGGGAAGGAGTAGCTAAACAGACATGCGTCAACGTGGGTGTGCCATTCAGCCCGTAGCGTTGTTATCCAGCAGGTGAACCAACAGATCAAAGCCAGCTGAATAGGGATCAACATGTTACTTTCAGAATGGAGCGGTTAACTGCCGTTTCCAGGTTTAACAACAAATCAATAAAATCTTATGCGTATTCAAACACTCTCAGTTGTACTCATTGCACTGATCATCTCCGGCTGTGTCTCTTCCCGCAAACATGATGCAGCGCTCCAGGAATTATCTGACACCAGACAATCTCTGACTGGCGCGCAAAGTGAAATCGAGAAAAAACAGAAGGAACTTGCTCAGATGACACTCCAGCTCGGCAGCGCCGGCAAGGAACTGGTCGATCTGCAGATCAAGCGCCAGGACCTGCAACGGGCCTTGCAGGAATCCAACCTGCAGATTGAAATGCTGAGAGAGGTGGAATATGAGACCCAGCGCCGCAACGAGATCTATGCCCAGTTCGTGGAACGGCTCCAAGGTATGATCGATGCGGGCCAGTTAAGTGTAAATATTCGAAACGGCCGCATTGTTATCGAATTGCCGAATAATGTGCTGTTCGACAGCGGTCGAGCCCAGCTGAATGCTGAGGGTAGAGAGGCGCTGACGCAGGTGGCAGACATACTAACCCAATTCGAAGACCGCCGCTTCCAGGTGGAGGGACACACCGACAACAATCCAATCAACAGCGCTCTCTATCCCAGTAACTGGGAACTCTCCGCCGCCCGCGCCCTGGCGGTGGTGCACCTGCTGATTGATGCAGAGGTAAATCCGATAAATCTGTCTGCCGCCGGGTTTGGCGAGCACCAGCCCAGGGCAGAAAATGAAACACCCGAAGGTCGTCAGCTCAACCGGCGTATCGAGATCGTCATGCTGCCGAACCTGGACATACTCTCCAACGAAATCCCCAAGTTGAATCAATAACGCTCCACCATCTTCATCGACCGGTAGAGAATGCCGGTCGATATTCTGCAGATTCGAAGTGGATACGGTCGTCACAGTCTCTGCAGAAAACGTTCTCTGTCCTGCCATAGCTGCCTATCATCCTAGGATCACGCATTCAGTGAAACATACTGAAACGCCTCAGATCTTTTCAGAAATACTAAAGAAATAGCTTTCCTTTAATCTATGTAACCAGTGTTGAGCAGTTCTTAAAAGGAGATTATCATGAGTACATCACTCAAAATTTTATCGGTTCTAATCCTGTTGGTTTTGGTTTTAGTAATCGGCGGTGCTCTCGTATAGCATCCACTGGAACTCACCATGAGGTCAGAAACGAGTAGCTCTGACCTCAATTTAGAGACCTAGCGTCAGATCTTTCCATTATGGGTTACCACGGAGGACCGTGGGAACCAGTAAAATCACTTCAACTTACGCTTACGGCCTATTGCTTTGCGCACATCGTACTTAACATTTGGAGTTACCTCCGCCTGCCCGATACGAGCTACCCGGCGGGTGACCTACCTTGACGAGACGGGTTTCTCACCCGCTGGAATTATCGACCTGGCTCGGCCGCACTCCCCTTTATGCTTTAAATCATTTTTCATAGTGATATCGACATGAAATTATTGTCAGTTGATTGTCATCCACCACATAAACGAGCCTGTTACTATCGTCTATGCGCCGAGACCAAAAGCCTGACAGATTTTCTTTTAATGGTTCAGGCTTACCAAGCCCCTCAAATGGAGATCTTTGGGTGTCATTGATGAGCTTATTTATTCGTTTTAAAGTTTTTTTGTCTTGAGTTTGCCAATAGGTGTAATCTGACCAAGCCTCTCTGGTCCAGGACAATATATCAGTCATCTAGCAATCCGTGCTCTTTTGTTTTTCCTTTACGATATTGTTCAATTGATTTCGCCAAATGTGCTGCATTTGCAGGGCTTTTAAGCAAATGAACTGTTTCGATTAAACTATTGTAGTAATCAAGAGACATAACAACGGCATCATCCGCATCACGCCGTGAGATTATTGTGCAATCTGCATCGGCAACCACTTTGTCTAAAACACTTTTTAAGTGATTTCTAGCTTCAGAGAAATTTACTACTTTCATCGTGAATCACCACTATTTGTACTATATATTGAACAAGTATAACTTGTACTTAATATTGAGCAAGTGTGATTTTGGATTTAGCAGGTGATTATCTAACCGGTACCCAATACTGGGATATGTTGACTCAACGCCATGGGACTTTGTAGTGGAAAGTTCCCTTTTGCAGATCTTTTTCAACGCCGCCTCCTTCAAATCCATGGCTTTCTGTAGATTGTCTATTTATATCACAACAGGGTCTAACTTGCTGCTCCCCGTCCGTAGATAACCTTGACGTTTTCATTGCCCAGCAAACGCTCCAATCTGCGCAGCAGCTCATCCGTGGGATTGACCATCCATTCTTTTCCGAACTGTAACTCGCCTTCCGCCTGCGGGCTTTGATAGTGCAGCCGAATACCGGTGGTACCACCCTTGAAGGGTGAGAGGGTCTGTAACAGTTCATGACGAAACCCGCTGGCATTGCTGCCATTCAGTTTTACATTCAAACTTAACTGGCTGGCGTAGTGTCCTCTTGCCTGTTCAAAGGTCAACACATTGTCGGCACGGATACTCAACCCACCCCGGAATTCGTCATAACTGAGACTGCCGGAGACCACCAGGATGCGGTCCGCCGCCAGCAGATCACGGTGCGTCTCGTAGGTCTCGCTGAATAGGGTCACTTCGATGCGGCCACTACTGTCATCCAGCAAGACAGTTCCCATACGCCCACGCTGGGTCTGGCGATGGCTGGCGGTCACCACCAGCCCCACCACCACCACGGGCACACCCCGGCGTTGCGCCCCGTAGGAAGCGCCCTTGGGGTATTGACCATTGCCCGGACTCGAATCCAACGACAACTCTCCGATCCGGCTACTGGTTATCTGCCGCAGCTCTGCTTCATAACGATCGATGGGATGACCGGTGAGGTAGAGTCCCAGGGTCTCCTTCTCGCCCTGCAGACGCTGTTCGTCTTCCCACTCCTCCACATCATCCGGCACCACCTGGGACTGACTGGCCTCCGTGGGCTGGGGATCGCTCATGCCGAACAGGTCGTTCTGGCCGACTGCCTGCATGGCGTGATGCTGCTCCGCCATCTTCAGCGCCAGGGGAAGTTGCAGCATCAATGTGGCGCGATTGGCCCCCATGCCATCCAGGGCGCCAGCGCGGATCAGCGACTCCAGCACCCGGCGGTTGACCTTCTTCATGTCGATGCGGCGGCAGAACTCGAACAGACCGCTAAACGATCCATTGGCATCCCGTTCCGCCACCATCGCTTCGATGGCCGCCTCACCCACGCCTTTGATGGCGCCCAGACCATAGATTACGGTCTTCTCATCCGCGATGGTGAACTTGTATTGGGAGAGATTGACCTGGGGCGGCTCCACCATCAGCTGCATGCGCCGGCACTCATCGATGAGCGGCACCACCTTGTCGGTGTTGTCCATGTCCGCCGAGCAGACTGCCGCCATGAAGGCCGCCGGATAGTGGGCCTTGAGCCACGAGGTCTGATAGGAGACCAGCGCATAGGCGGCGGAGTGTGACTTGTTGAAGCCGTAGCCGGCGAACTTCTCCACCAGGTCGAAGATCTTCATCGCCAACTCGGGATCGATGTTGTTCTGCTCCGAGCCTTCCTTGAATACCGCCCGTTGCTTGGCCATCTCTTCCGGTTTCTTCTTGCCCATGGCCCTGCGCAGCAGATCGGCGCCACCCAGGGAGTAACCGGCCATCACCTGGGCGATCTGCATCACCTGCTCCTGATAGAGGATGACGCCGTAGGTGGGTTCGAGAATCGGCTTCAGGGATTCGTGCTGATAGTGGACATCCGGATAGGAGATCGCCTCCCGGCCGTGTTTGCGATTGATGAAGTTGTCCACCATACCCGACTGCAGCGGACCGGGCCGGTACAGCGCCACCAGCGCGGTGATGTCGTCGAAGCTGTCGGG
>JBDLIT010000017.1:0-44960 GCA_039714735.1 Pseudomonadota bacterium
TTTAATTATTAAGGTATCGGAATTTTAAAATAAAATACATCAAATTATCAATACCGTTTTATTTTGAAAAAAATAATAGCAGCAAACTCTTGTGATCGATAAAAAATAGATTTACTCATAATAAATATAACTAGCCCGAAAAATTCACCCGTCCGCTGAAAATATTCACTAACTATTGTTGATTGTTCCATTGATTAAGGGGTTATTAAATTGAGTGCATACAAGCCCATTGCCTGTGCCTTACACGAGCATTATCAGCTTGCGGTGATGAAAAAAATGCTTATCGATATGGTTTGGAGTGATGCTGCTGGTGAGAGGCGTGTGGATAGGATTCGCCCATTAGATGTCTATACAAAGGCGAAGGCGGAGTATCTTCTAGGTGAGATTGAAAATCTTGGAGAGATTGAGATTCGACTGGATTTAATTAATGAAGCCAGATGGGTATCTAATGGTAATTTGCTGGGCGGATAACTAGGTAGTCAATTAGATGGCTGTCTAAAAAGCAGGCAATAACATATTGTTTTAAAATGGTTTATTAAAATACAAGCTGATATAAGTTAGTAATCTCAGGAAGGTTGTTCCGGGACACCCCTCATTGAACTGTGTTACGTTTATCTCACATGGCTGCTTGAGGTAAGGTGCGATGAAAGAGGTGGAATTTAATACCCTTGATTTTGATTCAATGAGTCTGATTGCGAAAGATGACCCGGAGGAATTCGAGCGTCTGCGGCAAGAGGCCATCGATGAATTTATCGAGAGTGCGCCATTGGATCGCCGAGATCGCTTAAGATGCCTGCAATGGCGAATTGATCAGGAACGACGCAATTGCAGCCCACTGAGCGCCTGCTTGAAGATCTCCAAAATGATGTGGGACCATTTAATGAGCACAGAGGGCCTTTTGGGTCGGCAGAATCAACTAATGTTTCCTGATGCCCCTGTTGACACGGTTCCAGCCAAGGTCATCAGTTTTCCAATAAACAGTGGTCATCACTGAGGGCGTTCTTGCCTTAGCGCTGAAATTCTTATAGTATTGCGCGCCTTCCCTTGCCCCTAGGGGCGGTAATCTATTTTGAGTGGTCTGTTATGAAAGCGGATATCCATCCTAAGTATGAGGATATAAAGGTTGTTTGCAGTTGTGGTAATGAGTTTGTAACCCGTTCCACACTGGGTGAAAATGAGCTTCATGTTGAAGTTTGTTCTTCATGTCATCCTTTTTATACAGGTAAACAAAAGATCGTTGATACCGCTGGTCGGGTTGATAAATTCCGTAAAAAATATCAGCGCTGATCGGATTTTTCACTGGTGACGCCATTGCGTCGCTAGTCTCAGTTGTGCGCATCTGGGTGAGATCGACTGAAAAGGCTTCGCTGTGCGGAGCCTTTTTTGTTGTGCTCTGTTTCTTCAATTGTCTGTTTCCGGCAGTTTCAGCGGCGGGTTGCAGCCTTCTGAAGCAGGGAAAGGCAGCTGAAGTGAGCTATGTCTACGATGGCGACACCCTGAAACTGGCTGATGGCCGTAAGATCAGATTGATTGGTATCAATACGCCGGAAATGGGTCGTGATGGCCAATCGGATGAGCCTGGCGCCGTAGTTGCCAAGCAGCGCCTGAAGACGATCTTAAAGGCCAGCGACAACCGGATTTTTCTCAAGACCGGGAAAGAGTTACAGGACCGATATAAGCGAATTCTGGCACATCCCTACAATACTCAAGGTCGTAATATCACGGAGATATTACTCAGGGAAGGCCTGGGGTATGCTATCCAAATTCCCCCCAACCTCTCTAACCTCGAGTGTTACAGGATGGCGGAGCAGTCAGCCAGGGCCGGGCGCCAGGGTCTCTGGGAACAGGGCTGGACTGCCCTGGATGTCAACCGCATGGGTGGTCATGAAGAGGGTTTTTATCATATCCAGGGAGAGGTTGAGCGCATAGGCAAGAGTCGGCGTTCTCTCTGGGTGGAGTTGAAGCAGGGCCCAACAATCCGTATCGACTGGTCCGACTGGCATCTATTTAAAGACTGGGATCCGGATGAGCTGGTAGGTAAACGCCTGGAGGCTCGCGGTTGGATCTACCGTCGCAAGGGTCAACAACGCATGCAGGTACGACATCCCGCTGCAGTCCGGCGGCTGGACTCAGGCGCCTGAAAAATCCTCTTCATTGAGCTCTGCCCTTTAATTGCCAGGGATGAATAGGCTAATCTAGCCCCCCAATCAAACATTCCGGCTTCCTTTTCTTGTGAGCGCTATTCCGGCTGTCGCTGGAAATCGGGCCGATAAAAATACTCTTAAGGAGTAGTTTCATGGCCAAACATATTGGAATTCTGACCGCCGGTGGTGATAGCCCGGGATTAAACGCCGCCATCCGGGGCGTCGGTAAGGCTGCGCAGGGATATTACGATATGCAGATGATCGGTTTCAGGGATGGATTTCGCGGCTTGGTGGATAACCGAATCATCCGCCTGGATAGCGATCTGCTATCAGGAATTCTCACCAAAGGCGGTACTATTCTTGGCACCAGCCGGGATAAACCTCATCGCATGATGTTCAATGGCAAAAAGCAGGATATGACCGATGTGATTGTTGAAAATTATGCGGCCAATCATCTGGATGCCCTGGTTTGTCTGGGTGGAGGGGGAACCCAGAAAAATGCCCTGGAGTTGATGGAGAAGGGCTTGAACATCATCACTCTGCCAAAGACCATCGATAATGATGTGGCTCATACCGACACCACATTTGGATTTGATACCGCTTTAGGCATAGCGACTGACGCCATCGACCGCTTGCACAGTACCGCGCATAGCCACCATCGGATCATTGTGGTTGAGATTATGGGGCATCGTGCTGGTTGGCTGGCCCTGGGCGCAGGTATAGCTGGTGGCGCCGATGTCATCCTATTGCCTGAGATCGGCTACAAAATAGAAAGCGTGGCGGATGCCATCCGAAGCCGGGTTCAAAGCGGTAAACCCTTCAGCATCGTGGCGGTGGCGGAGGGCGCCCTACCGGAAGATCAGAGCAAACAGCTCAAAGCTGCCCAGGAACGCAAGCTGCTTGCCACGGATAAAAAGACGCGTAAACGCGCCAAGCTGGAGCTCGATCAATTGGAGGCGGAGAATGGACACCACACGGTCAAGCTCTCCCAGCAATTGGAGGAACTGACGGGTCTGGAGTCCCGGGTGACGATCCTCGGACATTTGCAACGCGGCGGCACTCCTTCTGCGGCTGACCGATTGCTGGCGACTCGTCTCGGTACAGCCTGTGCCGACCTGATTCATGAGGGTCAGTTTGGCGTGATGGTTGCTTCCCAAGGCGAACAGGCTGTACCGGTGCCGCTGTCTGATGTGGCGGGCACAAAAAAACTGGTTCCGATGGATCATCCCTGGATCGTCAGTGCAAAAAGAGTCGGCACCTCATTTGGCGATTGAACAGTTCTGCTGGGGTTCCAATGGATTCCTCCGTTCAATGGACAGTTTATGGCCTTAATATTGATCATCATCAATAGATGAAGGTGGTTTTTCCTTTCAGAACCTTGGAATTTCAATGTTAAAATTACCTATTGGAATCTTCTGAATTAAGGAATGGTCATGAATACCCCATTAAGTGAAGCATCTTCATTGATTGCCAACCCACAAATGATCCAGGATTCGCCTCTTGGTAGAGAGCTGAGTCCAGAGCAATGTGAAAAATTAGCGAAGGTCGTTGCTGTCCTTGGCCTGAAGGATGGTGAATATCTACTGGAAGAGGCGCACCAGGACGAGATCTTGTATGTCATTGTGGATGGGCGTCTGGAAGTCGTTAAGTGCACCGCATTGGATGATTGTGTATCACTGCAATTGCTGAAACAGGGTGATATGGCGGGGGAGCTTGGCTTCATTGACGGTCAGCCACATAGCGCCGGACTGCGGGCCTTGAGTAATTGCACGGTATTCAGTCTTGAAAAAAGCGACCTTGAAGCATTTCTGGAGTCAGATCCCCAATTGGTTTACAAGGTAATGCGCGCAATCATCCGTACAGTGCATGTGATTCTGCGCAATATGAATCTCCAGCACGTGGAGATGATGAACTACATCAGTAAGCAGCACGGGCGCTATTGAGGAGGTCCTCCTCTCTGCGGAGCGGATTGCTCGAGCTGGAGTGCTGGCATGACAGGCGGCTTCTTAAAAGCCCTGTGAGAGCAGGGTGTTACAGTCTGTTGTTGGATTCGATAACGCGCCTTTTTTAATCCTCATTAGTTAAGCTATGGTGGGGTGGTCATCGCTCAACAGCGAAATTAGTTCAGCTGCTGAGCCATTCATGCTGCTGCCCCTATCTGTAATATATTCTGTTGCGATGAGTTCGCGTTCCCGGGTGAAATTTCCGGGCTAAACGAACTGTCGGCCTGCAATCGGGTCTGAGAGTAAAATCCGGTTTAACCAGAATTCATTCAGGAGGAGAAGATGAAAAAAGCTCTATTAGCTGGGTTGTTGCTCTGTTTTTCCGGCATTGCCATGGCTGAAGTCGTGGGGAAATCGGTAGAGTATCAGCACGCAGGTACGACATTAAAAGGCTACCTTGCCTATGATGATGCGCTTAAAGGCAAACGCCCCGGTGTTCTCGTGGTGCATGAGTGGTGGGGACACAATGAGTATGCTCGTAAACGGGCCGAGATGCTGGCAGCCCAGGGGTATACTGCCCTGGCGGTCGATATGTATGGTGATGGCAAGCAGGCCAGTCATCCTGAAGATGCTGGGCGTTTTGCCGGTGAAGTTAAAAAGAATATGGATGTAGCCACCAAGCGGTTTCTTGCTGCAGACAGCTTTCTGAAATCGCAGTCCAGTGTCGCAGCTTCCGAAATTTCAGCCATAGGCTACTGTTTTGGTGGCGGCATTGTGCTGGAGATGGCCAGAAGAGGTTTGGAGCTGGATCTGGTGGCCAGTTTTCATGGCAGTCTGGGAACCGAGCACCCGGCCAAGGCTGGTGCAGTCAAGGCCCATGTGTTGGTGTATAACGGAGCAGACGACCCTTTCGTCAAAGCTGAACAGATCGATGCATTCAAGGCCGAGATGGATCAAGCCGGGGTTGATTTCAGCTTTATTGATTATCCTGGGGCAAAGCACTCTTTTACCAATCCGGGAGCCGACCAGTTTGGTAAACAGTTCAACCTGCCCTTGGCTTATAATCAAGAGGCAGATGAAAAGTCGTGGAATTCACTGCTCAAAGCGTTGAGTTCACTCTATAAAAACTGATTTGCCGGGAGGTCTGGGGTGGCTTGTGCGATCCCAGACCTCAGCATTCATCATCCCGCCGCGCCTCGGCGGACACATCTCCTGCATCGCACGCCACACGCAGAGTAATCGGGCGGCAGCAGACTGAGCAGTCTTCGATATACTCCTGCCGATGCACACTGCAATCGATCAAAATTTCAATGGTTTCACCACAGTAAGGACAACTGATAAACAGGGATTCCACTGAATTCACTGGAAAAAGACGAAGGCCCAGGCGAACAGAAAAAGTATCCAGAACAGCACAGCATAAGGGCCGGGATGATTCTCTGAGCCATAATCCTTGGCAAAAATTTCGGGGAAGCCAAAGCCTGCAAAATAAGCTATCAGCCGGTAGTAGATGATTCCCAGCAGTAACACAAACAGTGCAACGCTTTGTTCAAGGGCTTTTTCGAAATCATCCCTGACAAAAAGATAGAGAACCGTGAACAGATAGAGTCCGATGGCAATTTTCTGATGTCTGTCGAAATGCATGGGTTATGGATCTGGGTGACTGGGTTTTTACATCGGTCAGTTTGTTAGAGCTTCAAGCAAAATCTAGTCTAAGTGACATGTTGATTCCAAAATGATTTTTTACGGCTCATGCTAGGATGTGCCGCCAAGAGCGACAACTGAAATATTGGTAAGATGGAAAATAATCACTTCGACACAATTATAGTGGGCAGCGGACCTGGTGGTGAAGGTGCGGCCATGACACTGGCCAAAGCCGGTCAGCGGGTCGCCGTGGTTGAGTCCTACAAAGAAGTGGGCGGCGGTTGTCTGCACTGGGGGACGATCCCGAGCAAGGCGCTTCGCCACAGTATCCAGATGCTGGCGGACTATCGGCGGAATCCGGTCTTTCGCCTGACGGATTTCCAGGTCGACGTCGACTATCCTCAACTCCTGCAGGCAGCTGGAGCCGTAATTCAGCAGCAAGTTAGAACAGCCAACCGCTACTACAGCCGTAATCAGGTCAAAGTAATCCATGGCCGTGGGCGTCTGTTGGATGTCCACTCCATCAGTGTCAACGAAAACAGTGGCAAACAGCTCCGCTTCACGGCCGACAATTTCATTCTCGCCACTGGATCGAGTCCGTATCATCCTCAGGATATCGATTTCTCCCATCCCCATGTTCACGACAGTGATTCGATACTGAAACTGGAACATACCCCATCCTCCCTCACTATCTATGGCGCCGGGGTGATCGGTTGTGAATACGCCTCGGTATTCTGCAATCTGGATGTGAAGGTGAATCTGGTGAACACCCGGGACCGGCTGCTCTCTTTCATGGATGATGAGATCACGGATGCCCTGAGCTACCATCTGCGCCAGCAAGGGACGGTGATCCGCCACGACGAGGAGTATGAACAGGTTGAGCCCGCTGAGGATGGCGTCATCCTGCATTGTAAGTCAGGCAAGAAGATCAAGAGTGATTTGTTGCTATGGGCCAATGGCCGGGCTGGTAACACCCGGGATATGGGGCTGGAGGAAGCCGGTATAGTGATCAACAAGCGGGGTCAGATAGAGGTCAATGAGCGATATCAGACCAGTCAGCCCCACATCTATGCGGTCGGTGATGTGGTGGGATACCCGGGATTGGCCAGCGCAAGTTACGATCAGGGCCGGTTTGCCGCGACCCTGATAGCTGATGGTGAGGCCGACTGGAGACTGATCAAGGATATTCCAACAGGCATCTATACCAGTCCTGAGATCAGTTCAGTGGGGCGCACGGAACGTGAACTCACAGAGCAGAAGATACCTTACGAAGTGGCTCAGGCCGGATTCAAGACCATCGCCCGCGCACAGATATGCGGCCATACCGTTGGCATGTTGAAGATCCTGTTTCATCGCGAGACCCTGGAGATGCTGGGCATCCACTGTTTCGGTGAAGGCGCTTCTGAAATCATCCATATCGGTCAGGCCATCATGTCCCAGTCGGGAGATGCGAACAATCTACGCTATTTTGCAGAGACCACCTTCAACTATCCGACCATGGCGGAGGCCTATCGGGTGGCAGCATTAAATGGTCTGAATCGCCTCTTCTGAGGCGGTGATATTAACGATTTCCGAACAGGAAGAATTATTTCTCAATGTTATCAATTTTGTGAGATTGATTAATTGAGCTGCTGAGCCATAGCTTCGCCCATCTCTGCCGGCGAGCGCACAACCCGGGCGCCAGCAGCTTCCAGGGCATTGAATTTGGCTTCTGCTGTGCCCTTGCCGCCGCTGATGATTGCACCGGCGTGTCCCATGCGCTTTCCAGGTGGCGCAGTGACGCCGGCGATATAGGCAACCACAGGTTTACTGACATCGGCTTGAATGTAATCCGCCGCCTCTTCTTCTGCCGAGCCGCCTATCTCGCCAACCATGATGATGCCTTCAGTCTGCTCATCCTGTTCAAACAACTCCAGGCAGTCGATGAAGCTGGTTCCACTGATCGGGTCCCCGCCCAGGCCGACACATGTGCTCTGACCAAGGCCGGCCTGAGTCGTCTGGTTAACGGCCTCATAGGTGAGGGTCCCGGAACGGGAGATGATCCCCACCCTGCCCTGTCGATGGATGGAGCCTGGCATGATGCCGATCTTGCAGGCGCCTGGGGTGATGATGCCTGGGCAGTTGGGACCGATCAGGCGGGCCTGGTAAGATTTCAGGGCCTCTTTCACCTTGAGCATGTCCAGGATGGGGATACCCTCGGTGATGCAGGCAATGATTTTTATCCCGGCATCCGCCGCTTCAATGATGGCGTCAGCAGCGAATGGCGGGGGTACATAGATCATGCTGGCGTCCGCCTGGGTTGAGTCGACAGCATCCTGCACGGTATTGAAGACAGGCCGGTCCAGGTGTTGCTGCCCCCCCTTGCCGGGGGTGACGCCACCCACCAGGTTGGTGCCATAAGCCATCGCCTGTTCGGAATGGAAGGCGCCTTGTTTGCCGGTAAAGCCCTGGCAGATGACTCTGGTCTGCTGGTCTACGAGAATGCTCATGATGCGAATCCTGTGATTGGGTGATTCAGTAGGCAGCTGCAACGGCTTGTTCCGCGGCTTCAGTGAAGTCGGCGGCGGTAATGAAATCCAACCCGCTCTCCTTCAGCATCTTCAACCCTTGTTGCGCATTGGTGCCTTCCAGCCTGACCACCACAGGGACGCTTACGCCGGCCTTTTGTGACGCACTTATGATGCCTTCAGCAATCAGGTCACAGCGGACGATACCGCCGAAGATATTCACCAGAATGGCCTTGACCTTCTCCTCGGAGAGGATGAGTTTAAAGGCTTCAGTGACACGCTCGGCCGTGGCTCCGCCTCCCACATCAAGGAAATTGGCGGGCGCCCCGCCGTGAAGTTTGACCAGGTCCATAGTGGCCATTGCCAGGCCTGCACCATTCACCATGCACCCGATGTTACCATCAAGAGTGATGTAGTTGAGGTCGTGCTGGGCTGCTGCGGCCTCTTTTTCGTCCTCCTGACTCGGGTCGCGCATGGCCAGAATCTCCTGGCGCCGGTAGAGGGCGTTGTCGTCGATGTTGATTTTGGCATCGAGGGCGATGAGCTCCCCGGCGTTTGTGACGATCAGCGGATTGATCTCTATGAGGTTGACATCTTTATCCATGTAAAGCTTGAACAGCCCCAGCATGATTTGTGAGAACTGTTTGATCTGGCCCCCTTCAAGCCCCAGCCCAAAAGCCAGCTTGCGGGACTGATAGGGCAATAACCCGGTGGAGGGGTTGATCTGGGTTGTGAGGATCTTTTCAGGGGTATCGGCGGCTACCTCTTCAATATTCATGCCGCCGGCGGTGGAAGCCATGAATGTTATGCGGGAGGATGCCCGGTCGAGGAGTGCGCCAAGGTAGAGTTCCCGGTCGATATCACTACCCTGCTCTACCAATGCCTGGTGTACAGGCAAGCCTTTAGGGCCGGTTTGTTTGGTGATCAGAGTCATGCCGAGGATCGATTCTGCAGCAACCACGACCTCATCCAGATTCCTGGCGAGTTTTACCCCGCCCGCCTTACCCCGGCCGCCAGTGTGGGCCTGAGCCTTGATCACCCAAAGATTCCCCCCAAGTTCCTGTGCGGCAGCTCTGGCTTCGTGGGGGCTGGTGACGCTCTTGCCGTTGGGTACGGGGATGCCGTAATCAGAAAAAAGTCCTTTAGCTTGATATTCATGTAAATTCATTTTGTGTTCCGCGGGCAATTAGGAAGTATTTTTGTGCAGATTTCTCCAGTTTAGTCTGTTGCGAGATGCTTGTGTCGAATGGGTCATAACGGGAGTCCATTGAGGTTTTAATCTAGAATAAGCCGGAACGGCGCCAGCTGGCTCATTTGCCTGTCTTTATGAGGGGGCAGGTTATCGAGTGTGGCAGGGGCGGTCTGAAGGGGAGTCGCCTATTCCATACCAGCGTGCTGTTGTCACGGCATCTTTCGCGCGCTCTGCACACCTGTCCGCGTACCTGAGGCTTGTGACGAATCGCCCAAATCAAGTGGTTGGTTTTCTAGTCATTGGATGAATTATTAGAATGCAACTATATGATTTTGCATTGGTTTTGCTGTGATGCGCCATATCTGTTAGAATCGTTGGCCTTTTGCACCTAATTTAGTGCGTAACAAATTTCATTGGAGGTATTCATGACTCAATCTACCGTTCGAAGAGGATTCGATATCCATTCGGTAGCCAATAATCATGAACCACAGCGATTTAAAGTTTTTACGCAACGTGATCTTGAGCGGATTGAGCCACTGCAGGCGCTGCCTGAGTCGACACGGTTCGATATGCAGGTCGTTGCCTCCGTACTGCCCTTTCGGGTCAATGAGTACGTCATCAAAGAGTTGATCGACTGGGATAATGTCCCTGATGACGCCATCTATCAACTTACTTTCCCCCAGCGCGGCATGTTGCCTGATTCGCATTTCGAGCGTATGGCGGCTGCACACCGTGCAGGCCTGGATAAACAAAATATACAGAGCATTGCAAAGGAGATTCGGGCAGAGTTGAATCCACATCCAGCTGGACAGCTGCAGTTGAATGTACCTTTTGACAATGAAGGTAACCCGCTGAGTGGATTGCAACATAAGTATCGGGAAACATTGTTGTTTTTCCCTAGTCAGGGACAGACTTGCCACAGTTACTGTACTTTTTGTTTTCGCTGGCCGCAGTTTGTAGGGGACAAGGGCCTGAGAATGGCCAGTACTGAAGCGGATCGGTTGCAGCATTATCTTCGGGAGCATACAGAGATCTCGGACCTGCTTATCACCGGTGGCGACCCGATGGTGATGAAAACCAAACATCTCAAGGCCTATCTTGAACCTCTCATGAAGCCTGAGTTTGAGCATATCCAGACCATTCGCATTGGCACCAAGGCGCTTACTTTCTGGCCCCAGCGCTTTGTTACCGATGAAGATGCTGACAGCCTGGTGGATCTGCTGCATAGATTGGTACTTTCCGGTAAACATTTGGCGATTATGGCTCACTACAACCATTGGCGAGAGTTGAGTACGGATATTGCGCATGCAGCGATTAACCGCTTGCGGGCAACCGGGGCCGAGATCCGCAGTCAGGGGCCATTGCTGGCCAATATCAATGATAATGCGGATGATTGGGTGAGATTATGGAAAAATCAGGTGAAACTGGGCATCATCCCTTACTACATGTTCGTTGAACGGGATACGGGTGCGCGTTGCTATTTCGAGATTCCATTGGCCAAGGCCTGGGAAATTTATCGTCAAGCCATGCAGAAGGTGTCTGGTCTGGGGCGGACAGCGCGGGGTCCAAGCATGAGTGCCGGCCCTGGTAAGGTGGAAATTCAGGGGGTGGCTGAAATTGCCGGGGAAAAGGTCTTTGTTTTGCGCTTTATTCAGGCGCGTAATCCTGACTGGGTGCAGCGCCCATTTTTTGCCCAATTTGATGAGAAGGCCACCTGGTTGGATCAGCTCAAACCCGCCTTTGGGGAAGCACGTTTTTTTTATGAAGCTGAGTATCAGTCTATGCTCAGTGGCTAATTGCATGTGAGCATGAATAGGGGCTATGGGGCGATTTCTGGATCAATCTGGTGCAATAATCTGAAATTGGCGTTCCATAGGAGTTAATTACACCCTTCTGAGATGATGGTTTTGCATCATCAGATAAGCGGTGGTCTTTGCTGGAATCCCTTGACTGAGTTGTATGGCCGCTTTGTGCGAGGCATGCTGGTGGGCTGCATGCATAGTGAGATCGAAGAATGTAAGAAGCCTTGATTCTGCCGAGTCTTGCCATAACAGCCCTTTTTTTTAATAAATGCCAACGTTGTAATTTACTGTATCTTGATATAAATAATGCATGCTTATTTGGGCTGGCCTGAATTACGCTATGCATGAGGGGTTAAGATGAATCGAGTCACAATTGTAGGTGCCGGTTTAGTAGGTGAAACCACTGCGCAGATACTAGCGGAAGCTGAGCTATGTCGTGAACTGGTGCTGATTGACATCCGTGAAGATGCACCGCAGGGCGTGGCGTTGGACGTTATGCAGACGTCCAGTTTCTTTAATTTCGATACGCGGGTGATTGGTTCTAATGATCCATCCGCCATGGCGGGATCAGAGCTGATAATCGTGACGGCTGGAGTCCCCCGTAAACCAGGCATGTCGCGATCTGATGTCTTGGGCGTGAATTTGGCGGTCATTGATGGAATCGTTGATAATGCGTTGGAATATGCGCCAAATGCGATGATGCTGATGGTGACCAATCCGGTAGATGTGTTGACCTACCGGGTTTGGCAGCGAACCCGTTGGCCGCGTCATCGGATATTTGGGCAAGCGGGTGTGCTGGATGCGTCGCGTATGGCGAGTTTTATTGCCATGGAGACAGGATTCTCCTCTCGCGATATTACGACCATTGTGTTGGGTGGTCATGGGGATACGATGGTGCCACTGCCCCGTTTCTGTACGATTAACGGTATCCCGCTGAAGCAGTTCATCAGTGAAGATAAACTCCAGGCGATTATCGAACGGACAAGGAATGGTGGCGCGGAGATCCTTTCGTTGCGTAAAACCAGCAGTGCCTATGATGCCCCCGCTGCGGCTGTGGCAACCATGGTGGATGCTATTGTCAATAACCGGCGCAGAATTTTACCAACGGTTGCATTACTGGAAGGAGAATATAGCCAGCAGGGCTTAGCCATGGGGGTTCCCTGTGTGCTCTCTGAGCAAGGCGTAGAGAAAATTGTTGAGTTGGATCTCAATGACGATGAATGGAGCTTATTCAATGCTTCTGCACAAACGGTGGGTCAGGATATTGACCGAATCCCAAAATAGTGGCCGGCGGTTTGATTTGCAATTGATGACTGCTTTTAGCGTAGTATAGGCACCATTAAAAATGAGTAGAGGAGTAAATAATGGCGGAAGCAAAAACATTTACATTGATAAATGATGAAACAGGCCAATCGGTTAAATTGCCGGTAAGAGAGTCTGTGCAAGGCCCGGCCGCTATCGATGTCTCTTCACTCTACAAGGACGCTGGAGTGTTTACATATGATCCTGGTTTCATGTCGACAGCCAGCTGCCAGAGTAAAATCACCTACATTCAAGGCGAGGAAGGTTTGCTCGAATACCGGGGGTATCCTATTGAGCAACTCGCGGAAAATGGTAATTTTATCGAAACTGCTTACCTGCTGTTATACGGTGAATTGCCTACGGCGACCGAACTGGCGTCGTTTGATAACGGGATTACCCATCACACAATGCTCAATGAAACCCTGAAGAATTTCTTCAGCGGTTTTCACTATGACGCGCATCCCATGGCGATCATGGTTGGGGTTGTTGGCTCCCTCTCCGCTTTTTATCATGATTCACTGGATATCAATGACCCGCAACAACGCGAGATTGCAGCGCATCGGCTGATTGCTAAAATGCCCTCTATCGCGGCAGCCAGCTACAGACACAATATAGGTGCGCCTATTGTCTATCCGCGCCACCGACTTCCATATTGTGCAAATCTGCTGCACATGATGTACTCAACTCCCTGCGAGGCTTTTGAGCCGGATCCTATTGCAGAAAAAGCAATGAATCTGTTGTTTATCCTGCATGCAGACCACGAGCAGAATGCCAGTACTTCGACAGTGCGCTTGGCTGGCAGTTCGTTGGCGAACCCGTTTGCCTGTATCGCGGCAGGTATTGCGTCCCTTTGGGGGCCAGCGCATGGTGGGGCTAATGAAGCAGTGCTGGATATGCTGGCTGAAATAGGTGACGTTTCTCAGATCGATAAGTATATCGCAAAGGCAAAAGACAAGGATGACAGCTTTAGGCTGATGGGCTTTGGGCACCGGGTGTACAAAAAATATGACCCGCGGGCGAATATCATCCGTGACGTCTGTCATCAGGTGTTGGATAAACTGGCGGATACCAACAATCCATTGTTTGAACTCGCTCAACGTCTGGAAGAGATCGCGCTCAGCGACGAATATTTTATTGAGCGAAAGCTCTATCCCAATGTGGATTTTTACTCAGGTATTATCTACCGGGCATTGGGCATCCCAAATAACATGTTTACTGTTATGTTCTCGATCGCCCGCACTGTTGGTTGGGTTGCGCACTGGATGGAGATGATGAGCGATCCTCGTCAGAAGATAGGACGCCCAAGACAGGTTTATAAAGGGCATGTCCGGCGGGATTATATTCCTCTAAATCAACGCTGATTGATTAGTTTTTCAAGCTGCTGAGTTGTCACGCCTTTGATGGGACGATTGTCCTGCGGGTCTATCGGTCGATTGTTGAGTCCCGTATCAGGTAGGATTAACAGTTCAAAATAGTTGCTGTCAGCTATAAAGCGGAAACTTGGTATGGCTTTGCGGCTGCCATCACTGAATTTGATTGAGCAGTCTCTTTCATGCCAGGGAATATGCAGGGCCATGAGACTGAAGGCGACTTCTTCAGGCGTGGGTGCGAACAGGTAGAGTCGGATACGACTATTGAGGTCTGCAGTGCCTTCATAGACCGGACCTACAAGTAGTGGGTTGAACTGCGGAAGGGCCTCCATTGCCTGGAGTGCCGCGTTGCGCATCTTTTTTACTACTGTTTGCTGTTCGCCGCCACGAAACAAGCGCTGTTGTTCCCGCAGTGCTGAGTCTACTTCCTCACGATTGGGCATCAATCGTTTGTTGTTGATCCCAAGTCGGGCTGCAGCCTTATGAATCGCAAAGGTTTGATCATCAGATCGGCTGTCCGTCAAAATTCTTGCGGCTTCGTAAGCGATGCGGCGCTGGTTTTCGCGTTTTTTGGCTTTCATCCAGGGTTAAAAGGGGTCTTCTTCGGGATCGACCGATAATGGTGAGATACTGTGGCCATTTGAAGTGTTTGTTGCCGTTGCCGAAGGTTTAGGGGCGTACGCCTCCCTAAAAACTTCGAATATTGCATTTTTCTGGTCAGTGCTGACGGGTTTGCCGGTATCGACGTCAATTCTCATGGTTATCATACCAGGTGGCTGCTCTGGCAGGGTTTCCTCCATACCTTCCAGGGCGACTCGCATAAAATCAATCCAGGCGGGCAGTGCAGCTCGCCCGCCCACTTCGCCCCGGCCAAGTGGAGTAGCGTCATCGAAGCCGACCCAGGTTATGCCAACCAGATTTCGATTAAAGCCGTTGAACCAGGCATCGCGTTGATCATTTGTTGTGCCGGTCTTGCCAGCCAAATCTTTGCGATTCAATGATCTGGCTAATTTGGCAGTCCCGTACTGGATGACATCCCGCATCATTGAATTCATTAGATAATGATTCTGTTCTGTAATCACTCTAGGCGCACAGTTGATGGGGGTTGATTCCTGGTCATCGAGGTTCTCTTCATTGCTTACTGATTGGTCTGGAATTTCGCCGTTTTCGCAGATCTGCGATGGATTACTTTCGAATACGACGTTGTGCTTGTCGTCTTCGATACGCTCGATGAAATAGGGGCGTATGTGGTAGCCGCCATTGGCCAGGACGGCATATCCTTCAGCCATTTGCAGTGGTGTGACTGCTCCGCTGCCCAGGGCTAAAGAGAGATCGCGGGGAAGCTCATCTTTGTTGAAGCCAAATCGGCTTACATAATCCAGTGTGTCCCTTATGCCCATCTTTCTCAATAAACGAATGGAGACCAGGTTGCGTGATTGAGTCAGGGCATAACGTAAGCGTGTGGGGCCAAAGAATTTTCCGCTGTAGTTTTCAGGGCGCCATGCGGCTTCAAGGCCGGGGTCATCGAAAACAACCGGTGCATCGTTGATAAGGGTGGCTGTGGTGTATCCTTGGGCAAGGGCGGCCGAGTAGATAAAGGCTTTGAATCCGGAGCCTGGTTGACGTTTGGCTTGAGTGACCCGATTGAATTTACTCTGATAAAAGTCGTAGCCTCCCACCAAGGCCTGGATGGAGCCATTGTCAGGTGATATGGATACGAGTGCCCCTGAAACTTGTGGAATCTGTGCCAGGCGCCAGTAAGGTTCTCCCTCATCTGGTGTTTCACGAAAGATTCTGATCAGGTCGCCTGGTTTGAGTATTTCAGAGGTGCTTTTGGGTTTTGGACCCTGATGATCCCGATCCTGGAAATGTGTTGCCCAGGAAAGCCCCTGCCAATCCAGAGTGATGGTTTGGCCTTCGGCAGATAGAATATCCGCAGAATTATCTTCTGTCCGGATCACGATTGCGTTGATCAGGCTCGCTACTGTTTGCATCTCACGGATTTGAGCGAGTAGCTCATCGTGATTTTCAACATCCGTAATCTCATGATGACCTGCAATCCCTCGATATCCATGCCGTTCGTCATAAGCATGTAATGTTTTACGGACGGCTTTGTTGGCTGCTTCCTGCAAGCGGCTATCCAGTGTTGTATAGATAGTGTATCCAGTCGTATAGGCATCGTGTGCAAATAGATTTACTGCCAGTGCTCTTGCCATCTCAGCCAGATGAGGTGCTTCAAGCTCATTTGGGGTTTGTTTGAGAGATGCCGTAACAGCAGCGTTAACGGCTTCTTCGTATTGATTTTGTTCGATTTTATTTAGATCAAGCATGCGCCCAAGAACATAATTTCTGCGGATCAAAGCACGATCCGGGTCGGTTACGGGATTATAACGGGACGGAGCTTTGGGTAGTCCTGCTATCATGGCAATCTCAGGAAGCTCAAGTTTTCCTACTGGCCTGCCGTAATAGACTTTAGATGCAGCGCCAATTCCATATGCGCGGTGTCCAAGATAGATTTTGTTGAGGTAGAGTTCGAGTATCTCTTGTTTGGTAAGCAGGCGTTCGATTTTCAGGGCAAGAAAAATCTCATTAAGTTTTCTTGTGTAGGTTTTTTTACTACTGAGAAAAAAGTTTCTTGCAACCTGCATGGTGATGGTACTGCCTCCCTGGCGGCGTTCTCCTGTCAGGAGGAGTTGCATGGCGGCTCGTATGATGCCCTGGTAATCAACTCCGGGATGTTCGAAAAAGCGATCATCCTCTGCTGCAAGGAAGGCCTGTATGAATTGTTCCGGGATCTCGTCATAGTTAAGAGGTTCCCGGCGTTTTTCGCCGAATTCAGCAATGAGTTTGCCGTCATTACTGTAAACGCGTAATGGTACTTGAAGTCGGATATCTTTCAGTGTTTCGATTGATGGAAGATCTGGTTCTAGGTAGAAATAGATAGTTATGATACCGCCGGCGCCAATGGTAAAGAGGCCAAGAAAGAGGAAAACGGCATACTTGATTATTTTGTAGAGCGACTTCATGTGCTGATTCACAGATTTGCAGTTACTCGAACGATCAGAATGATCTATAGGAAGTTGATATGGTAGCAAAATTAGCCAATGTTTTTTGTCACAATTCATGAAAAAATTGCTTCACAAAAAAATCATTTACTGCTATACAGTTACTTAGTTTTGTTAAAGGGAATCCTCGCAATTTTTTACTGCACATTTAGGTATAAAGTTTAGGAAAACCAAATGTTTTTCTTTGGAAGAAAGAAACCACCGTTAATCGGTATTGATATTAGCTCTACAGCAGTGAAATTGCTGGAGTTGTCGCAAGCTACCGGTCGAGCCGGCGCCAACTTCAGGGTGGAGGCTTATGGCGTAGAACCACTGCCTTCAAATGCTGTTGTAGAAAAGAATATTGCAGAGGTCGATGCGGTAGGTGAAGCAATTCGCGCTGCACTAAAACGCTCTGGCACCAAGGCAAAAAATGCAGCTGTTGCCGTATCCGGTTCAGCCGTCATCACAAAAGTTATATCTATGCCTGCTTCGCTCTCTGAGCAGGATTTGGAAAGTCAGATACAACTTGAAGCTGATCAATATATACCCTACCCCTTGGAAGAGGTAAATATCGATTTTGAAGTCATGGGGCCGTCGGATAAAAATCCGGAGTTGGTCGATGTGCTCTTGGCTGCATCGAGAAGTGAAAATGTTGACGATCGCGTGGCGGCGCTGGAATTGGCAGGGCTGACGGCAGCGGTAGTGGATGTCGAAGCTTATGCTATGGAAAATGCCTGTACACAGTTGATTGATCAATTACCTGAAGGTGGTGAAGATCAAACAATAGCGATTGTTGACGTTGGTGCAACTACCACAACACTCAATGTTTTACACAACAACAAAATCATATATACCCGCGAACAGAATTTTGGTGGTCGTCAGCTGACAGAAGAGATTCAACGTCGATACGGATTATCGATGGAAGAGGCTGGAATGGCAAAACGTCAAGGTGGCCTGCCAGACAATTACGTTCCTGAGGTTCTGGACCCATTTAAGGAAGCAATGGCTCAGCAAGTCAGCCGCTCTTTACAATTCTTCTTCTCTTCAAGCGCGTATAGCAGTGTTGAGCATATTGTTCTTGCTGGAGGTAGCTCTTCGATTCCGGGTGTGGATGATCTGATCGAAGAAAAGCTGGGTACATCAGCTTCAGTGGCTAATCCGTTTGCAAATATGTCAGTTGCCAACAGGGTGAAACCCCAGGTTCTGAGTGCGGATGCCCCGGCATTGATGATTGCGTGTGGACTCGCTTTGAGGAGTTTTGACTGATGGCGCGTATCAATTTACTACCTTGGCGCGAAGCCGAGCGAAAGAGGCGTCAACAAGAATTTGGCATGATGGTGCTGTCTGGTGTTGTGATAACCATATTTTTACTGGTTGGAGCACACATGCAAATAGAGAGTCAGATAAATGCTCAGGCACAACGAAATGCATTTCTGCAAAGAGAAATCGATATAGTTGAACAGCAAATTGCTGAGATTAGAGATCTTGGTAAAACTAAAGCCAGCTTATTGGCCCGTATGAATATCATTCAAGAGTTGCAAAGTAGTAGGCCGCAAATCGTACACTTGTTCGATGAGGTGGTCTCCACCCTGCCTGATGGTGTGTTTCTCGATCTCATTACTCAGAGTGGTGCAAAGGTTGAGATGGGGGGGCAGGCTCAGTCAAATGCAAGAGTTTCATCATTCATGCGAAATATAGATGACTCGGTTTGGCTAGGAAACCCAAGGCTAGACTTTATCGAGAGTAAAGAGGCGACAGGAACAGGATTAAGCCACTTTAAATTGACTGCAAGTCAGATCTCCCAGATTGTGGAGGCGAAGAAGTGAATCTTCAAGATTTAAATGAACTTGATTTCAGTAATATTGGTGTTTGGCCGGTCCCAGTAAAAATTGTTCTCGTTTTATTGGTTAGTATACTGGTAGGTGTTGGGGGCTATTACTATGATACTGAAGAGCAACTCAATCGGTTATCCAAAATTGAGAAAACCGAATCTGATTTACGTAGAACATTTGAAATCAAGCAAGCGAAAGCAGCAAATCTGGAT
This sequence comes from Pseudomonadota bacterium, assembly GCA_039714735.1. Classification (GTDB taxonomy): domain Bacteria; phylum Pseudomonadota; class Gammaproteobacteria; order Chromatiales; family Chromatiaceae; genus JASJBU01. The sequence continues at coordinate 18,993 of JBDLIT010000017.1, forward strand.
GCATACAAGAAGCAGCTTGAAGAGATGAAGCAAACATTTGGCGCCATGCTGAGGCAGTTGCCGAATAAGACTGAAGTTGCTGATCTACTTGTGGACGTATCACAGACAGGCTTGGCGGCAGGCTTAGAGTTTGAGCTTTTTAAGCCAGAAGCAGAAGTGCCTAGGGAATTTTATGCTGAACTCCCAATACAGTTGAAAGTTACCGGTCAATATCATGAATTTGGCGATTTCATCAGTGGACTTGCCGCTTTGCCACGAATTGTGACCATTCATGACATAAAAATCCAGGAACGAAAACAGAGTGGTTCAAGTAAGCAGCTTACTTTGGAGGCTACTGCAAAAACCTATCGTTACCTAGATGACGAGGAAGTTCAATGATGAAATTTTTCCTCAAGATTTTTCAATTAGGTGTAATGCATATTGCAGTTATAGGTCTTGTTGGATGTGCTAATCCTGACCTGCAAGACTTACGTAATTTTGTTGCAGAGAAAAAAGCAAAAAACCCTGACCGGATTGAACCGATACCTGAAATTAAACAAATCGATACATTCCTTTACGAACATTTAGGTCGTCGTGATCCGTTCATGCCAATGGAAAAGCAGATTGCGAAAGAAGTGGATCTAGTGGAAAACGGTATCCACCCAGATTTCAATCGCAGACAAGAAGAGTTGGAAAATTATTCATTGGATTCTTTAAGAATGGTGGGGATATTAGAGCAATCAGGTATAACCTGGGGTTTAGTGCAGAGCAAAGAAGGCACCATTCACAGAGTTAAAAATGGTAATTATATAGGCCAGAATCACGGCAGAATTATGCTGGTCTCAGAAGACAAAATTGAGTTGAATGAGATTATTCAGGATAGTTCTGGCGGCTATAGTGAGCGTCAGGCCTCACTGGTGTTGACAGAGTAGTCAAGAGGAATTTTGAAATGAGAAGTTTGCCAAAGGCAATCAGTGATTTTGGGGGTAGCAAGTCTATCTTTAGCGGAATCTTGACGAGAAACTTTTTGTCCGTACTGCTTTTTATATGGTTTTTGCCTGGCTATGCATGGGCAGGACCCTATTTAAAAGCAATCGATTTCTCTGTGCTTCCAGGGGATAAGGTGCAGCTTAACCTGCAGATGAGTGAGCAGGTGGCTGAGCCTGCAAGTTTCACAACAGACAATCCCGCCAGAATTTCGTTGGATTTTCTAGGTGTCAAGAGTGATTTGGGTTATAAAACCAAACTGATTGGCGTTGGATCTGCTCATTCAGTGACAGCTCTAGAGGTAGGCAACAGAACCCGTGTGGTTATAAATCTGACTAATTCTATTGCCCATGAGTTAAAGATAAGCGGCGATAAGGTACAAGTTTTACTTGGAGTTGATAGTTCGGATTCGACTTCAGCATCTAATGCCGCATCAGTCATCGACAGCGAGCAAAAAAATGTCAGCGACTCAGCCGGTGCTGATACCCATACGATCAGCAATGTCGATTTCAGGCGGGGAAATGATGGTGAGGGGCGAGTGCTGGTAACCCTTACTGATCCGACAATCCCAGTAGATGTAAGGGAAGAGGGAGGTCGGATCATTGTTGAGTTTTTCAAAGCAAGTATAGATCAGTCTTTGATACAGTCTCTGGATGTTGTTGATTTCGCCACGCCGATTACGCTGATAGAAACGAAGCCAAGCGGTGAAAACACGCTAATTGAAATATCTCACACAGGTGAATATGACTATCTCGCTTACCAGGCGAACGAAGTTTTCGCAGTAGAAGTCAGATCGTTAACCAAGCGAGAAAAGGAGGCGCTGCAGAAAGAGCGAATGGTATTTACTGGAGAAAAGCTCTCACTTAATTTCCAGGATATTGAGGTTCGGTCTGTACTCCAGTTATTGGCTGATTTTACCGGGCTCAACCTGGTGACCAGTGACACCGTGAGTGGTCGAATAACCTTGCGATTGAAGAATGTACCCTGGGATCAGGCATTAGACATCATTCTAAAATCCAAGGGGCTATCAAAACGTCAAACCGATAATGTAATCATGGTAGCCCCGACTGAAGAGATAGCCGCACGGGAGCAGCTGGAACTGGAATCCCAGCAGAAAATTGAAGAGCTTGCCCCATTGCGCTCAGAATTTATCCAGATCAACTATGCAAAGGCGGAAAATCTGGCGAATCTGTTCAAATCTGAAGAGAGTCGGCTGCTGTCAGAGCGCGGTAATGTAACCGTGGATGTGCGAACAAACACACTACTGATTCAGGATACAGTTGCAAAACTGGAGGATATTCGACGTTTGCTGCAGAAACTTGATATTCCAGTGCGCCAGGTGCTGATCGAATCTAGAATTGTTATTGCGAATAACGACTTTGCCAGAGAGTTGGGTGTGCGTTTTGGAGCGAGTGGGCATTATGATATTGGCGATAGTTATGGCGTAACGGCAGGTGGTACGCCGGGCCATCTACCGGGTACTTCCAACGATGTGAATGGGATAGAAATCCCCTCAGGCTCGGGTGCTGAATCGCTGATGGTCAATTTACCGGTCAGTAATCCGTCAGGCGCAGTGAATTTCTTAGTGGGCAAAGTGGGTTCCTATCTACTGCAACTGGAACTCTCTGCGATGCAGAGAGAGGGTAAGGGCGAGATAATTTCGAGCCCTAGAGTCATTACATCAGATCAGAATAAGGCATCGATCAAGCAAGGCTTTGAAATTCCCTATCAGGAGGCCAGCTCCAGTGGCGCCACCTCAGTCAGTTTTAAGGAGGCTGTCCTAAAGCTGGAAGTTACTCCGCAAATAACGCCAGACGACCGGATTAGAATGGACCTTAAGATCAACAAGGATAGTCCGGATTATTCACGTACTCTGAACGAAATTCCGCCGATTGATACCAGAAAGATTGAGACAACAGTATTGGTGGATAATGGAGAGACTGTGGTGCTTGGAGGCGTATTTGAACGCACCAAGTCTGACAGTATGGAGAAGGTGCCCTTTTTTGGCGATATCCCGTATTTAGGCGTGTTGTTTCGGCGAAATGCAAAAGTTGACGAGAACAAAGAACTACTTATTTTCGTAACACCTAAAATCCTGAAAGAATCACTGCGTGTTCGATGATCTGAAATAAGCATTCTAACCACACAATAGGGCGTACCAAAAGGTACGCCTTTTCTTTTCAAGAGCCAAATTTTAGTTACTTTCAAGGCAATTTGTGACTTCGCTTGCGCTGGAGGCCGCATCTGTCTTATCTTCTGCGCATGAATCGAAAACAAAATCTTTTTCTAATCGGCCCAATGGGCGCAGGTAAAACCACTGTTGGCAAGCAGCTGTCACGTGTGCTCGGGATGGAATTCATTGATTCTGACCAAGAAATCCAGCGGCGTACTGGGGTTGATATTCCAACTATTTTTGAATTCGAGGGTGAAGAGGGCTTTCGTACCCGGGAAAGGGCTGTAATAGACGAATTAACTGCAAAAGATGGAGTCGTGCTGGCAACCGGAGGGGGCGCAGTGTTGGATGAGCAGAATCGCCGAGTGTTGTCATCGAGGGGATTTGTGATCTATCTCCACTGTAGTCCAGAGCAGCAGTATGAACGCACATATCGTGATCGAAATCGTCCACTCATACAGACAAAAAATCCATTGGAGAAACTTAAGGACCTGATGCATCTGCGTGAACCCTTATACCGACAAACAGCAGATTTGGTAGTCGTCAGTGAGCGCAGGAATGCGCAGGCAGTCATACGAGAGATTCAAACTGGACTAGATGCTATTGGCTGATTGTGAGTCGTTTTGACAAGTTAGGAGTCGTTTTGAGTAATGTGCTGATAAATCTTGATGTGGATTTGGGAGAAAGGAGCTATCCGATCTACATAGGTACGGGTATTCACCATCAAACTGATCTTTTTCAGAAGCATATTGCTGGGAATCAGGTGATGGTGGTTTCAAATGAGACAATTGCGCCCCTGTACCTTCAAAGTACATTAGAAGCCTTGGCGAACTATGATGCTCAAAGTGTCATTCTGCCGGATGGTGAAAAGTACAAGACGTTAGATGTCCTAAATGAAATTTACACTGCGCTTTTGCAAAATCGGTTTAATCGAACATGCACCCTGATTGCTCTTGGGGGAGGGGTGGTCGGTGACATGACTGGTTTTGCCGCGGCCTCTTATCAGCGAGGTGTTCCATTCATTCAGGTGCCAACCACGCTGCTTTCTCAAGTCGATTCGTCTGTCGGTGGAAAAACCGGCGTAAATCATGCTTTAGGGAAAAACATGATTGGCGCCTTCTATCAACCCAAGGCGGTGCTGGCTGATACGGCTACACTCAAAACTCTGGACGATAGGCAGCTTTCATCGGGAATTGCTGAAATTATTAAGTATGGCCTGATCATAGATGCCGGGTTTTTTTCCTGGCTGGAGCAGAATATGGATGCTCTGCGTTCCCTTGACAAGGACGCCCTTGCCTATGCTATCCAGCGCTCCTGTCAATGTAAGGCGGATGTGGTTGCGGCGGATGAGAGGGAATCTGGTCAAAGAGCCTTACTCAATCTGGGTCATACTTTTGGCCATGCGATAGAAACAGGGATGGGATATGGTGAATGGTTGCACGGAGAAGCAGTGGCGACTGGGATGTGTATGGCGGCTGATCTTTCGCGTCGACTCGGCTGGATGTCCGATGTCGATTTTGAGAGATGCTGCAGCTTGATAGCACGCGCCGGCCTTCCTGTTAGCCCACCTGTAGAACTAAACGCAGATCGTTTTCTCGAGTTAATGTCGGTCGATAAGAAGGTATTGGATGGCAGGCTCAGACTGGTTTTATTAAAAGGTATAGGATCATCACTGGTCTCTGATGCCTTTGAAATGGATAAACTGGTTCAGACACTGACTGAGTATGGGCGATGAGTTGATCGTAGTAGAGCGGCAATGCTGGTAAAAGATACTGAATATTTCACAACAACAGAGACGTCGCAAAGATTCGACCTGATACGGCATCTTATTGAAAACAGTGAATTTGTCCCGCTTGTTCGTGGGCCGTTAGGGATCGGTAAAAGCCTGCTTGCCGCCCGTATACAGCAGGTGTCACCTGATAATTGGTCGGTTTGTCTGCTTGAGGCGAATGCGACACTATCGCCCGAGCAACTGTTGGCAACTATCGGTCGTTGTTCAGGCTGGACAGACCTGAAGGAAGATCCGCTGCAAGGTTTGGTTAGGCGTTTTGAATCGATGAGAGAACAGGGACAGCTCCCTGTGATTTTGGTTGATGAGGCCCATCTTCTACAACCGACTGGATTAATTACTCTATTACGGCTGTTTGAAAGACAACGGGCGGGTGAGCCATTAGTCAGTATCGTGCTTTTTGCTGACGAGCAGATTGATATGCTGCTTTCCACTCCGCAATTACGCATCATGTCTCCTCAATCAATCCAGGTAATCGATCTGCAGCCATTGAATAGAGCAGAAGCTACCTCTTTCATGCATTTTTTGCTGCAGGTGGAAGGCCTGAGTGCTGACCTAGAGCTGGACAGTTCAAAAATGACGAAGTTATACAGGGATACAAAAGGTGTTCCGGGCCTGCTTCGTCAAGAAATTGTGAATGCATTTGTTAATAGAGGGCGGGGGCAGGCTTTAAATAATAAAACGATTCGTCAGATTATCTACATGGCGCTGCCAATTCTGGCCTTGATCGGTGGAGTTTTGTTGTTTCAGGAACCAATCAACCGGCTTTTCAAAAACTCAGAAACGGAAAGAGAGCCGTTGTCGGAAGAACCACAAAATGACAAGGAATTCATAAGGGAAATAGATCAGAACCCAGATGAAAGAGAACATCTGGAGGCTGTGCAGCCTCCGCAGTTCGCCCTCGAGCCTCAGGAAGAGTCACCTGAATCAATTGAAATAACTGATAAAAATGATCAATCTGTAGACCGCCTTAAAGAAGAGGCGGCTAAAGATGATGGGTTTTCTGCAGTCGAGATAGGAGAACATCCTGGCTCGCCAGAACTGGTTGAGGAGGTTCTTGCAGAGTTTGAAGGCCTTCCATCTGAACTTGAGGCGTATAAAGAACAGCAGCCAGCGCCTGCTGTGGCCTTTGAGCAAGAACCTGAAAACCTATCGCGCCCTTTAGCTGAATCAGAGTTAGGGGCTGAACCACAGCAACTTGAGACTGCAGTCGTCGATATTATCAAAGACGAAACAGGGCCTTTGCTCGAGCAAGCGGTTAAAGCGCAAGAGCCGATTGATCCCTTACGTAGAGAGCAGTGGGTTAAGACCCGCCCATCGGAGCATTACACACTCCAGCTGGTGGGAGTCACAAGCCTTGCATCGCTTGAAAAATTTGTTAAGCAACATGCGCTGAAGGACGAGGTCTTCTATATCAAGACCCAGAGGAATGGAAAACCTTGGTACCCGCTGTTTTGGGGCGAATTCCCTGATAAAGTGAGAGCAATTGAAGCACAGCAAGGTTTGCCGCCTGCAGTGAGGCGAAATGGCGTTTGGGCCAGATCATTTGGTGAATTGCATAATTTGCTTGATTAGTACTCCATCAATACAATCTTGATGGAGTACGAGTGGCGCACTAATAATAAATTTCAAGTCTAATCAGTCTCTTGTGTTGTCTAACTGTGTGGTTAGAGATGCTTTGCTGCTGGTTGTGGGATTTGTGTATAGAATTGAATCGATCAGAAACTGGCCTGCGTAACGATTCTCAAGTATCCTACGCGGTTCTTCGTCCTATCCGGGACGTTTGGGCGGCCTGATTGCGTCGCGGAATTTCCTTATATAGGTTATTGCAGATAGCTCTGCCGTCGGGGTACGGTAGTTTAGTGGGCCAAATAACAAATTTAGAGGTATGCAATGGGCCAAAGTAGTTTGCCTCCAAAGCAGGGTTTATATGACCCGGCTAATGAACATGATGCCTGTGGTGTTGGTTTTGTTGCCAACATCAAGGGTGTAAAAAGCCATCAGATTATCCAACAGGGCCTGGGGATTTTAGATCGCCTTACCCATCGCGGTGCGGTAGGTGCGGACCCCAGGGCAGGTGATGGCGCAGGCTTACTGCTGCAGCTGCCGGATGCCCTCCTTCGTTCGGTTGTCGACTTTGAGCTGCCGGTTGTCGGTGAATATGCTGTTGGCATGGTCTTTCTGCCCCAGAACGAGGGGAGTCGCAATGAGTGTGAAGAGGCCATAGAGCGGCTGGTCCTAGACGAGGGTCAGGGTGTTATCGGGTGGCGAAATGTACCTGTAGATAATGCCGGGTTGGGCTACAGCGTCAAACCTACAGAACCGGTTGTGCGCCAGATCTTTGTCTCGCGCGGGAATAATTGCAGCGATCAGGATAGTTTCGAACGCAAGCTATTTGTGATTCGCAAGCAGATCGAGAAACTGGTGCGGGATGCAGAGATGGAAGGGGGGGATGCATTCTACTTCACCTCATTCTCCTCGCGCACTATCGTCTACAAGGGCATGCTGCTTTCGGATCAGGTTGGCGAGTATTATCAGGATCTGAAGGACCAGCGTATGGAATCCGCGCTGGCCCTGGTGCATCAACGGTTTTCCACCAACACCTTCCCAACCTGGGATTTGGCACACCCCTTCCGCATGATTGCCCACAATGGTGAGATCAATACCCTGCGCGGCAATGTCAACTGGATGGCGGCGCGCAAAAACTCCATGGCCTCCGACATCCTGGGCGAAGACCTGGATAAAATATGGCCGCTGATCCCGGAAGGTCAGTCAGACTCTGCCTGCTTCGACAATGCGCTCGAACTACTGGTGGCTGGGGGTTACAGCCTTTCCCACGCGATGATGATGCTGATACCAGAGGCCTGGGGTGGCAATAAGCAAATGGATCCAAAGCGCCGGGCATTCTACGAATACCACGCAGCCTTGATGGAACCATGGGACGGCCCTGCTGCCGTGGCATTCACCGATGGCCGGCAGATTGGCGCCACTTTGGACCGAAATGGCTTGCGCCCTGCGCGCTATCTGATCACCGACGATGACCTGGTGGTGATGGCTTCTGAGATGGGCGTGCTGGAGATACCGGAGAACAAGATCGTTAAAAAATGGCGTCTGCAGCCTGGCAAGATGTTTCTTATCGATATGGAACAGGGCCGGATCATTGATGACGCCGAGTTGAAAGATCAACTGGCCAGCGCCGAACCTTATCAGGACTGGCTTGACAAGACCCAGATTCATCTGGATGAGCTACCCTCCGATGTGGCGCCCATGGCGCCTGACGAAGAGACCCTGCTGGATACCCAGCAGGCCTTTGGCTATAGTCAGGAAGACATCAAGTTTCTGCTTACACCGATGGTGATGGCGGGGCAGGAGGGAACCGGCTCCATGGGAGCGGATAATCCACCCTCTGTACTTTCACTGCGGGCCAAACACCTCTCGACCTATTTCAAACAGAATTTTGCCCAGGTCACCAATCCACCCATCGACCCGATTCGGGAAGAACTGGTCATGTCCCTGGTCAGCCTGATCGGACCCAGGCCCAATCTGCTGAATCCGTCTGATGCGGGTAAGTATATGCGCCTGGAAGTATGCCAACCGGTTCTTACCAACGAGGATCTGGAACGGATTCGTCATGTGGAATACAACACCGCAGGAGCTTTCCGCACCAAGACCCTTACCATCACCTACCGGGTGGCCAATGGCGCCGAGGGCATGCGTGAAGCCTTGACGGCCCTTTGTAAACTGGCTGAGCAGCAAGTCAGGGAGGGCTATAACATCCTGATTCTCTCAGATCGTAAGGTGGATGCGGACAACATTGCCATCCCGGCGTTACTGGCCACCTCCGCAGTGCACCACCATCTCATTCGCAAAGGTCTGCGCACCGAGTCGGGCCTGGTGCTTGAAACCGGCGCCGCCCTGGAGATACATCACTATGCAACCCTGGCGGGTTATGGTGCGGAAGCGGTCAATCCCTATCTGGCTTTCGATACCATCCAGGCACAGCTAGCCTATTTTCCCGAGCAGTTGGAGTTTGCCGAGGCCCAGAAACGTTATATCAAGGCCATCGGCAAAGGCCTGAAAAAGGTGATGTCGAAAATGGGCATCTCCACCTACCAGTCCTATTGCGGCGCGCAGATTTTTGATGCAGTGGGACTCGCCAGTGATTTTATCGATACCTACTTTACCGGCACTACCACCACTATCGAGGGTGCTGGGCTGATTGAGATTGCCTCCGAAGCCATAAAATGGCACGACAAGGGGTATGGGCATCAACAGATTTACCGCAAGCATTTGGATGTCGGGGGTGATTACGCCTACCGCCTGCGTGGTGAGGACCATAATTGGACGCCTGAAACCATTGCCAAGATTCAGCATGCGGTGCGCAACAATGACTGGCGCACCTATGAAGAGTACTCCCGCTCAATCAATGAGCAAAATGAGATCCTGCTGACATTGCGGGGCCTGTTCGATTTCAAGTGGGCGGATGAGGCTTTGCCACTGGATGAGATCGAACCTGCCAGCGAGCTTGTGAAGCGCTTTGCAACCGGCGCCATGTCCTTCGGTTCGATCTCTTACGAGGCCCATTCGACCCTTGCGCGGGCGATGAACCAGATTGGCGGCAAGTCGAATACTGGCGAGGGCGGTGAGGAAGCTGATCGTTTCAATCCTCTATCCGACGGTTCCAGAAATCCGGAGCGGTCTGCTATCAAACAGGTGGCTTCCGGTCGCTTTGGTGTGACTACCGAGTACCTGGTCAACTCCGATGATATTCAAATCAAGATGGCCCAGGGCGCCAAGCCTGGTGAAGGTGGCCAGTTGCCTGGTCATAAGGTCAATCAGCAGATTGCGCGGGTGCGTCACTCAACGCCCGGGGTAGGACTGATATCACCGCCACCACATCACGATATCTACTCCATTGAGGACTTGGCGCAGCTGATCCACGACTTGAAAAACGTGCAGCCGAAGTCCCGTATCTCTGTGAAGCTGGTGTCCGAAGTGGGTGTGGGTACAGTCGCAGCAGGAGTCTCCAAGGCGCATGCCGACCATGTGACCATCTCGGGCTACGATGGCGGCACCGGGGCTTCGCCTTTGACCTCCATCAAACATGCGGGTTCACCCTGGGAGATTGGGCTGGCGGAGACTCACCAGACCCTGGTGCTCAATCAGTTGCGTGATCGCATTGCTGTGCAGGCGGATGGCGGTATGCGCACCGGAAGGGATGTGGTAATCGCCGCCCTGCTGGGGGCTGACGAGATCGGCTTTGCGACCGCTCCGCTGATCGCTCAGGGCTGTCTGATGATGCGCAAGTGCCACTTGAATACCTGTCCGGTAGGCATTGCAACCCAGGACCCTGAGCTGCGTAAGCGCTTTACCGGTAAACCAGAGCATGTGATTAACTTTTTCTTCTTCATTGCAGAAGAGGCGCGCCGGTTGATGGCAAGATTGGGTTTCCGCACCTTCAATGAGATGATCGGACAGAGTGATCGTCTCGATATGCGCGGGGCCATCAACCACTGGAAAGCCAAGGGACTTGACTATAGCCGACTGCTGGCCAAGCCAGAGGCTGCCGAGGGTGTGGGCATCTACAACTCGACCGAGCAAGACCACGGACTCGACAAGGCTATCGATAACGAATTGATCAAACAGGCAGCCCCAACCCTGGAGCGTGGGGAGGCGGTGAAGATCGAGATCGATATCCACAACTACAATCGCACCTTCGGCGCCATGTTGTCCGGACGTCTGGCTGAGCGCTACGGTCATGCGGGACTGCCGGACGATACTGTCTACATCAAGGCTAAGGGCACCGCAGGACAGTCCTTCGGCGCCTGGGTAACCAAGGGCGTCACCATCGAGCTTGCCGGTGAAGGTAACGACTATGTCGGCAAAGGCCTCTCGGGTGGTCGACTGGTGATCTATCCGCCGGAAGAGTCAAAAATTGGCAAGGCAGAGGAAAATATCATCGTAGGGAACACGGTCCTCTATGGCGCAATCGGCGGCGATTGTTATTTTCGCGGTGTCGCCGGTGAGCGCTTTTGTGTGCGGAATTCCGGCGCCAAAGCCGTTGTCGAGGGTGTGGGGGATCACGGCTGTGAGTATATGACCGGCGGTGTGGTGGTCTGTCTTGGCGCTACCGGGCGTAATTTTGCTGCGGGTATGTCGGGTGGTGTCGCCTATGTCCTGGATGAGCAGGGTGATTTCGAAGAGCGCTGTAATCTGGCCCAGGTTGAGTTAGAGCCAATCGAGGCAGAAGATGCCGCCTTGGAGGAGATAGATCATCAAGGTGGTGATCTTGAGGGTCATGGCAGGGTGGATGTGAGTCATGATATGACTCGTTTCGATTCAATCCGCCTTAAACAGATGATAGAGAACCATTTACACTACACCAATTCAGCTGTGGCGCAGCGAATCCTGGATAACTGGGGTAGCTATCTGCCCAAGTTTGTAAAAGTGATGCCGGTGGAATACCGCCGCGCCCTAAAAGAGATGCAGGCTCAGAAAATGGCCACTGCAGCAGGCAATAAGGGGGGCCATTAATCATGGGTAAGCCGACAGGGTTTAAAGAGATTTCGCGCCAGGACCGGACTTATGCGCCGGTTTCGGATCGTATATCGCACTACAGTGAGTTCGTCATCGACATGAGCGATGAGAACGTCAGTCAACAGGGTGCCCGCTGTATGGATTGCGGCATTCCTTTCTGCCATAACGGCTGTCCGGTGAATAACATTATTCCGGACTGGAATGACCTGGTTTACCGTGGGGATTGGCATGATGCCATTGAAGTACTGCACTCCACCAATAATTTTCCGGAATTCACCGGCCGCATCTGCCCGGCGCCTTGTGAAGCAGCCTGTACCCTGAACCTCGATGATGTGCCGGTCACCATCAAAACCATTGAGTACAGCATTATTGAAAAGGCTTGGGATGAGGGTTGGGTCAAACCACAGATTGCCCGCCACAAGAGTGGAAAACGGGTCGCGGTGGTTGGGTCCGGTCCTGCCGGAATGGCTTGCTCCCAGCAACTGGCCAGGACCGGCCACAGTGTGGTTCTATTCGAGAAACAGAATCGTATTGGTGGTCTGCTGCGCTTTGGAATTCCCGATTTCAAGCTTGATAAAAAGGTGATTGACCGACGCATGGCGCAGATGCGTACCGAGGGTGTGGATTTCAAAACCAATGTGCATGTAGGCGTGGATGCGCCAGCCAAGCAATTGCTCGATGAATTCGATGCCGTGGTGTTGACCGGCGGCTCGGAAAAGCCACGGGATCTGCCGATACCCGGCCGGGAATTCAACGGGGTTCATTTTGCTATGGATTTCCTGCGCAGCAACAGCCATCGGGTGCAGGGAGATCGAGTCGAAAACTTCATCTCTGCTGAGGGTAAACATGTTGTGGTGATTGGCGGCGGCGACACCGGTTCAGACTGTATCGGCACCTCCAACCGGCATGGGGCCGCTTCCGTTACGCAGCTGGAGATTCTGCCCCGGCCGCCTGAAAAAGAGGAGAAATCGACAACCTGGCCTTATTGGCCGAATAAAATGCGCACCTCCAGCTCTCAGGAAGAGGGTTGTGAGCGTATGTGGTCGGTAGCCACTAAAGAGTTCCTGGGTGATGAAAGCGGGAATCTCGCCGGCATTCGATGTATCAAGGTTGAGTGGAGCAAGGATGAAAAAGGCAACTGGCAGATGTCTGAGGTTGATGGTTCGGAGTTTGAATTGAAGGCTGAACTTGCCACCCTCGCGATGGGTTTTGTGCATCCGGTTCACGAAGGCATGCTCGAGGAGCTGGGAGTTGAATTGGATGGTCGCGGTAACGTAATGGGTGCAACGGAAGGGATGGAGGCCTATAAAACATCCCTTGAGGGTGTGTTTACAGCTGGGGATATGCGGCGTGGACAATCCCTGGTCGTCTGGGCAATCCGGGAAGGGCGTCAGTGTGCCAAAGCAGTTGATGAATATCTGATGGGAAGCAGTGACCTTCCGCGTTGGTAATGGATCAAAATCACCAGATGCCTCGATCTTCAGATTGATATCGTGACAACAAGATAATCATGTAGTCGTTGATAAAGAAAAGGATACTAAAGCAATGAGTCAGACCCTGATGGTGCTGCCCAGTGTAGAGTTCAAACAGATTCGGGTAGTGAAGATCCCGGATGATCTGGATACCAATGAAGCCTATCGATTTGCCACCGGGATCATTGCCCAGGCAGAGGAATCCAATGAGGATTATGTCTGGGAGGATATCTCCGAAGCATTGGAAGGTCGGGGATTCGAGCCGGTTGATGTATTGATTGGTCCGACGCTGGACTGACTGCTCAGCACTCTGGATGAGTGCTCAGTCAGTCTAGATCCTCGTATTCATCCAGGTCCATCTGTAAAAGGATCGCCTTGCGTAGCAGTTTCTTTTCATTCCGCATGGTCTGCTTGAGGTTGCTGATCTCTTTTTCCAATTCCTGAATCCGGTACACCAGGTTATCAGCCTCAGCCACCAGTTGAGGTGCTGTGGCATGGGATGGATTAAAGGCTGTAGGGTGAAGTGGAGAAACTGAGGCTAATTGCGGTTCAGTTTTTTGCGGTTGGCAACTGACCTCCTGTTTGAGCTCTTCGGTAACGGACATGACTACATCTTTGTCGATGGAGTGCAGCTCCTCCAGGCAGCCGAATAATAACATCCTGTCACACATGGCATTGATGCGGCGCGGAACGCCACCGGTAAATTCGTAAATCAGGGTGAAGACGCCCTCTTGGAATTCCGGATCGGAATCCCAGCCAACGAGTTGCAGGCGGTGTTTGATGTATTTTTCCGTCTCTTCAACACTTAGAGGTTCAAGGTGATATGAGGCGATGATGCGTTGGCGGAATTGCTCCATGCCGGGGCTCTGGAGAGTGCGTTTGAACTCCTCCTGCCCGAGTAGAAAGGTCTGTACCAGGGCCTTGTTGTTAACCTGGAAGTTGGAGAGCATGCGCAGTTCTTCAACGGATCTTGCCGGCAGATTTTGCGCTTCATCCACAACCAGCAGGATCTTTTTGCCTTCCGCGTGACGGGCGCGTGCGATTGCCTCGAGGTTATGCAGGAGGGTGGCTTTATTCAAGCCTTCGTGAGCCAGGCCGAATGAGGCGCAGACCATGCGCAACATATCGTCTGCATCGACCTGGGTGGTGACCAGTTGTGCGGCCATCACATTCCTATCCGGGAGTTCTTCGAAGAGATTGCGCACCAGGGTTGTTTTTCCAGTGCCTATGCCGCCGGTGATTACAATGAATCCCTCGCCCTGTTCCAGACCATAGCGCAGATAGGCCATGGCGCGGTTGTGCCCTTTACTGTTATAGAAAAACTTATGGTCTGGCGTCAGCTGGAAGGGTTTTCCATCAAGTTTATAAAAATCATCATACATAGCGTTAAAGCCTGCGTCGTCTTTGTTCTTGAAAATCCAGCCAAATTCCGACTTGCTTGACTATAGAGTTACCTGTGGAATATGAAATCCAATTATGCATTGAAAGCGGAAGTTTGCCTACCGATAAGCCATATTTAATTGGACTGATTTATTATAATTTGTTAAATCTTATGGCAATTTCTAGTCTGTGCAGGTTAAGTAAAATCCCTATTGGCCTTCTTCCCCGAGGTCAACTATCTTTGCTGTTATTAACTGTCATGGTGGCAGTTGATGACAGAGATAGGTTTTCTCTGAGCTGGATTTCAGGGCGGGAAAGCCTCAGTATGGCAGGCAACAATAACTAAAGCGTATGCAAGCTGGACAGATGATAGCCTGTTGAATTTTTTGTTTACCATTAATACATTAAGTGAGGGTTGGTTATGCTGAAGCCTGGTCAGAATGCACCAGAGTTTTTACTTCCGGATGCGGATATGAAGATGGTGAATTTAAAGGATTTTCACGGTAAGAATAATATCGTGCTCTACTTCTATCCGAAAGATGATACGACCGGTTGTACTATTGAAGCAGTTGAATTGTCGGACTTAATGGATGAATTTAACCAGTTGGATGCCTTGGTGTTTGGTATCAGTAAGGATAATTGTGCCAGTCATGCCTCGTTCAGGGACAAGCATGGTCTCACTGTGCAGCTCCTGGCCGACACGGAAGGTGAGGCCTGCAAGTCCTACGGCGTGTGGCAGGAGAAGGAAAAAAATGGTGAGAAACGTATGGGTATAGTACGTTCAACATTCGTCATCGACAAACAGGGGATTTTGCGTCAGGCAATGTATGACGTGAAACCCAAGGGTCATGCAATTCAGGTATTGGATTTCATCAAAGAAGTGAATTGAGACCCGTGTCAGGAGAACTGGCAAGAGTGGCTGATTTGCGAGGTATTTAGGTGGTTGCCGGTAACCTGGGGAGTTTCTACTTTTTAATAGCCAATGTCTGATCGAGCGCTTACTGTATGCCACCCTCTTTCCTCTACCACGCCTTGAATAGCAGTTGAAGTTACGTACTCAGATACTGCTGTTTCTCTTTTTCTTTGGTTTTGCACCATTGACAGCGATGGTTGCAACCAGCCTGCCGTTCGTTCTCGAGCGACTTGAGCTGTTTTATCATAAAGCCCATTTGCAGAATTTACGTGCAGATTTCCGGGACCTTGATGAGCACCTTGCGAGTCGTCATGAGGTGGTCCGCCTGTTGGCTAAGTTGCCGGAACCCAGTCTGATTCTTGGGGAAGAACTGCAATCGGCTGACGAATCCATCGATCAGGCGCGTGTGCGATACACAAGCTGGGTGAATCAAATCCTTATGGGGCATCTCGATATTATCCAGATTCTGTTTCTCGATCTTCAGGGGAAACCACGCTTCTGGCTCGAACTGAATCCCAGGTCTCAACAGTGGGAACCTACCCTGCACAATCCGGACATGCCATCCAGGGCCTTCTTTCAAAAGGCGGTCCAACAAGAGGTGGGTGGAGTCTCGGTCAGTAAGATCAGTCTTGACCCTGAAGCCGGGCTGACAGATAAGCGGCGATTCATGACATTACGCCTCATCAGCATGATTGTCGGTCGTGGAGACAATAGCGGGATGGCGCCGATAGGTGCAGTCGTGGTTAATGTTGATGTTGGGGGCATGTCTAGTGCTTACCGGAATACTTTGTGGGTCACAAATGATGGTTCTTATCTGCCGGAAAGCCTGGCTGGGAATAATGACCCGGCAGCCTTCGATGATTTCAAGGGACTGGAGAAGATCTTCTCCGCAGGCAAATTATCCCTGTGGGAGGACAAGGGCAGACAGGTGATCTGGGTGCCTTTGTTCATGACTGTGGATTCGGGGCCACTGTGGGTGGGCAGGGCTGTCGATCCGTCTCCTGTCTCCCAATTCCGCAATAATCTGATTATACGGGTCTTGACGATAGCGTTGTTGGCATTGGGCATATTATTGCTGTCTGCAAGGTGGATAGCCATGAGGATCTCACTTTTTGGCCAGACTCTCACTGAGCAGATCGGGCGAGTGATGCGCAACAATGAAGCGGTGCGCTTCGATTGGCGGGGGCCCCATGAAATTCAGGAACTCGGTCATAAGTTAACGACATTGGCCGAGACCCATGCCCGACATGCGAAGGGTCAGCGAGAACATGCAAGACAGCTGGAAGAGTCGAACCGCTATAAATCAGAGTTTTTAGCCAATGTAAGCCATGAACTGCGCACGCCGCTGAATTCCATCTTGTTGCTGTCGAAAATCATGCAGGAAGGAACAAATTCACTCACCGATGAACAGAAAAAACAGTTGTGGGTCATCCATGAGGCAGGTGTGGATCTTAAGGAGTTGATCGAGAATATATTGGATCTATCCAGGATTGAGGCCGGTCAGGCCAGTTTCAGTCTTGAGGAGATTGATGTGCATCATCTGATCACAGAACTGATCGAACTCGTGAAACCTCAGTTTGATGCCAAGGGCTTGCGGCTGGAGGCCGAGTTCTCGAAGGATGTACCGGAAAAATTTAATTCAGATTTAGCGAAAGTCAGGCAGATATTAAAGAATTTTCTTGCCAATTCACTCAAGTTTACCCATGAAGGGGGGGTCACCATCCACGCGTACCGTCAAAGTCCAGCTGATTCCTGCCCGCTTTCCATAGCTGTGATCGATACCGGTATTGGCATACCATCAGATAAACAGGAGTTGATATTTGATGCGTTCACACAGGCGGATGGCTCCACGAGCAGGCTTTATGGAGGCACCGGGCTTGGTCTGAGTATCAGCCGTGAACTGGCGCATCTCCTGGATGGGCATATCGAACTGGATAGTGAAGAGGGATTTGGCGCTAGTTTCACGCTCTGCCTGCCGTTGGAAGCCGATACATTACACGCTGACGTAGCAGAAGAATCCACGCTACTGGAGGAATCATCAACAGGCGAAACTGAGCGCCTGTTGATGAAGCACAGGTCGGCTAAGGTTGATTCGGAGCCTGAAGCAAAGCAGGTTGAGTTTTCGGGCGAAAGGGTGCTATTGGTCGATGATGATTTGCATAATCTGTTGGCATTGACGCCGCTTCTGGAGAGTTGGGGCCTGGAGGTGACAGCTGCCGGTGATGGCAAGGAGGCCCTCGAGACGCTAGCGGATGATCAGGATTTTTCGATCGTGTTGATGGACATCATGATGCCGGAGATGAATGGCTATGATACGATCAGAAGTATACGGAATGAGCCAAGGATGCAGGACCTGAAAATTATCGCATTGTCCGCCAAAATCAGTGTTGAAGACCGGGATCGATGTATCAGGGAAGGCGCGGATGCCTTTATTCCTAAGCCGATTGGTGCGTCCGAACTTAAAGAACTGCTAAAAACTCATCTAAAGACGAAATGAAACGCTTTACAGGGTTCAAACTGCTTATTGTTGATGATAATGAGCATAACCTGTTTACGCTGCGAACTTTGATCGAGCGCTACATGGATCTTGTGATTCTGGAGGCCACTTCGGGTCAACAGGCGCTCGATATCGCGGTCAAGGAACCTGGCATCGATCTTATTATTCTCGATGTGCAGATGCCTGAAATGGATGGCTTTCAAACGGCATCCATGTTGAAAATTCGTAAGAAGACCAAAGATATTCCCATTATATTCCTCACCGCCGCCTTTAAAACCGAGGAGTTTCAGCAGAAGGGTTATGAGGTGGGCGGTGTCGACTATCTGCTTAAGCCAATCGATGACAACCAACTACTGAACAAGATCAGCACCTATTTCCGTCTCATCGAAAAAGAGCGGAAGATGAACCTGGTGCTGGAGCAGAAAGTATCGGAACGCACCGCGGAATTGGCGGCGGCGAAGCAACACCTGGAGAACATCCTGACACATATGGGTGAGGCGCTGCTGGTGTTGGATCCGGAGGGTAGAATCGACTCCGCGAATCCCGCCGCCTGTCAGATGCTGGACTACACTGAGGAAGATCTCAGAAAAATGTCCATAGGAGATGTTTTCGAAGAGGAAGAAGAGAAGCAGGCCGGGGCGTTTTTTGGAACCTGGCTGGAAGCCCTGATCAGGACGGGTGCGCTGAGTCGCATTGAGGCGCGCTTCATCGCCAAAGATAATCGTCGTGTGCCGATCCTGTTTTCACGTACCGCCGTTACAGACAACGACGGCAAAATCAGCCATATTATCTGCATAGCCAAGGATATGACCGGATATGCGCGCGAAATGGATGCTGCGTCAACCGTATCTTGATATGCAGGATGTACCAATGCTACGCAGCACATGGACAGATGAGTAGCGATAGGAGTGAAGTAATGAACGAGCCGATAGATCCACAATTGTCAGAAGAGGAAAACACCGCCCTGACCGCTAATGCACTCAAGGCGATGGCCCATCCTTTGCGTTGGAAGATATTATGTTCTTTGGGGGAGAGTGAGCTCTCGGTCGGTGAGATCGTTGAGCGAACGGGTACCTCGCAGAGCAATATTTCTCAACATCTGGAGCAGTTACGCAATAAAAATATCGTGGTTTCTCGTAAAGAAGCAAATCGTATTTTCTATCGGATACGCAATCACCAATTGTTGGACCTGATCGGTATTATGCGCAACGTACTCTGTCCCGCCAACCTTGATGATCGTTATCCTCGATGAGTGACGATCGTTTCATAGAACTGGAGAGCCGCATGGCCTTCCAGGAGGAGAGTATTCAGTCTCTCAGCCAATCCTTACGGCATCAACAGCAGATCATCGATGAACTGCTGTTGACGATCGAAGAGCTGCGACAACGACTCAAGACAGTCTCTGCATCTCCATTGGATGGAGATGTCGCCGAACCGCCACCACCTCACTATTGATCCAAGCCGGGACTCCCTGAGACGGCCACTCAGCCAGTTGCCAGTCAGAGTCCTGGTTACTCTGCCAGATTCTCAAAATCAATCACCCAAATAGAGATCAGGCTTGATCTCCGGCGGCATCTGCAGATGAAACCCTTGGGTTTTCAGATTTTGCAGCACCGTTGCGACATCCTCTCTGGCCAATTTTCGTTGCGGGTGCAACTCCAATTCCATCACCAGGCCGGGTATGCCGAAACGTTCCAATAGTGGTTCAGGGACGACTTCAAACCGATCCTCTGCCGTCAGGTAGAGATACATCTCATGCCGGCGGGGACTGCGATAGATCCAGCAGTGAGTGGCGGCCTCCAAGGGCGTTAACTGTCCTTGGGCTCACTGATCGGTACGCTTTCCAGATGCCAGATATCCCGGTTGTACTCCTGCATTGTACGATCGGTGGAGAAGCGGCCGCTCTTGGCGCTATTGATGATGCTCATACGCCCCCAGAGCTGCTGATCCTGATAGGCCGTGGCTGCCTCCTGCTGGGCATTCACATAGCTGCGAAAATCAGCGGCAGTGATCCAGGGATCATAGGGGTTGCGGATGGATTCTACGATCATATTGAACAGACTAGGTTCGAACTGATTGAAGTAGCCGCTCTCCAGCAATTGCATGACCTTTTGAAAGTCTGGATTGCTGTCGATCGTGACGTTGGGGTTGTAATGGGGGCGGAGCTCCTCCACTTCCAGAGTGGTGAGGCCGAAAAGGAAGAAGTTATCATTTCCCACCTCTTCCAGTATCTCGATGTTGGCGCCGTCAAGGGTGCCGATAGTGACAGCCCCGTTCATCATGAATTTCATGTTACCCGTACCTGATGCCTCCTTGCCGGCGGTGGAGATCTGCTCTGAAAGATCTGTGCCGGGTGCAATGATCTCCATTGCCGAGACCCGGTAATTGGGCAGGAATGCCACTTTCAGCAAATCTCCCACATCGGGATCGGTGTTTACGACTTTGGCAACGTTGTTGATCAGTTTGATGATCAGTTTTGCCATCTGATAGCCAGGCGCCGCTTTGCCGCCAATGAGAACGCAGCGCTTGGTCCAGTTCTCTGTATCACCACGTTTGATCCGATTGTACAGATGGATGACATGCAGGATGTTGAGTAACTGACGTTTGTATTCATGAATCCTTTTGACCTGGACGTCAAACATGGCATCGGTGTTGAAAACCACATCACAGTCCTCTTTTACCATCCTGGCCAGTCGTGTCTTGTTTTCCTGCTTGATAGCCCGCCATTTTTCATGGAATTCAGGGTCATCAGCCAGTGCCTCAAGTTTGGCCAGATCCGGTAGGTTGGAGATCCAGTTATCGCCAATAGTAGCGTTGATCAGATCACGCAGATCAGGGTTACATCCAGCAAGCCAACGGCGAGGTGTGACGCCATTGGTTTTGTTGTTGAATTTATTCGGCCAGAGCTCAAAAAAGTCGCGGAACAGACCGTCCTTGAGCAGTTGGGTATGGAGTTCGGCAACCCCGTTGACTGAGTAGCTACCCACAATCGCCAGGAAGGCCATGCGCACCATGGGATCATCCCCCTCTTCGATAATCGACATACGGCGCATCCGTTCGGTGTCTCCGGGCCAATGCTGAGCCACCTCGCTCAGAAAACGCGCATTGATTTCGTAGATGATCTCCAGAACCCGCGGCAGGAGGCTTTGAAAGATGCGTACCGGCCAACGTTCCAGGGCCTCAGGAAGTAGCGTGTGGTTAGTATAGGCCATGGTTCTGCTGCTGATCGACCATGCTTCATCCCAGCTCAGGCACTGTTCATCCAGCAACTGGCGCATCAGTTCTGCAACTGACACGCTGGGGTGGGTATCATTGAGCTGGAAGCAGTTTTTCTCGGCAAATTCACTGAAGTCATGGTGACTATCATGCCATTCCCTCATCACATCCTTGAGGCTGGCTGAAGCGAGAAAGTATTGTTGACGCAAGCGTAACTCTTTGCCATTTTCACTGGCGTCATTAGGGTAGAGGACCATGGTGATATGTTCAGCATGATTCTTGGCCTCCACCGATTCTGTATAACCCCCGGCATTGAACTCATCCAGGTCGAACTCGTCGGTGGCCGCAGCTTTCCAGAGGCGCAGCGTATTGACGGTGCCATTTTGGTAACCGGGCACGGGAATGTCATAGGGCACAGCGAGTACATCATGGGTGTCAATCCAGCGTGTGGCGCCGTTATGGTGTTCAACGTGTCCGCCAAAATGGATTCGCTGAGTGTATTCCGGTCGTTCCAGTTCCCAGGGATTGCCGTCACGTAACCAGTGATCAGGGTCTTCGATCTGCCGGCCATTCGCGATATGCTGGCGGAACATGCCGTATTCATACCTCAGGCCATAACCCCTGACCGGTAGTTGTAAGGTGGCGCAACTGTCCATAAAACAGGCTGCAAGCCTGCCCAGACCGCCGTTGCCCAGACCGGCATCCGGTTCGCTCTCCTCGATCTCTTCAAGCTCAAGCCCCAAGTTATACAGCGCCTGGGTGACGTGATCGGTAACCCCAAGGTTCAGCATGGTATTGCTGAGTGCGCGTCCCATGAGGAACTCCAGGGAGAGATAGAAGGTGCGTCTGCAATCAGTCTTTTCATAGGTGCGGCGGGTTATTTTCCAACGCTCGATCAAGCGGTCACGCAGCGCCATCGCCATCGCCTGGTAGGGATAGTGGCTGGAGGTGCAGTGGTCGTCACGGCCGAGGGTATGGGAAAAGTAGCGCTGGAAGTCGTCTGAGATGGCCTTCGCGTTCATCTTCAGAGGGGGAAGGTTGGTCAGAATTCTATGGCAAGGGTCGTCGTTTTGTGAGGTTTTCTGTTTTTGTATTGGCATGGGTCGTCAATCTGATAATTCCTTGTGTATGAACTATTATGCCGGTTATTTATGGATCAAAGCCAGTCAGGTATAGCTAATTGACCAGGATGAGGGGATTTGTCCCCTAAAAATCATCTTCCTTCATGCTCAATCCACCCGACATTTCGAGATCGCCACTGTCGGAAAGGCGTATCTTGAGTGACAGGTTATTGCGGGAATCCGCATGGTTCAGCGCCTCTTCAAGGGTGATCTTGCCTTCCTGATAGAGCTTGTAGAGGGATTGATCAAAGGTCTGCATACCGCGCTCTGTACCCTGTTCCATGACCTCCTTGATGCCGTGGACGTCGCCTTTTTGAATCAGTTCCGAGATGTACGTGGTCAGCAGCATGATCTCTACCGCAGGCAGCCGTTGCCCATTCTTGCCTTTTACCAGGCGCTGCGAGACCACTGCTCGAAGATTAAGCGAGAGATCCATGTAGAGCTGGTTCTGTGCGCTATCCGGGAAGAAGTTGACAATCCGGTCAAGGGCCTGATTGGCATTGTTGGCGTGTAGGGTGGAGAGGCAGAGGTGGCCAGTTTCCGCGTAGGCTACGGCATGCTGCATGTTGTACATGTCACGGATCTCGCCGATCAGAATGACATCAGGCGCTTCCCGCATGGCATTTTTCAGAGCATTCTCATAAGAGAGAGTGTCGATGCCGACCTCTCTTTGGTCAACCACCGATTTTTTATGTGTGTAAAGATATTCGATCGGGTCTTCGATGGTGAGTATATGGCCCGTTTTGCTTTGGTTACGGTGCTCGATCATAGATGCCAGCGTGGTTGATTTACCTGAACCTGTTGAGCCAACCACCAGGATCAGCCCGCGCGGCTCCATGATCAGATCTTTCAGAATGACCGGCAGGTTGAGCTTCTCGACCGGTGGAATCACGCCTTTGATATAGCGGATGACCATGGCGGCATCGCCCCGCTGCTTGAAGACGTTAACCCTAAAGCGCCCCAGTTTCAGAATGGAGATAGCCAGGTTACACTCAAAAGTGGCTTCATACTCCTTGATCTGTTCATCACTCATCACTGCATAGGCCAGTTTGCGTACCTGCCCTGGTTGAAGTGGGGAAGATCCGATTGGCCTGGTTTCGCCCTCGGCCTTTAGATTGGGTGGCGCGCCGGTACTGAAAAACAGATCAGATCCATTCTTTTGCACCATGAGTTTAAGATAGGGCACGATATCCATGTTGTTTACCTCGTCTGCCGCCTGCTTGGAAAAGTGGACGGGTGTAGTTAATTTATTGCTTCACAAGCTATCGGCCGGGATTGTGAGGAATGAAGGTTGGGTGAGTGTTTTATTTAACGACAGAGTTGAGGAGGCTGTTGCATGGGTAATTTCATAATCTCCGGGTTGTTCATCTACCCGGTGAAATCGCTGGCGGGGATTCCGCTACAGGAGTCTGTCGTTGACCGTTGTGGCCTGGCTTTTGACCGGCGCTGGATGGTGGTGGACGCTGAGGGGCGGTTCCTGAGTCAGCGACAGCTGCCACGAATGGCGTTGATTCAGCAGCGGATTCTGAATGATAAGCTGGTGCTCCAGGTTGCAGGGCAAACCCATCTGTCACTTCCTCTGCGCCCATCCGGAGGTGAACAGGTAAGGGTAAAAGTCTGGGATGAAAGCTGCGATGCCTGGTATTGTGGTGCTGAGGCAGAGGCCTGGTTAACCGGCTTTCTGGGGCGACCATGCAGATTGGTCTACATGCCGTATGCCCATTTCAGAAGGGTCGATCAGGCGTATGCCGGGCTAGAGGACCGGACCGCATTTTCTGATGGATTCCCTCTGCTGTTGATATCCGAGGCTTCTCTGGAGGATCTCAACCGTCGGCTACCGGAACCTGTGACGATGAGCCGGTTTCGCCCCAACCTGGTGGTGGCGGGTTGCCAGCCTTATGCTGAGGATGATTGGTCTAGGGTGAAGGCCGGCATGCTCAGCTTGCGGGTTGTGAAGCCCTGTTCCCGCTGCGCCATTACGACCGTCAATCCGGTGACGGCGGAAAGAGGCGCAGAGCCGCTGAAGACCCTGTCCAGTTACCGGCGCCGGGGCAATAAGGTTTATTTTGGCCAGAATCTTCTGCATGATGCTGAAGGTCATTTGTCGATAGGACTGCAACTGGAGGTATTGGAATAATCAGATGCAAGAGCCGAATTACACAAAGATAACAGAGCAGTGGGTGCGTACAGTGGTGGTGGAGCTGAACCTCTGCCCCTTTGCGGCTGAACCCTTGAGTCAGGGCCGAATTCGCTATGTGGTTTGTGAAGAGTCGGAGCCTGAGGCGATCTATCGAGCTTTGCTGCTTGAGATGGAAGGCATGCTCAGTCTGCCTGAAGCAGAAGTCGAAACCAGCCTGCTGGTCGTGCCGCAGGGTTTGGCGTCATTCGAGTCTTATCTGTCGCTACTCTACTCAGCAGAGGAGGCGGTTCTGGAGGTGGGGCTGGAGGGGATTTTGCAGCTTGCGAGTTTTCATCCCGATTACTGTTTTGAGGGCGTTGCTCAGAATGATCCCGCCAATTACACCAACCGCTCGCCCTTCCCCATGTTTCACCTGATTCGGGAGGCGTCGCTGGAAAGGGCGCTATCGAGCTACCCGAATCCTGAACTGATCCCGCAACGAAATATCGAAAAATTGCGTAGTCTGGGGTTGACGGAGATACAGCGTCGATTGCACCTTTGCGGATAAGATCAAATCACATCCGGTCAATCATATTCGGAAGCGCGGCGGGCATCGCCATAGACTTTTTCCGCAGGATAACGTGATTCATTGATGGCCAGCTTGCGATAGGCGGCATCGATCAGATCGATGTCGAGCCGTTCTGCGCAGCGGATCAGGAAGATCAGGATATCAGCCATTTCCAAAGAGACCTCTTCCAGCTTCTCGGCAGGGAGATTCATGCTCTGCTCCTGGGTTAGCCACTGAAAATGCTCGACCAGTTCGGCACACTCTGCAATCAATGCCATGGAGAGGTTTTTCGGGCTGTGGAACTGCTCCCAATCGCGTGCCTGAGCAAAGGCTTTGAGGCGTTGGTTGAGATCGTTTAACGAGTCCTGGGGCATGGTATTGGCCTATGGTTTGTTCGGATAGTGATTGTTTATCACTATTCACGCGCAAACAACAGAGAGCTTTTGATTAACCTGTACAGCGGCGTTGGGTCAAGCAGAACGACACATCAGTACCAGATTCCATTCCGGCGCCAGCGTGCGCGCAGAGGTTGTCCTGAAACCAGATGATGCATCGCTGAATCGTTCATGCTCATTTCTTATTGAAATAATTTGAAACATTTCACCCCTCTTGTGAAATATTTCAGTAACATTTCTACTTTAGCATGCACGGTAGTCAAAGGATTTCGCAGAAAGCAATCTGTGGTCCTTAGCAGAAATTGATAATCTCACCGGGATCTGGACTGATAGATCATGCGGATTATGATTTCTCAGCTGTTCCCGTTGTGATGTCGGTATCCAAGATTAGAAAATGCAGGAGAGTCGAGATGTATTCATTTATGCACGTTACCTTCGCTTGGCCTGAAGACCCGTCATGGCCCGATCCTTCTGGTAACGATCCTTACGATATTGCTGGTTGAGCATATTCACGTAAGGTTTCCTGCTTTTTAAGAAAATCCCCGCAAAGCTGAGCGGGGATTTTTCTTTGATAATAAGAGCTGATGTAGATCAGGGGGTCGGGGTTTGAGTGATGGTTGTCGTGCCATCTGGATTGAAAGTAATGTTGACACTGCTTGCTCCATCTAGCATGGATGCGTAATCCAGAAGCCCATCATCAATCATGTTCTCTGTTCGGAATGGGGTATTAAAGTATTTCTTTGCTGACGACTTCTGAAAAACCGCTTTCCAGACCATCATAGTCGTATGCCGTTACGGTGAAATAGTAAAGGCCCGGACTGA
>JBDLIT010000018.1:0-41673 GCA_039714735.1 Pseudomonadota bacterium
GGGCACAACGGCAAGTTTCGCGCGGCGCTCATCAGCGAGACCCCATGGCAGCTCGCTGATCAACTGCACAGACTGATCAACCGGCTGTCTGAAGGGCTCACCCTCGATGAGATCCACACCCCTCAGGAGGGACTAAATACCGCCGAGGCCAGGGACAATCCCAAACTGGCCGCCCTCTTCCCAGGACAGGGCAGCCAGCGGCTCAACATGGCTGAACAGCTGCTGAAACGCTTCGACTTTACCCGGGAGATGCAGCAGGATTTTGACCAACGGATGGCTCGCTTAACCGGTGAACCGTTACGCAATCGGCTGTTTCGGGACCTGCTGGGGGCCGATACTGAAACCCGGCGGCAGTGGGAGGAGGCGTTGCGCGACACCCTGTTGCAGCAACCCGCCATCGTTGCCACCTCGATGATCATCTTGCGGCTGCTCGAGCACCTGGGCCTGGAACCGAGTTACGCCACCGGACACAGCCTGGGCGAGATCGGCGCCCTTGCAGCCGGCGGTGCGCTGCAGCCCGAGGATGCCTTTCAGCTGGCCGTAGTACGGGCCCAGGCGATGAGCCAGGTTGCCGGCAAGGGCGCCGGTGGCATGGCGGCGATCGGCACAGATGCCGAATCCCTGCAGGGCCTGCTGGCACAGCACGACCTCAAACTGGTGATCTCCAACTACAACGCCACCCAGCAAAACGTGGTTTCCGGTCCCAGCGCTGAGATCGAACGCGTCCTGGGGATTTGCGCCAAACAGGATATCTGGGCGCGCAGACTACCGGTTTCCCACGCCTTTCACTCAGAAGCTGTGGCATCCGCCGCGGGGACCCTGCGGGAGGGACTTGAGCAGATCCCGATGGCCGAGCTGAATCGTGCGGCCGTCTATTCGACCTCCACCGCCAGCCGGTTAACCGCCGACACCGATCTGCGGGCACTGCTTACCCAACAGATCGTCCGGCCGGTGCGTTTCGTCGACGTGATCCAGGAGATTGCTGCAGAGCAACCGGATCTCTGGGTCGAGATCGGTCCCGGGCAGATCCTGTCCGGTCTGGCGCGGGATACCCTGGGCGCAGATAAACTCGAGGTCTATGCCACCGATCTTGCCCAGGAGGATGGCTTCCAGCTGCTGAACCGCCTCCTGGCCAGGACCTTTGTTTTGGGCTTTCCGGTGCGCACCAAGCGCCTGTTCGATGGCCGTTTCCACCGGGAATTCGACCCCTACCATTATGCTCCACAATTGATCGTCAATCCCTGCGAACGTCCGGTCAAGCCACTGGAAAAGCCATTGTCCCTATCGACGGGCGGTTTGTCCGGAGAGTTGACCCCCGAGAGCGCCTCCGAATCCGCTTTCGCCAGTTACCTGACCCAGCGCAGTGAGTTCCTCAGGCAGATGATCGAGCTGGACTACCGAAGCTGGTCCCTCACCACGCCAAACCCGGCGGTAGAGAAGAAGCCCGAATCTCCCGAGCCCGTCGTCGCTGAAGTCGTTCCTGAGCAGCAGGCCGAGGCAACGGATGAATCGATGATCGACTTCGTGATCGACTGGATCGCAGAACGCACCGGCTACCCCCGGGAGTTTGTCACCCCGGACAAGAAGCTGCGTGACGACCTCAACCTGGACTCCATCAAGGCCGGCGAGCTGGCCCTGATGCTGAGCAAGAAGATGGGCCGTGAGCTGCCGTTCGACCTCGGCGTGGTTGCCAACGCCTCCATCGAATATCTGGTGAACAGTGTCTCGGAGTTCGAAGGACAACGCATCTCCATGGATGACAGCCTGACTAACGACTGGGTGAAATCCTTCGGCATCGAACCTTTGCCGGCCCCCATCGGGATGGAGGAACAGATCGGTCTGGCGGGCGATGGCGTGATGCTCGTCATCGACCAGGAAGCACCCTCTCCCCGCAGCCAGGCCCTGTTGGAGGCCCTGGCGGCGAACTCGGTGAATACCAAGCAACTCACGCTCAATCAGGCCATCAGCGAGCCGTTGGACGGCAACCTTGCCGGTGTGGCGCTGATCCTGCAAGAACAGCAGCAGGCCTTTTTTGACCTCCAACCGAGCCAATTCAAGGTGCGGCTGGAAGGGTTTGCCACCGCCCTGTTCCAATTGATGCAGAAACTGTTACCCCTGGTGGAAGAACGCGAGGAGTTCCGTTTTCTCGTTATCCGGCCCTCAGGCGAGTCCGATCCGGGCGCTGACCTGGACGGCGCCGCAGGTTTCCTGAAAACGATCTCTCTCGAATTTGAAAAGCCCGGCTTCAACTGGAAATGGCTCAGCCTGCCCGTCGGCTGGGAGCCTGCCGAGGTTGCCGAATGCGCGTTGACGGAGCTTCGCCATCTCGGGGAGCGTATCGAGTATCACTATAGCGAAACAGGTGAGCGACTCTCCCCCACGACCGTGCAACTCGCCGCTTCTAAACAGAAGGCGCCAAGACTCGGTGGGCTGGACACCCTGCTCGTCTCAGGCGGCGGCAAAGGCATTACCTTCGAAATGGCCTTCGCCCTGGCGCAGAAGGCCGGCGTCAAGCTCGGGTTGTTGGGCTCTTCCCCCCTGCCAGCGGACGATGATAACGAGAGCGAGCTGGCCAGCAACCTCAAACGTCTGCATGGCAAGGGTATACGCCATCTCTATCTACAGGTAGACATCACCCGCCACGGCGAGGTGCAGGACGCGGTGCGTCAGATCGAACGCAAGCTGGGCAGGGTCAGCGCCATCCTGCACGGGGCCGGTATCTCCCGCTTCTCAGAGTTCAGGGAGATGGAGCTGGAAAACTATCTGCAATGCATTCGAGTGAAGGCGACCGGCCTCTTCAACCTGCTTGCCGTGGTTCCGCCCAAGCGCCTCAAGGCATTGCATGTCATCTCCTCGGTGCTGGGCAGAACCGGCATGTTCCGTCAAGCGGACTACACCTTCGCCAACGCCTGGCTGGACGCCGCCACCCTGGCCGTTGCGCGCAGCCATCCCCGACTGCACGGCTTCTCCCTGGGTTACAGCGTTTGGCAAGAGATCGGCATCGGCGCCAAGTCCGGTTCGCTGAAGATGCTGCAGAACGTCGGCGTCACCCCCGTCTCCGTTGCCCAGGGTATCGAGGCCTATCTCAATCTGGTCAGCCAGCAACAACCCTGTACCACCTATGTCTGCACCGGCCGCCTGAATCCCGATGTGGAGCGACGCCTGATGCCGACCCTCAAGCTGCCGGCATGGCGCTTCCTGGAAAATGTGCGCCGTTTTGTGCCAACAGTGGAACTGGTAGCCGAAGCCAGCCTGAGTCACGCGAAGGATCGCTATGTACTGGAGCATGTGTTTGCCGGCACCCCCCTGATGCCTACCGTGATGGGATTGGAGGCCATGAGCCAGGCCGCCATGGCTTGTATCGGCAGCATGGAAGTGCCAGTTATCCGGCAGGTCACTCTTAACAAACCCATGATCATTCCCGAGGAGACGGGAACGGTGGTGCGGATTCAGGCCTTGTGTGAACCGACCGTCGACGGCGTCACCCACGTGCAGGTGCGGATGAGTTCGGACAGTGATGGCTTCGCCACTGACCATTTCGAGATACGCTGTGTGTTTGGTTTGCCGCAACCCGATCCGCAGACCCTGCCGATGCTCCCGGTCCTGCCTGCGGAGCCCTACGCAAAGAGCCCGGAAGATTTTGCCCCTGTGCCGCTGTTCCAGGGCAGATTCCTGCGCCGTATCAGTAAGATTCTCGCTATTCGGGAGGACGAGGAGACCCTGACCGAGCTCACCGTGCCGGTACAGGCGCGCTACTACGATGATGATTTCGAGCAACAGACCCGGACCCCCTCCCCCGCGATTCGCGACTCCATGCTACAGGCCGCCGCCCTCATGGCGCCGCCGGGTTATCTGCCGGAATCGATCGAGGAAGAGCGCTTTTTCCGCCCCCTGCAGGAGGGGGAGAAACTGCTCTGCTGGGCCAGAGGCGTGAACCGCGGCCGGGATGAACTGAAGGCGGATATCCTGTTGTTCGACCAGGCCGGCAGCCCGGTCGAATGGATGCAGGGACTGGTGGTGAAAGCCACCTCCACTCAAGTCGACCTGCAGGGCGAGCGTAAAACAAAAAGCCTCGCCATGGACCGGATTGAAGAGAGTTTACGTAGTGTGATTACGGGCTCTCCCCTCTCTCTCGCCATGGCGCATGACACAGAACTATTGCAGGAGGCGGCCCTGAAGCTTTTGCCCGCAGCGGAGCGTGAGACCTTACTCTCGGGGGTTACCGACTCGCGTGCTGCAACAGTCCTGACCAACATGCTGGCAACCCGAAAATCCGCCATCAGCTTTTTCAGAGACACTCTAAAAACCGAGCTGACGCCAACCGAGATAGGCATTCGACATGAGCAGACCGGTAAGCCACTACTGGTGTTCAATAGAATGGATGGAGACCTTCCCGATTTGGACATCTCACTGACCGACAGCCATGGCGCCTCCGCTGCCGCCATCGGCCGGCAGCCGGTCGGCATCGATATCGAGGCGGTGGAGAATCGCGACACCGAGACCTGGAACGGTCTGCTGGGTGATGACGGTTATCGTCTGGCCCTCGAATTGCAACGACAGACCGGCGAATCCTTCGACATCGCCGCCACCCGGGTCTGGACCCTGATCGAGGCCGGCAAGAAAGCCAATGGGCTCGAACGCAGGGTGCCCCGCTATGACCGGATCGTCGATACGACCTGGCTGGTTTTTTCCGCACAACTGGACAGCAAGGAGCAGCTGCTGAGCGCACTGCTCGAAAACCATGGCGACGATTTCGTGGTGAGCCTGGCGGCCGGAGAGATTCAGATTCAGGGACAGGAGGAAACTTATGAGTGAACACATCCTGGTGGTGAACGGCAGCCCGCGGGCGCAACGAGGCACGACCGGCATCGTCGTAAATCAATTTCTGAAGGGTTGTCATGAAGCCGGAGCAACCAGCGAAATCATCGAGGTGGCCCGCTCCGAGCTGCGCTTCTGCGCCGGTGAGCTGTCCTGCTTTTTCAAGACGGACAACCCTGTCTGCCGGGTACACAAGCGTGACCAGGGCGCCGAGTTTGCCGAGAAGTGGGCGAAGGCCGACCGTATCGTGCTGGCCTCTCCCCTGCACTTCAATACCGTTACCGCCCACCTGATGCGTTTCCTCGAGCGCCTGATATGCCTGTCGGATCCGCTGTATACGGAGAACGACGGTTATCCAACCCATAAGGGGCCATACGATTCGAAGCCGAGCGCAGTAATCGGGGTCTGCGCCTACCCGGGCATCTCCAACTTCAACCTCTTCAAAGAGGTGATGTTGAACTATCAGAAGGTCTTTTGGCTTGAACCCGGCGGCGCTCTGTTGGTGCCCATGTCGCGGGATCTGACCGTACTGAACGAAACCAATCCGCGCTATGCGGCATTGCAGGAGGTGATGGGCTCCATCGCCCAGGCCGGCCGGGAGTTCATGACCCACAATGAAATCGCCATGGAGACGGAAGACAGCATCTCCAGGGACACGGATGATCTGGAAAGACTGCACTCCGAATTCGATGGCTATTTTCTCAAGCTCAACAATCAATCCAAATCGCAACGCGAGGAACAGCCCGTAACATTTGCCGACATGCCACGTGAGGATTCGTGGATTTCATCCGGACAATAGTCATGAGTGAACGAATTCTTGTCATCAACGGCAGCCCCCGTGCGGATAGAGGCATTACCAGTCTGGTGATCAATCATTTTCTGCAGGGATGTCACGAACTGGGAGCGAACAGCGAGATCATCCATGTCGCCAAATCAGACCTGGCCACCTGCGACGGCGAACTCGCCTGTTTCTTTAAAACCGATAGAACATGTCTGAAGCACACCGATGATCAGGGCACGGAATTTATCGAAAAATGGATTCAGGCGGACCGCATCCTGCTGGCTTCTCCCCTGCATTTCAACTCGGTCTCCTCTTACTTCATACGCTTCCTGGAACGGTTATTGTGCACAGTTGAACCCTTCTACACGGAGAATGCAGGCTATCCCACCCACAAGGGGCCATTCGCGTCGAAACCCAGTGCCGTGATCGGCGTCTGCGCCTACCCGGGGGTGTTCAATTTCAACCTATTCAAGGAAGTGATGCTCAATTACCAGCGAGTCTTCTGGCTCGAGCCCGGCGGCAACATCCTGCTGCCCATGTCCCGCGACTATTCCGTGCTAACCGAGAAGAACCCACGCTATTCACGGCTACTTGGGATTCTCGACAGGATACGTCAGGCTGGCCGGGAGTTCATGCAAGACGGTGAAATCTCGCTGGAAACGGAGGATCAGATCTCCGCCGATACCGACGACTTCGACACACTCATCCAGGAACAGACGGCCTATTTCGCGAGATTGTATACGTGATGTACTTAGGAGAACGCGATAGCTGACACGCCCAACTGATGAACGCCGTAAATACATCCTTGTAGGCTTGACGACAGCATCTGACCTCCAGGGATGGAGGAAATGCAATAGGATTGAATGGAACAATCCTTGCCTTGCTGCCGGCATCCCCAGTCGGGCGTATCGGCCATTCAGTGACTGTATCAATAGAAGAGCTCAGGAAGATCTCAAATGAACAAACTTAAACCCAGATATGATTACATCGTCGTCGGTTCAGGTGCCGGAGGGGGAACCCTGGTGCGTGAACTGGCAAAGACAGACAAAGACATCCTGTGTGTTGAGTGGGGAGAGCCGACGCCCAAGGTCGGCGAGATGCTCGATTGCCGGTATTTCTATGACTTCAAGCGCCTTCCCGACTTTCTCCCGAAGGCGATGCGCAAGATACCCCTGATGCCCCCGAAAACCCTGGAGGGCTCGATCATGTGGCGCGCCATCACCGCGGGTGGGACCAGCGTGATCTCAATGGGCAATGGCGCCCGCTGCATGGAGCAGGAACTGCGGGAGATGGAGATAGACCTGAGCCAGGAGTTTGCCGAAACGGAACAGGAGATAGGACTGCAGCCATTGGGCAGGCGACTGTTCTCAAAAGGTTCACGCCGGATAAACGAGGCGGCCGGTGATCTGGGTTATGAGTTCAAGCCCATGCCGAAATACCTCAACCAGTCGAGATGCACGAAATGCCATAAGTGCCTCTACGGCTGCAAATATGATGCAAAATGGGACACCCGCGTCTGGCTGCGGGAGGCCGAGCAGCAAGGCGCGGATCTACTGTACAACACCAAAGTCCTGAGGGTGAAGAGTCAACATGGCAGAGTCACCGGGATTGTCGCCAAAGGCCCGCAGGGACTCATGGAGATTGAGGGAGATAGCGTCATCCTGGCCGCCGGCGGCATGGCCACACCGGTGATCCTGCAGGAGTCGGGCATCAAAGAGGCGGGGGGCGGTTTCTTTCTCGACTTTTTTCGCAACACCTACGGCACCACGGAGGAGACCGGTCTAAACCAGAGCAAGGAACCGAACATGGCCATGGTGGATCTCGAATGGTTCAGCGACGATGGTTTTCTCTTGAGCCCATACATGAATCACAACCGTATGACGCGCTTGCAGGAGATGAGCCCGATCAAAGCCATGCGCAGCTCTAAACAGATGATCGGGATGATGACCAAGATCACCGACGAGGCAAACGGTCAGGTCTATGCGGATGGACGTTGCTCCAAGCCTGTTTCGGACAGAGATCAGAAACGCCTCGACCACGGCGCCAGCATTGCGCGGGAGATCCTGATCAAGGCGGGGGCCAAACCCGGCTCCCTGTTTGAAAGCAAAATTCAGGGGGCCCATCCCGGCGGCACGGCGGCGATCGGCACCGTGGTGGACAAGGACCTTCAGACCGGGATCGACAATTTGTTTGTCTGCGATGCGAGTGTGCTGCCCGCCCAGGAGTTCAATGACAGGAGCAGGCTGCCGCCGATCCTGACGGTCGTGACGCTTGCCAAACGCTTGGCCAAGACTTTGAACTAACTCTGATCAACTCAGGATGCTCGCATGAGAAATTACCAGGACAGGGTTGCTGTAATCACTGGCGGGGCATCAGGGATCGGCAGCAGCCTGTGCAGAACCCTGGGCGCCAACCAGGCGACAGTGATCGTGACGGACATCGATATCGAGGGTGCGGAAAAAACCGCCCGAGCCATTATTGAATCCGGGGGGCAGGCCAAAGCGGTCTTGCTGGATGTGACCCAGGCGGCAGACGTGCAAGCGGTCTTGAATGAGGTAGCCGCTGAATTTGGCCGTATCGATTATCTCTTCAACAATGCCGGAATCGGTATCGCCGGTGAGATGCACGATATCGATATTGCGCAGTGGCGGCGCATCATGGACATCAATCTGCTCGGGGTCATCTACGGCGCCTCCATAGCCTATTCATTCATGTTGCAGCAGGGCAGTGGGCACATCATCAATGTTTCATCCCTGGCCGGTCTGATCGGTTATCCGACTGCGACCCCCTATGCCACCACAAAATCCGCTATCGTCGGCATGTCCCTGTCACTGCGGGAAGAGGCGGCGGATTCCGGTGTGAAGATCAGCGTTGCCTGTCCAGGATTTGTGCAAACGGACTTTTTTGATTCCGCCACGCTTCTGCATGCGAAGAAAGAGGATATCCTGCAACAAATTCCCTTCAGCATGATGAGCGCGGATCAAGCGGCGCAAGCCATCTTGCGGGGTGTCGAGAATAACCGGGGAATTATCATATTTCCGTTTTATGCACGCTTGCTCTGGTGGCTTTATCGAATTCATCCTCTGCTGATCCGACCGGTTGCCAGGAAGATCGTGCAGGACTTTAGAAGGGTAAAGCAGAAGTCTCAGTGACGGCTTTTCCGATGAATGGAGAACACAACAAATGGGGCATAGCGGAGTAAACCATGTCATCCGAAAAGAAAGATAATTCCCGTCAGGTCACGGGATTGACCCGCCGTCAGTTTTTAAAAGGCGGTGCAACCCTCAGCGGCATAGGCCTCACCACGCTGGGCATCCCGGGCTGCACTTATCAGGGCAGTTTGCTGGAAGACTACCCACAGGTGCCGGAAAACCGTGTCTCTCTTCCGTCCAACGGAAAATCGGTCTTGATCCTCGGTGGTGGTTTCGGCGGCCTGCATGCGGCATGTGAGCTGCTTGACCGGGGTTTTGAGGTGACTCTGATCGAAAAATCCGGCATGCCTGGGGGCAAGCTGAAGAGCTGGCGGGAGACTGAATTCGGTGTACCGCCTAAAGACGACCCCGCCTGGCAGGGCTTCTCCCGAGACGTGGGTATTCATGGGGTCTGGGGTTGTTACAACAACCTGCGTGAATTCATGGGCAGACATGCCTTCAGCCTGTTTCAGTTTCCCAACGAGAGAATCTCTTTTTATCATTTTCTCGACCGGGATCAGACGGCCGCCACCATGCTGCAGCCACCACCGAACTGGCCTGGCTACCTAGGTGACCTGCAACGCTATCTGGACATGATAGGCGCCATGGAAGAGATGAGCGGTGAATCGATTGGCATCGCGCACTATCTGCTGAGGATGATGTCCTTCGACTTCAGTGACGAGAAGCAGCGCTACTATCTCGATACGATCTCCTTCCCGGACTGGGCGCGCTCGGTCGGCATGCAGGAGAAAGTGATCTACCGAATCATGGGGCCGTTCGCCGAGATGGCCATGTTTGACCAGATCAACGATGCCTCCGCCCTGTCCATTCTTACCATGATGCAACTGCTGTTTGGCTCGTACGAGGACATGCAGATCGACCTCTTCCCCCATCCAGTGGGAGAAACCTACGTTGCGATGCTGGAAAATTATATTACGCAGCGTGGAGGAACGATTCTCTATGAGACACCGGTCGTCAAACTGAATACCAACAACGGAAAGATCGACAGCGTGTCGGCCGGCGATATTGTCGATGGCAAGCAGACACACACATGGAAATGCAAGGCCTGCGGAGAGGTCTTCGCCGGTGAATCGAAACCCCAGGCCTGTCCAATCTGTGGCGCAGCAGCCAGCCAGATCAATGCCCTCTCCAGCAAGCCTGTCCAGACCTACACCGCCGATTATTACATTCTCGCCATGGATACACACGGAGCACGGCAGATAGTCTCCAGCTCGAATCTGACGGGTGACAGCTATTTTGACAATATCATGCAGCTCGAATCGACCGGGGTGATCGTGGTCAACCTCTGGTATGCAAACAGCGATGCCTGGAAAAGGCGTTTTCCCGAACACTGGGACTTCATGCCATCAGGCTTCAAATATCTGGGTTTCACCCTCAATTGGGCGGCAGATGGCGTCATTGGTGGAGAGAGGATCTCTGATCCATACGTCAAGGAATATCAGCCCGAGCATGTGGATGACAATATCGTAGTGATTGAAACACAGATCGCCGATAGTAATAGTGTCTGGGGGCTGGATGATGAAGAGATCGTCTCGCGGGTACATGAAGAGTTAAAAATCCTGATGCCGGATCTTCCGGAGCCCAGTGACTTCTACGTCAACAAATGGCACACCTATTCACCTCAAAGAGTGGGATTTGAGGCCCTGCGTCCCGCTATTCAGTCACCCATCGACAACCTGCTCTTGATTGGTGACTGGGTCAAAACGGATCATCTGAGCGTCTACATGGAGAAAACCAATGTTTCCGCCAAGCTGGTCACAAACCTGCTCCTCGAAAAAATTGGGCAGCCAGAGGGCCGGATCAAAATACTCCAAAGCGGCACGCCAAACCGCATCATTGAAACCTGCAAATCACTCTACAGCGTCTATGTCTAAACCACTCGGCACAAACCTTCAGTTCGATTGACATAGCGGTCATCTAGTCCAGCAGTCGCAGGCTGAGAAATAACAGCCCTGCCGACTTAATCCTAGATTCCTCAGTTGACCGCTCCATTCTACTGTTAACGAGTTGATACTGAGCGGATAGATGTGGCGTTCAGGATCATCCGAGAACGGCCGCTAACAAGCCAGAGTCTTAAAAAATCAGAACCACTAATACCGACTTCGACTGATTGGATTACCTGTAAACAAAGTTATAAATGTTTGTTTTAAATTCCATTACCACAAAACTCACGTTGTTTGCCGTAGTGCTGATGACTGTAGCCATCGGGGTTGCCGAATGGCTTACTTTCCATCATGCCGAAAAGATCGTCATCGACACCAGCACTCGCAGCATGGCGGCCGATCTACAACGGATTGACGAAAAGCTCGTTGGGGTCATCGCTACCGGCCGGAAGCAGGTCATTCAGCTTTCGCATTCGAAATTCGCCAATCGTCTTTTACAGGCATGGCATGATAATGCCCCTCAAGATAGCGTGGCCGAAGCCCGACTTCACCTGCTGCATGAATTCTCAGGAGTATTGAAGAGCAATCCCTATTTTCAACTACGCTTGATTGATGCCATCAGCGGCATAGAGTTAGCCTGTTTGGAAGCTGCCGGAGATCTCGGAGGGATGCTGATTGAAATACCGTCTGAACAGCTGCAGGACAAAAATGGACGTAACTATGTCATCGAAGGCAGAAAATTGAAACCAGGTGAGACCTATGTCTCCGACCTCAACTTGAATCATGAACAGGGACAGATAGAACAACCAATCCGGCCAACCTTACGTTTCGTCGCTCCAATCCATCTTGCTCCTCCTCACCAACACCAGGACCACACAGAATCCAATGATGGCATGAAAAATAGCCGGAAATTCCTGCGGCAAACAGATCATGTCCGGCATGACCTCCCTCTACCGGCTCAACCTGATGGATTGATTGTGCTCAATTTAGACGCCACTGAGTTGCTGGAAGGCTTGATGATGCCTGATCCCTTCCAATTGATCCTGACCAATGCAAAGAGTGATCGCCTCCACCATCCGGATAAGAATCTTGAGTGGCTTCACGAATTCGAACCTACTGATGGATTTCTAACCGAGGCCCCTGCCGTTTGGAACGCACTGGTAACGGAAAGTCGAGAGGTCTTCCATGACCTTGACCAGAATAAAATCTATCTGCTTAAAAAGATCCCTCTCGACGATAAGGATACCGGACGTTTTCTTGGCTTGGTCCTGTTGGCGGAGCGTTCGGTTGTGCTACAGAATGTATATCAGCTAAGGAAAGGCATCTTAATCCTGAGTGTGACGGTCATTATCGCCATGCTTTTGATGGGCAGTATACTGCTGCGGCATTTCACCCGCCCTATTCTCAGGCTGACCAACGAAACCGACCGGCTGGCGGCCGGTGATAGGGATATCGAGATCAGCGTCAGTGGAAGCGATGAGATTTCCCGCCTGGCCAGTTCATTTCGGAACCTTCTGAACCAGTTGAAACAGCACCGTGACCAGGTGGAACACCAGGCCGATGAACTCAGAGAGCTCAATGAATCATTGGAGCTCAAGGTTGAGGAACGCACACAAGATTTAGTTATGGCAGAGGAGCGGGCCCGGCTGTTGTTGAATTCCGCGGGAGAAGGCATCTTTGGTATCGACACCAACGGGGTAGCCAACTTTATCAATCCGGCAGCAGCCCGCATGCTGGGTTACATACCGGCCGAACTGATCGGCCGCAACCTTCATGAC
Organism: Pseudomonadota bacterium; assembly: GCA_039714735.1. GTDB lineage: Bacteria > Pseudomonadota > Gammaproteobacteria > Chromatiales > Chromatiaceae > JASJBU01. The sequence continues at coordinate 12,473 of JBDLIT010000018.1, forward strand.
ATCATTCATCACAGCTGGCCGGACGGTAGTGACTACCCCTCTAAGGAGTGCCCGATGTCCGCCGCATTCAAGGAGGATCGTGTTCATTCGATAGAAGACGAAGTCTTGTGGCGGTCGGACGGCAGCACCATCCCCATTGTTTACACCAGCACCCCGATAAACAAGGATGGGGCCACCGTCGGCGCCGTGGTGACCTTCAATGATGTCAGCGATATCTATGAAAAGCGCGATGCCATGGCCAGAATTGCGGCTGAGGAGAAGGCGCTGAGCCAGGTCCTGCAGCTCTCTCTGCAACCCAGTCCCCTGCGGGAATATCTGCAGCAAGCATTGGAACTCATGATTGGTTCGGTACCCTGGCTGGCCCTGCTGCCCATGGGCGGGGTCTTTCTGAAAGACCCGGAATCGGCGCAAGAGCAACTGTTGCTGATGGCGAAACACAATCTGTCTCCCACCCTGCATAAACTCTGTGTACAGGTGCCCTTCGGCCACTGTCTCTGTGGCCGTGCGGCGCAACATAAAGAGGTGCAATACGCCGCCTGCATCGATGACCGTCACGACGTGCGGTTTGACAGCATGCAACCCCATGGCCACTACAATGTTCCAATCCTGACCTCCGGCAGTGAGGTGCTTGGGGTGATTGTCTTCTATCTGCCACATGGCCACCCACAAGATGCGGCCGAGATTGACTACCTGAAACGCATGGCGGATGTCTTCAGCATGGGCATCTGCCTGCGCTATACCAATCTGGCGCTGGAAGACGCGAAGGAAGGGGCCGAAGCAGCCTCCAAGGCGAAGAGCGCTTTTCTGGCCACCATGAGCCATGAGATCCGCACCCCCATGAACGGCATACTCGGCATGTCGGAATTGTTGCAGGATACACCCCTCAACACCGATCAGAGCGAATATGTCGAAGTGATCCAGCAGTCGGGCAACGCACTGCTCACCATCATCAATGACATCCTCGATTTCTCCAAGGTGGAGGCCGGCAAGCTGGAACTGGAGCCTATCGAATTTGACCTGGAACACGCGGCGCATGAGGTCACCCGCCTACTGGCCGGCAAGGCGGGGCAAAAAGGTATTGAATTAGTCTTCCAATACTGCTCAGGCTGCCCGCGCTATCTAGTGGCCGATGCCGGCCGGATACGGCAGATTCTGCTCAATCTGACCGGCAATGCCATCAAGTTCACCCAGCAAGGACATGTATTGGTACAGGTGCAGGTTCTGGATCAGGACGACAAGCAGGCCAGGGTCCGCATCGCTGTGCAGGATACCGGTATCGGCATCTCCGAGGAGGCAAAGAAAAATCTCTTCGCCTCATTCTCCCAGGCCGATACCTCCACAACCCGTAAATATGGCGGCACCGGGCTTGGGCTTGCCATCTCCAAGCAGCTGGTGGAACTGATGGGAGGACAGATCGGCGTGGACAGCACTGTCGGCTCTGGCTCCACCTTCTGGCTTGAACTGACCCTACCCAAGGCGCGAGTACCGACGCCGATTCCCCAGGCCGATCTAACTGCGGTGAAGGTTCTGGTGGTGAACGACAATCCAGTCAACCGCCACGTACTGCAGGAACAGCTGAGCAGCTTCGGTATGCGGACAACCCTGGTAGCCAGCCCGATACTCGCATTGAATAAACTGAAAGAGGCTGCGGCACAGGAACCTTTCGAGCTCATCATCACCAACTTTTGTATGCCGGAGATGGATGGCGAACAGTTGGGCAGAGCGATCCGCCAGGAACCCGCTATCTCGGCTGCGCCATTGGTTCTGCTCAGTTCAGTCGGCCAAAAGGGCGATATGGATCGATTCAGACAGGCTGGCTTTGATGCCTATCTGTCGAAACCCATCCACACAGCAACCCTGCGTCAGACATTAGCCGGTGTGCTCGGACTCAGTGTTGAAGGCAGTGAACACCAGCTACTCACCAGTCATAAGGTACTGGAATCCACTGTATCCGCCACGAATAACATCAGCTTCAGCGGCCGGATCCTGCTGGTTGAAGATATTCTCGCCAACCAGAAGGTCGCCACCTCCATGCTGCACAAACTTGGTGTCAGTGTGGATCTCGCGGTAAATGGTGCAGAAGCCGTGAAGCGCTGGGCTGTGGGCGGCTACGATCTCATCTTCATGGATTGCCAGATGCCGGTGATGGATGGATACAGCGCTACCAGCGCGATTAGAGAAAAAGAGAAGATGCTTGGCGCATATACCCCAATCATTGCGCTCACCGCCAATGCCATGGCTGCAGAACGGCGCAAGGGACTGGAAGCTGGGATGGACGCCTATATCGCCAAACCCTTCTCCAGCAATGACCTGGCGTCTGTACTGCAGCGCTGGCTCGGCACTGAGGAATCGCCGACCGCCAATGTTGGTGCGGACTCACCAGCAACCCCAGCACAGTTGCCAGCCAACAGTGACGGCACGATCAACATGGCGCAGATCGATGCAATGCGTGAGGCCCTCGATGAAGACTTCGTAGAACTGATCCCAGCCTTCGTTCAGAGCATAGAGTCAATCCTTACTTCCTTCCCCAGTGCGATCATTGAAGAGAATACAACTGAGCTGCAGCGCCTGGCGCATAGTATCAAGTCCGCCAGCGCGAATGTCGGGGCGGACAGGCTCTCCAATCTCGGTTATCACATGGAGATGCAGGCAAGAGAAGACCGCCTGAAGTCTGTCGATGAACAGCTGGAGGCTATCGAATCTGAGTTCGAAAGAGTGCGTGAGGTGTTAGAGGCACTGCCTTGACAGACTTCTAAAAACTGGCAGGCTGATCATAACTAAATTCCTTGACCTTCTTTATTGAAGCCATGGTCGGCGCCCCCCCTACCATGCAAAAAAACAGAACAACCGGCTATTCCGCCCGCAAGGCCTCCACCGGATCAAGACCGGCCGCCCGCCTCGCGGGCAGCACACCGGCCAGCAAGCCGATCAAAACCGCAACCGCTTCTGCCAGAACGACATAGAACAGGGAAATATGCACAGGCAGTGCGGGCAAGGCAAAATGCAGTAGTTGCGCAAGGCCAATCCCCAGCAACAGGCCGCTCACCCCCCCTGCAGCCGCCAGCACCACCGCTTCTCCCAGGAACAGTCTGAGAACCTGGGACCGGCGCGCGCCCAGGGCGCGCAACAATCCAATCTCGTTGATCCTTTCGTTGACGGCTATGGTCATGATGGTGACGATGCCGATCGCGCCCACCAGCAGAGAGATGCCGCCGATGGCGCCCACCGCGAAGGTCAGCACATCCAGCACCCCTCCCAGGATGTCCAGCATCTGCTGCTGGGTGGTGATGGTGACATCCTCCTTGCCATGCCGCGCCACCAGGATCTCCTTGATGCCCTCCACGACCTTCTCCACCGGCATGCCCTCGTCATACATCAGATCGATCTCAAACAGGGACTCGGTATTGAACAGGCTCATGCCCCGGGTGGTGGGGATGTAGACCGTATCATCCAGATCAAAACCGAGAAAGGTGCCTTTCGATTCCATGACGCCGATAATCCGATAACGGCTGCCACCGATGGTGATACGCTGCCCCAGCGGATTGCGATCGCCAAACAGCTCCTTGCGCACCTTGCTGCCCAGCACCGCGAAGGCGCGTGGTGCGGTGGGATCGTCATCCGGCAGGAAGCTGCCCAGTTTGACCCCCATACTGAAGGCCTCGGGCATTTCCGGACCAACCCCGTAGACGGTGGTGCGGCGCCGCCGGTTACCCGCCTCCACCTCGGCATTTCCCACCACCATCGGCACCACCGCCCGGGTATATGAGAGCCGCTCCAGGGCCTCGGCATCGGCAATGGAGAGCAGCCGCTCGGTGCCGAACATGCCCATGCTGCCCCCCGCCGTGGTTTGCTTGCCCGGATTGATGCCCACCAGGTTGGTGCCGAACTGGCTGAACTCGGTCAGCACGAATTGATGGACCCCCTCGCCAATCGAGGTCAGCAGCACCACCGCAGCAATGCCCACCGCGATACCCAGGGTGGTCAGAAAACTGCGCATGCGATGGGCAATCAGCGAACTGCCGGTGAGACGCAGAAAATCCCGGGTGCGCATCGCCTAGCCCGCACTTCTCACAAGGGTTCGGAATTTTCGGTCAAGCTGGCAAAGCAGTTTGTTCGATCGTCCGAAAAAGCATAGCCGTAGCTATGGTTTAAGGAGGATCGGGCAAAATGCGCAGCCAGATTGGGCGAAAAACCGAACAGGACAGAATTTAAATATTTCTTCAATAGATTCTTCATAACAAGCAATTGATTTAACATACCATTTCTTAACATACAGGTCCGCCTTGTGAGAAATGCGGGCTATCGTCCTGAGAGAGCCAGCACCGGGTCCAGGCGGGCTGCATGGCGGGCCGGCAACAGACTGAACAGCAGACCGGTGAACAGGGCGAGTGCAAATACGCTAACAATCACCCAGGTCGGCGCATAGGCCGGCAACACCGGAAACGCCTGGCGGATGATCCAGCAACCCAGTTGCCCCAGGCCCAACCCACAGAGGCCTCCCAGGGCAGAGAGCAGGGTGGCTTCCGCGAGGATCAGACGCAGGATCTGGCCCCGTGACGCCCCCAGCGCCTTGAGCAGGCCGATCTCTGCAGTCCGCTCGGAGATCGCCACCAGCATCACGTTCATGATCAGGATGCCCGCCACCGCCAGACTGATGGCGGCAATGCCGCTCACCGCATAGGTCAGCGCGCCCAGGATGTCATCAAAGGTCGACAGCACCGCATCCTGGGTCACCACCGTGACGTCCTTCTCCCCCTGATGGCGCTTCTGCAACACATCGATCACCATCTGCTTGACCGGCTCGATGGCCTCCCGGTTCTTGGCTTCCACCAAAATCCTGAACAGCGAGGAGGTATTGAACATCTGCTGGGCGGAGGCTACCGGAATGATCACCGTCTCCTGCACATCCACGCCGATCGAGCGCCCCTCCGAGCCCATCACCCCAATGACCCGAAAGCGCCGGTCCCCCAATCTGATCCATTCGCCCAGCGCCCGCTCGGCGCCAAACAGCTCATCGCGGATGGTCTTGCCGATCACCACCAATGAGGCGGCGCGGCCGATGTCCATCTTCGGCAGAAACTTGCCCTGCCCCATCTGCCAGTGACGGATACCCAACAGATCATCGTTCGAACCCAGCACCACGACCTCGCGGGAGCGGCTGCCATGACTGACTTCCACCTGACCCACGTTGATCGGTGCAATGCGTTTCACCCTGGCGCTCCTAAGCAGCGCCTTGGCATCGTCCAGGGTCAGATCGCGGGTGGTCTCGCCCATCATCGCACTGGGATCAATGCCGGTGGTCTCGGAACGCCCGGGAAAGATGATCACCAGGTTGGTGCCCAGACCGGCGAACTCATCCAGCACATAACGGCGCGCCCCATCACCCAGGGCGGTGAGGATCACCACCGCCCCCACACCGATGGCCATGGCCAGCAACATCAGCAGGGTGCGCGCCGGATAGCCGCGCAATGCGCCCCAGGAAAAACGTGCGATGTCCGTGCTATGCAGAGCCATTATCGATTGCCAGCTGGCCGTCCATCATATGCAGCTGACGGCGCGCACGCTGGCCCATTTCAGGGTCGTGAGTCACCATGATCAGGGTGATGCCCCGCTTGTTCAGCCCCTCCAGGATCCTGACCACGTCCTGACCGGAACGATGATCCAGGTTGCCGGTGGGCTCGTCCGCCAGCAGCACCTCCGGCTCGGTGACGGTGGCCCGGGCGATCGCCACCCGTTGCCGCTGCCCACCGGAGAGCTGATCCGGCTTATGGTGCCCACGGTCGGCGATATTCAGCTCCTCCAACACCTTTTCCACCCTCGGAATACGTTGTTCCGCAGGCACCCCGGCGAGTAACAGGGGCAGGGCGATATTCTCTGCGGCAGTCAAACGGGGCACCAGGTGAAACATCTGGAAAACGAAACCGATCTCCCGGTTGCGCACCCGGGCCTGCTGCAGGTCATCGAGACTGGTGACATCCTGTCCATTCAGGTGATAGGTCCCTGCAGTGGGCCGGTCGAGCAACCCGAGCAGGTTCAGCAGGGTGGATTTACCGGAACCGGAAGGCCCCATGATGGAGACATATTCCCCGGCCTGAATGGTCAGGGTCACGTCGTCCAGCGCATGGACGGTTTGATCGCCCACCCGAAAATCCCGGTGTATGTTGACCAGCTCGATCATTTTGACTTGTTGTCAATGACCGCCAGGGCGCCATCCTCCACGCCTTCCCGGTCCACCGAAACCACCACCTGATCCTTTTCTTGCAGGCCTTTCACAACCTCGGTCCAGGCCCAGTTACTCAAGCCTGTCTCGATCAACCGTTCCTCGAGGATGCCGTCCTGGGTCAGGCGCAAGACTTTGTTGCCCTCCAGGATCGCCTCGGTGGGAATCCGCAGCACATCCTCGCGCTGATCGAGGATGATTTCGATATCGGCGCTGTAGCCCGGCAGCAGGCAGTCACAATCTTCCGGCACATCGAAATCGACCTCCACGTCCACCGTGCGAGCCTGTTTCTCCCGGTCGAGCACGTAGGGGGCGATGCGCCGCACCCGGCCTTTGAACTCCCGTTCGGAAAAGGCATCGAGGGCGATGCGCGACGGCATATCGATGCGGATACCCGGCGCGTCAACCTCGTCGATGGGGGCCGAGACATAGACGCAGCTGATGTCCATCAGATCCACCGCCGGCGGGGTGGGTATACCCACTGGAGATGGGGTGACGAACTCACCCACCTCACCATTCACCTCCGCCACGATACCGGCAAAGGGAGCCTTCAGCTGAGTCTGATCCAGGGCCGCCAGCGCCACATCGAGCTTGGCCTGACTGACCTGCACCGCCGCTCTGGCCGCAGCACAGCCCGCCTTCTGGGCGCGGGCCTCGCCATCCGCCTTGTCCACCGCCTCTTCCGCGGCCAGCTTTTGTTTCTTCAGTTGGTCCAGGCGCCGCGCTTCCCGCTCCGCAACCTGCGCCAGCACGCAGGCCTGATCCGCCTTGGCGTAGGTCGACCGTGATTCACTCTCCGCCAACTTCACCTGAGCGCTCAGGTCGTCATTCCAGAATTCCATCAATATCTGTCCCGGCTCAACACGGTCACCCTCCTTCACCGGCATGAGTGCGATCTGCCCGCCCATCCGTGGCGAGATACCGGCGCGCCGACAGGCCCGGATGGTCCCGGCCCGGGTATTGGCCACCGTATCTTCCACGGTGCCGACTTCAACCGGTTTCACATTCACCGCGACCGGCTTGCTGCGGCCAAGCCAATAGTAAAGACCAACCCCAATCGAAACCAAGACAAATAGGATGAACACGAACCGGAAAATTTTTTTTGTCATCACACCATCCTGTAGCAACCAACATGTTAAAACAGTTGCGTCAACGTCCCGCCCATCAAAGCCTGACGTATTTCTCTTAGCGATTAGTTACTATGCTCAGCTGAACGAATTGGGGCAACATCGCGGTTCAACTCCTTCCCCCTGAGGGGGAAGGTTGGGATGGGGGTGGAAACTCGAAATTCCACTGCACCCGAAGCCTATCAACCTCCCTCCTAGCCTCCCCCCTTCCAAGGGGGGAGGAACCGTTTAACTGAGCTTTGTACCTAATCACCGTTCTCTTTAGCGCTCTTCAGACTCCTGCGCTTTTTCATCCTCTTGACTCCTTGATCTCGATCACGTAGACGTACAACCGCATCTCAATGCAATTACACATCGCCCCACATGCGCAACAGATTGGCGTAGGATTTGTCCGCCAGACCGGTATGTTCCTCTTGCGGAGCATTTTTCAGCAGATGCTCCCGCACCTGGTCAAGCTCATACAGCAGTTCCCGTCTGGCCGGATCCCGCACGTAACTCTGAATCCAGGCCAGCGCCACCAGCCGTTCGCCTTCGGTCACCGGCGCCACGTGGTGCAGACTGGATGAGGGATAGATCACCGCACTGCCGGCCCGCAGCTTGACCTTCCGCTTGCCAAAGGTGGTGCCGATCACCAGCTCGCCACCCTGGTAGCTGTCCGGGTCACGCAGAAACAGGGTCATCGAGACATCGGTGCGGAAACGCTGTCCGCTGTGGCCCATCAGTGGGTCGTCCACATGGTCGCCGTAGGTCATGCCCGGCTGATAGCGGGCGAAGATCGGGTCGGCCATGCGATAGGGCAGCACCGCGCTGCGAAAGGCCGCATTGTGGGCCATGGCGCTGGTGAGGATGCGGATCAGCAACTCCATGTACTGCGGCTCCGCCTTCATCTCTTCATTGTGCTTGACCCGGCTGGCGGCGCTGCCGGCGGTCAACTTGCCGTCCACGAATTCCGCCTTGGCCAGCACCTCATCGACCTTGTTCAACTGGGCCTCGTTCAGGAGGCCGGGGATCTCCAGCAACATGCAATCACCTCAAGCTTGTATCTGATTCAACAACTCATCCAGAAGCGCTTCCTGGATCGGAAATTCCAAAGCGCCAAAAATAGTATAACGCTGCTTCACTCCCTCCAGCCTCTGCAGATAGTGATGATCGATAAATACGATCACCTTGGCCTGACTGGCATAACGCTGCAGAGCCGCAAGCAGGGATTCCAGATTGCTCAAACGGTCCCGGAACTGAGGATCCACATAGAATTCAGCCACTACCACTCGCGGCTGGTGTTTCTTCAGCCAGGCTTGCGCCTTGCGCACCGAGTTGACCATCTCCACCTGATAACCGTGGCGTTTATACAGCGGCACAAAGTTGGGAAAACCCCCTAATTCCACCAATGCGAGTAATTCCGGAGCATTCATGCGCTTGATTTTATCCTCAATGAATCGGATTATCTTACTCTTTACGCAGCAAAAAAGTTGGACAAACCATGCAACTGAATCTGATTATCGATGACTGGTCAATGAATCTGGAGATCACGGACGAATATATGCAAACGATGGGGGATTCCTTCGATAAATTGGATCGGGACATGGATAAGGGCCGACGGCTGGGACAGCAATTTATCAAGGGTCTGAATCAGACCCAGCGCTGCCAGATTGCAGCCGACAAACTGCTCTCGGCCCTGGAGTCAAACAACCAAGCGATGGCCCTATTGATGGGCGGCTACATCGTCTCCCGCATGGAGGGTGTGAAACAGGTCGTCATCGACAACGATGGCGAGCCCCAGGAAACCCGTTTCACTTAGCTCAAACAGAGTGAGCCCGGTTTAGAGGTAACTGGCTTCGACCAGCGCCTTGATCGGCCGGTGGGCGGCCGGCCCGTGCTGCTCATGCAGACCTAAAAGCTCATTTCCCAGTGCAGCCCAATGAGACTGGCCCTGCAGGGCAGCCTCCTCCAGGGGTTGCCAATCCCCGCTATTGGACCACTGTTCATAGGCCTGCTGCAGTTTGGGGAACAGGGTCTCGCGCATCCCGTTCAATCCACCCACATAGAAATGCATGGATGCCGGATCGGCCTGACGAATCAGCGCAGGCAGGGTCACCCGGCAGTCGGCCCAGTGATCCCGGATCGCCCTGGCCATCAACTCCGCCGGGGTGTGCGCCACATCCATCACCAATTCATTCCAGCGCTCCCCAACCTCACAGCCCACCTGGTACTCACCCTGCTCATGCAGCAGCACGGCATTGAGCTCTTTCTCCACCATCGCATCCAGTGAGCCATCCAGATCGTGTTCGAAATCGTAGCAGGTGAAGGCGCGGCCCAGGGCATTTTTCGGGCGGCGCCAGCGCCAGGTTTCCAGTTTTTCCCACAGTAGACGGCGGAAGGATTCGCGCCGGATGAAGATCCGGTCTCCCTGATTCATGGCGGCCGGTGAGGTCAGATCCCGGGCCAGTTCCCGCCCTGATACCCAGACCGAGACTGCGCCAGGTTGCTCGCGCCGCTCCAGATGGCCAACAAAAAATAACGGCTTGTTCTTCGCTCCATAGCCCGCGCTGTAGACCAACCCCAGAGGTTCCAGCTCAGCATTGATCGCATCCACTTCGAATGGGGCGAATTCTTCACTTCCCAGAGGCAGGGGTTCAAAGTCACACTCCGACAGGGAGTTCCAGAGCGCCTCCCGCTCGGTGAGCCAGTCCCCCACCGCGTCCTTGGGCAGAGCGTCTGCAAAACCGAAGCCCTGTTCCCAACGGAAATACTCACGCATCTTCATCAGATAGGCACAAAGACCATAATCGGCGCCCTGCCGGGCGTCAGAGATGTGGCAGTTCTTCTGAACCGCTTCGCAAAACTGTTGCAGGGAGGTGTTCATGCTGACCTACTCATCCGTTTACATGACTCTGACTCTACCAGAGATTCAAGCCACTGAAGGTCAGATTTTCCATTCTCTTTGTATGTAATCAGATTCGAAAATGTCCGACAATTCCAGCGAGTTTGTCTGCAAGGACACCAAGATTTTTTCCGGCTTCCGTTATCTGCAGGGTCTGCCGATCTGCAACTTCACTGCCTTGCTCCATGTCCGTCACACTGGTATTGATTTCCGCCGCCACCATCGACTGCTCCTCAATCGCACTGGCTATCTGAGTATTAAGATCTCCAATCTGTTCAGCAGCTTTTTTTATCTCGGTAAGGGCCATCTCGGCATCCCGCACCTGACTCACCGTGCTTGCGGTCATTGCATGGCCGGATCTCATCAGATGCACGACCTGATCCGTGCCATTCTTGAGCGAATCGATCAACGCATTGATCTCCCCGGTGGATTGCTGGGTCCGATTCGCCAGGCCACGCACCTCATCGGCAACCACGGCAAAACCACGGCCATGCTCACCAGCCCGAGCCGCTTCGATACTCGCATTCAAGGCGAGGAGCCCGGTTTGATCGGCGATACCCCGTATCGTATCGAGGATACCCGCAATATCCCGACCATTTGCCTCCAGGTGGTGCAGCGCTTCCGCCGCTTCATCCATCTTGCCTTTCAGATCGTCGATGGAACCACCCACATGACCCACCAGGCCGGCGCCGATTGTGACCTGCTCCCCAGCTTCTCGCGCCGCCAATGCTGCACCCTCGGTATTTCTTGCGATATCTTGAATGGTAGTCGTCATTTCCCCCAGGGAGCGGGCTGCTTCCTGGGTTTTCAAGAGCTGTTGACGGTTCTGGCTGCTCGCATCCATACTATTTTCATTCAGTCGATGGGCAGCTCCCGACAATTGTTCCGAGGCACTCAGAATCTCACTGATCAGGGAGCGCAGATGCTGCACCATTTCGCACATCCCCTCAGTCAACAGCCCGGTCTCGTCACGCCGATGCCGACCCACCGCCGCACAGGTTGACAGGTCTCCACCTGAGATATCGTGCATGGTCTCGACCACTTCGTTCAGCGGACGAAAAGAGCGTTTGCCAAACCAATAGGTTAAGAACGAAGTGCCCAGTAAAATAAACAAAACCGCCACCAGAGACCCCTTCTCGAGCCGCGCCTGAGTCGCGTAGGTAGCTGTATGATCTTGTGCAGTGAGTAACGAAGCGATGATGTCACCTTGTAGATTTTGAATCGGTAGATTGACCACCACGTGATAGCGCTCCGCCTCATTGACGATTTCCAGGTCTTCCTGACGTTCGCTGAAGTCGATATTCGGGAATCTCTGATCCCCATTATCACTACCCAGCAATTCAGTCTTTTCCTGCAGATCCTTGATCATCACCATGGATCTATCGCTTTTCTGAAAATCGTTCAGAATAGCCTGCAGGTCTTTGCTGTAAACCGCAACACCTTTAAGCTTGCCCCGGGCAAAAACGGGAAACGATAGCACTGCCATCAACTTGCCATCATCATCGTAATCAACACCCTGTTTGACCATCTTCTCCCTGGCTGATTCCAATACCAATTGCTTGCGTGTCTTACCACTAAAACCATCAGGTATCGCCACAAGATAATTGCCTTCCAGGTCGATAATCTGCAATCGGTCGATGCTGCCGATACTGACCAGGCTATTGTGTGTCGTTCTTGCCGCCTCTTGTAGAGCAGCCATATCCTTGGAACGCAATGCCTTGATCAGCACCCGGTCCCGTGTCACTGCCTTCATATCGGTGGACAGTTTCTCGAAAGAGCTCTCCACCACTTTATTCCAGAGGACCTTTTTTCCTGCTACACTGGCCGCCACATATCGCGAGTGGGAGGCGCGTTGCGATAACTCCCAGGTTGTGATCAAGACAAGTGCGACGATTAATGTTGCACCAATCGACATCAGGGTAAGACGGATGCGAAGTGTCATCTGGCATTCCTCAACACGGATTTAACCCGCTTTCATCTACTCCACGGGATAACCCGCCGTCTGCCAGGCAGGAAAGCCCCCACGAAAATAGTAAACTTTGGTATAACCCCAGCTTAGCGCCTTTTCAGAAGCCTTGGCGCTTCTTGGGCAGCGGATCCCACTGCAATAGAAGACCACTGCTTCATCGGTGTTCACTTCATTCATCAGTGATTCCTGCGAAAAAGCCTTTTTTATATCTAGATGGATCGCACCCGGTATACGTCCCGCATTCCAGGCAGGCTCCTTGCGTAAATCGACAAAAGCGACCTCTTCCTCAAATAGCTTATGAGCCGCTCCCGCATCCACTGTAGTGGCGCCGGGAACGGTTTGCGGGGTTGATTTCACAAGTTCAGATGCAGCAAAAACCGGAACCGTACTAATCAACAACAACATTGATATGAAATAGTTAAACCTACGTTTCATGCGTCCACCCATGCTTAATAAGTACTTAGAAGAATGCTGAATTAATTGAAACCTTCTATCCTGCATTGGGATACAAGATGGATATAGAAATGCTTGGTCTCTGTGCAGATACTTCGACAGCGGTATAGATTTCTTTAGTGACAGGAAATCAGAAGACTCTTGATCGAAACTCTCATTTCAAGCCTGTATCATCAACGGTTATCAACTCCCTGAGCAGGACAGTGGCATAACTGCCGGCGGGTAAACTGAATTCGAGCAGCAGGTTCTGGCCGTCAGTAAAACTCCAACACAGATCAGAAATAACGATACGCAGGGGGCGGCGCTCCTGTTCCAGACCCACATGTTCCAGGCCATTGCGGAAACTGTCGTAGGGTTCCAGCGCCACCTGCTCCAATGCCAATGCCGCACCTGTTACCGGAGGGCGCCCACGCCCCCAGAGCGGTCCGGTGGGATGGATATCCATCTCCAGGCAGCGCCGTTGGATCTCGCCATCGACCTGTTCGATGGCGAAGCCGGAACGAGTGCCGGCCAAATTCATGTAATCTCCGGAAATCGGCTCGCCCCAGCTGCCTTGCGAGATACGAGCGACCAACACCGTGTTGAAGAGCTGGGAACGGGCGGCGGAGATCAGCAGTCCACGCAGTTTGCGGTCGATCCTCCCCGGTCTGCGTTCGAATAGGGCGCCCGCCTGCTCCAGATTGCCATAGCCATGCCCGAAACGCTGCTCTCCAAAATAGTTGGGCATGCCAGTCTGCCGGATCTGTTGCAGGCGCTGTTCCAGCACACCCGAATCGGCGTTCAGCTCGCGAATCAGCAGGCGAAACCGATTGCCCCGCAGGGCGCCGGGACGCAGTTTACGCCGATGCCGCTCAGCCCTGAGCAGCTCGATCTGTGCAGACACCAACTCCCGCCAGTCCGGTTCCGGCTGACCGGCCAGGCGCACCGAGAACCACTGACTGGTGACTGCATGGCGATCCTTCAGCCCGGCATAGCTCACATCCCGTTTGGGAACAGCCGCCAGCCTGGCAATCTGCGCGGCAAGCCAGATGGTATTGGTCTGCCGCTTGCGCAGATGCAGCAGGACGTGTTCGCCCTCTCCATCCGGCTCGAAACCGAGATCCTCATCAACCTGAAAATCATCCGGGGTTGAACGGATCACGCCGCTGCCCGCGGGTCCACCGAAGGCGTAAGGCATCTTCGCTAAAGTTTGCCAAACAGGGTCGGGCATTTATTCCTCCAGCAGAGCGGCAGCATATGCCGCAATGCCCTCACCCCGCCCGGTAAAGCCCATGCCCTCGGTGGTGGTCGCCTTGACATTGACCCGGCACAGATCGATATGCAGATCGGCCGCCAAGCGCCCGCGCATGGTCTCAATGTAGGGGGCGAGCTTGGGACGCTGTGCGACGGTCGTCAGATCCACATTGCCCACCCTGAGCCCGGCAACATGTAAGCGCTCCACGACACTGCGCAGCAGTACTCGACTGTCGACCCCTGCATAGGCTACGTCGGTATCCGGAAAATGACGCCCGATATCCCCCAGGCCGGCGGCGCCCAGCAAAGCGTCACACAAGGCGTGGATCAGCACATCCCCATCGGAATGGGCCTTCAGTCCCTGCTCATGTTCGATCTCCACACCTCCCAGCACCAGTCTGCCGCCGTCCTCGAATCGATGGGCGTCATAACCCTGCCCAATCCGCATGCTTACCTCCAGTCAGATTTAAAGTGTTCTCTATGATTGACGCTAAAGAAGCTATCAATACACAGTGGATTGTATACCTTACAATGAGCGCAATAGTAACCCCCATCGATCCGAGCCGGTTGAGACAGTTCAACCCATTGAAAAATATACCGAGCCGTGTTCTCGAGTATGTTGCACACCAGTCCTGCATCGAGGATCTAAGTCCGGACAGCATTATCCAGACCCTGGGAGCTATGGATAACCAGATTTGCTATCTACTGCAAGGCGATGTTGAAACTCTGACCGCACAAGGCGTAGTGCATAAATTGAGTGCTGGAACGAAACGCAGCCTGCAACCCCTGTCGATCCAACAGCCCTTCGTGGAATCGGTAAAAGCCATCAGCAGCGTGACCCTTCTAAAACTGCCTCGAGAATTGTATGACAGCATCAGCCAGTTACCCTCCACTGAACATCGCAGTTCAGATCAAGCGATCCAACTGGATGCTTCCGATATCAGAGAGACCGGGATCAACTGGAAGTTTCATGAGATTGTCAAAGAGGGGAAACTGGAGCTGCCGAGCATGCCCGACATTGCCATGCGCATTGCCAAGGTTGTCAACAATCCGGATACCGACAGTGAGGACATCGCCCGGGTCATTCAGGCAGACCCGACGGTGGCGGCTCGCCTGATCAGTGTCGTCAACAGCGCCGCCTATCGGGGCCAGTCGGCCATCAGCAGTCTGCCGGACGCAGTCTCCCGGCTGGGACGTAATGTGATCCATAACCTGGTCATCAGCTTTGCCCTGGGATCGCTGTTTCACAGTCGTTCCAAGATCTTGCAGAGCCGCATGCTGGCGCTCTGGAAGCATGCCTGCCATGTTGCCGCCATCAGCCACGAGCTGGGCAGAGTCACCCCCGGCAAGAACGCCGACCATGCCCTGCTCTGCGGCCTGGTGCACGATATCGGCGCCCTACCCATCATCAGCGCCGCCCGCAGTCATCCGGAAATCTCTGAGCAACCGGAGATACTGGATCAGACCATTGAGCATCTGAAGGCGGAAGTCGGGGCGATGGTGCTCAGAAAGTGGGCATTTGCCGATGATTTCATACGCGTAGCGCTGCATAGCGAAGACTGGGGGCAGGACACCAGTGATGAACCCAGCTATCTGGATTTGGTGCTGGTGGCCCAGCTGCATTCCTATATCGGCACTCCAAAGATGCGGCAACTGCCGCGTCTGGATCTGGTCCCCGCCTTTCACAAACTGGCGCTGGGCCGGCTTACTCCTCGCCACTCGATTGGCATCCTGGAGAACGCCAAGGAACAGATCCGAGAGCTACAATCACTGCTGTCGGGCAGTTAACTGTTCATTGAGGTAAAACTCGGCCAGTGGCAAATCGGCTGGGCGGGTGATCTTGATGTTGTCCGCATGACCCTGGACCATCCTGGGCTGGTACCCCTGCAATTCCATGGCGCTGGCGTCGTCCGTCACCAGCCGCCCTTGCTGCAGCGCCTCGGCGAGCGCCGAATGCAACATGCCTAAACGAAACATCTGGGGCGTATAGGCATGCCAGAGTCTGTCCCTGGAAACCGTGGTCTCCACACGAGCCAACCCATCCACCTGTTTCATGGTGTCGTGCACCGGCACACCGAGCAGCCCCCCCACCGGGTCATTCCGTAGCGTGTCGATCAACTGGTCCAGGTCTGCATGGCGCAGACAGGGCCGTGCAGCATCATGCACCAGGATCCAATCATGCTCATCAGCGGTTTCCGCTAACAACTCAAGGGCATTCAGCACTGAATGACAGCGTTCACGGCCACCTGCGGCGCGCACCACCCGTTGATCGGCGGCAAATGAGGTCGTCGGCCACCACTCATCCTCTGCGGAAAGGGCCAGATAGACGGCCTCTATCCGTGGATGTGACAAGAGCCTCTGCAGGCTGTGCTCAATCACCCGGCGCCCCAGCAGGCTCAGGTACTGCTTGGGGATCTCACTGCCCATTCTTCGCCCCGCGCCCGCGGCTGGAACCACCGCCCAGAACCGCTCACTCACGGACCTGTACCTTCGGGTCGTCGATCACCTGGTAGAAGATCTCACCCTCCTTGATCATTCCCAACTCGCTACGCGCCCGCTCTTCGATGGCGGAAATACCGCCGCGCAGGTCTTCCACCTCGGCCTGCAGGGCGCGGTTGCGCTCCCGCAGCCTGACCAGCTCGTTCTCGAGCAGGCCGATCTCCTGTTTGAGATTACTCACTTCCGCCAGGCTGCCCTTCCCCACCCAGAGGCGATACTGCAGGATAAGAAACACGACCAGCAAGATAGCGATGATGATACGCATGTTCGGTGAATGACAGGGCTAACGGATGAGGGAGCTAATGTTAGCTGATCCCACGGAAGGAGCAACAGAAGGTTCCCACGCAGAGCGTGGGAACCGGTTACACTGGAGAATCAGATCTCGACCGGAAAGGCCTCAGCACCTGCATAGACGGCTTCATCACCGAGTTGATCCTCTATCCGCATCAGCTGGTTGTATTTGGCCACCCGGTCTGAACGGGACAGCGAACCAGTCTTGATCTGGCCGGTATTGGTAGCCACCACCAGATCAGCAATCGTAGTGTCTTCGGTCTCGCCGGATCGGTGGGAAACCACGGCACTGTAACCGGCGTCACGCGCCATGTTGATGGCGGCCAGGGTCTCGGTCAGGGTACCGATCTGGTTGACCTTGATCAGGATGGAGTTGGCGACCTTCTCGTTGATGCCCCGCTCCAGGATCTTGGTATTGGTGACGAACAGATCGTCGCCCACCAACTGCACCTTGCCGCCGAGTTTTTCGGTGTGGTACTTCCAGCCTTCCCAGTCGCTCTCATCCATGCCATCCTCGATGGAGATGATCGGGTACTGATCGACCCAGCCCGCCAGGTAGTCGGTAAACTCCTCGGCGCTGAACTTGCGTCCTTCCGAGGCCAGGTTGTAGACCCCATCCTCATAGAACTCGGAACTGGCCACGTCGAGTCCCAGATAGATATCCTTACCGGCCTCGAAGCCCGCCTTGCCGATGGCCTCCAGAATCACTTCGATGGCCGCTTCATTCGACGGCAGATCCGGGGCAAAACCACCCTCGTCACCCACCCCAGTGGCCATACTGCGACCGCTCAGCACACTCTTCAAGGCATGGAAGACCTCAGCGCCGTAACGCACCGCCTCGCGGATGGAGCCGGCGCCCACCGGCAGGATCATGAACTCTTGCAGATCCACCGAATTCTGCGCATGAGCGCCACCGTTGATGATGTTCATCATCGGCACCGGCAGGCGATAGGGACCGGCGGAGAGCGAGCGGTAGAGCGGCAGGGCGCGCTCCTGGGCCGTGGCATGCGCGGCGGCCAGTGAGATGCCCAGCAGGGCATTGGCCCCCAGGCTCCCTTTGTTGTCGGTGCCATCCAGCTCCAGCATGCGCTGGTCCAGCGCCTCTTGCTCAGACACCTCCATGCCGATCAGTGTATCGCGCAACACGCCATTGATGTTGGAAGCCGCCTGCAATACCCCCTTACCCAGGTAACGGTTTTTGTCCCCATCCCTCAGCTCCAGCGCCTCGCGGGAGCCGGTGGAGGCCCCAGACGGCACCATGGCCCGACCGATCGCTCCATCTGCGGTAATCACATCCGCCTCGATGGTGGGATTACCCCGTGAATCCAGAATTTCCCGCCCACGAATATCGACTATCTCTGACATTTTGACTCCATTATTTAAGATTTCTTTTCAACTCAATACTTTTTATTAAAACGGGCGGATGTGACCAACTGATGTCCGTTTTTTATCTTATGACCGGTTTTTCGGCAACCAGGGGAATGCCTGTTGCCAGCAGCGCTAGAGCTGCATCTCGATGAAGCCCTGCTGCTTCACTGCCTTGTCGATTGCCATGAGGGTCTCCAGCAGTTCCCGGATACGGTCCAAGGGCCAGGAGTTCGGTCCATCACTCAGCGCCCTCTCGGGTTCGGGATGGGTCTCCATAAAGAGACCTGAGATACCGGCAGCGACGGCGGCCCGCGCCAGCACCGGCACGAATTCCCGCTGTCCGCCGGAACTTGTGCCTTGCCCTCCCGGCAACTGGACCGAATGGGTGGCATCGAACACCACCGGGCAACCCGTCTCGCGCATCGCGGCCAGGGAGCGCATGTCTGACACCAGGTTGTTATAACCGAAAGAGACGCCCCGTTCGCAGACCATGATCTGTTCATTACCTTCAGCTTTGGCCTTGTTCACCACATGTTGCATATCCCAGGGGGCAAGAAATTGGCCTTTTTTGATATTCACCGGCTTGCCCTGGATCGCCACGTTCTGAATAAAATTGGTCTGCCGGCAGAGGAAGGCGGGGGTCTGCAGCACATCCACCACATCCGCCACCTCGCCGAGGGGGGTGTCCTCATGCACATCGGTGAGCACCGGCACCCTGATCTGTTCACGCACGGTCTCCAGTATCCTCAACCCCTGTTCCAGGCCAGGCCCGCGAAAACTGCTGCCTGCGGACCGATTTGCCTTGTCGAAGGAGGATTTGTAGATAAACGGTATACCCAACCTCTTGGTCAGCTCCTTGAGCTGCCCAGCAGTATCAAGCGCCAATTGTTCGCTCTCGATGACACAGGGACCCGCAATCAGAAACAGCGGCTGATCCAACCCCACTTCAAATCCACAAAGGTTCATTCCTGCGTCTCCCGGTGTTTTCTTGCCGCTTCGATAAATCCGGAAAACAGCGGATGACCATAGCGAGGCGTTGAGGTGAACTCAGGATGAAACTGGCAAGCGATGAACCACGGATGATCCGGGATCTCGACGATCTCCACCAGACGCCCATCCACCGAACGGCCGGCAATCTTCATCCCGGCGGTGACGATGCGGTCCTGGTAACTGTTATTAAATTCATAACGGTGACGGTGGCGTTCCACGATCACGTCCCGGGCATACAGTTCCCGGGTGCAGCTACCCTCCTCCAGACGGCACTCCTGTCCACCCAGGCGCATGGTGCCGCCCATGTCTGAACCCTCATTGCGGGTCTCCGTCTTACCGTCGGAATTCAGCCATTCGGTGATCAGGGCAATAACCGGATGGGGCGAGGCGCGATTGAATTCAGTGCTGTGCGCACCGTCCAGGCCGGCCACATTGCGCGCAAATTCGATCACCGCCACCTGCATACCGAGACAGATCCCCAAATAAGGGATATTGTTCTCGCGGGCGTAGCGGGCCGCCTCTATTTTTCCTTCGACGCCGCGTTCACCAAACCCTCCAGGCACCAGGATGGCGTCCATCCCGACCAGCGCCTGCAACTCCTCTTCAATCTCCAGCTGTTCGGAATCGACATAGTGGATATTGACCTTGTTGCCGGTGTGTACGCCTGCATGCACCAAGGCCTCGGAAAGTGATTTGTAGGCCTCGGTGAGATGCACATACTTGCCTACCATGGCAATATCCACTTCACGATGCAGATTATCCAGACCATCCAGAAATGCTTGCCATTCACTAAGGTCCGCAGCAGGCCTATCCAGGGCAAAACGTTGATTGACGATCTCGTCCATGTCCTGGGCATGCAGCAAAATAGGTACGCGATAGATGGAATCCGCATCCACCGCTGAGATAACCGCCTCTTCCCGCACATTGGTGAACAGTGCGATCTTCTGTCTCTCGGCATCCGGCAACGGCTGTTCGGAGCGACATACCAGGATGTCCGGCTGAATGCCGATGGAGCGCAGTTCCTTGACGGAATGCTGGGTTGGCTTGGTCTTGATCTCGCCCGAAGTCTTGATGTAAGGCACCAGGGTGAGGTGCATGTAGAGTACACGCTCCCGACCCAGATCCACACCCATCTGACGAATCGCCTCCATAAACGGCAGAGACTCGATGTCACCCACGGTGCCGCCGATTTCCACCAGGCAGATATCCGCATCATCCGCACCCAACAGGACACTCTCTTTGATCTCGTTGGTGATATGGGGAATCACCTGCACCGTACCACCCAGGTACTCACCCCTGCGTTCCTTGCGGATCACGCTATCGTAGATCTGGCCGGTGGTGAAATTATTGTTGCGCCCCATGGTGGTGCGCACAAATCTCTCGTAGTGGCCCAGATCGAGGTCGGTCTCGGCGCCATCATCGGTGACGTAGACTTCGCCATGCTGGAAGGGACTCATGGTGCCTGGATCCACATTGATGTACGGATCAAGCTTGATCATGGTGATCTTGAGGCCGCGGGCCTCGAGCAGTGCGGCAAGTGATGCGGAAGCAATACCCTTGCCCAGGGAGGATACAACACCGCCCGTGATAAAAATGAATCTGGTCATGAGGTCAAAACGCCGGAAAAATGGGGGAGAACGGACGGGAGCCAACAGTACCAGAACGGGGACATCCCCTCAAACGGAACTGGCCGGAAACGACACAAAATGTGGCGTATTAGAGAAAATCCCTCTAATCTGTTATCGATTGTCCTTTGCCAAGTATTGAATATACTTGGCCAATGTCTATAATCGAGTGGCGTTATGCGCAAAAAATAACTGCAAAAAAGCCAGTCATCCGCTTGGCCAGTTACCGGCTTGACACAGATGCAGAATACGATTTTGCATGCTGCTTTAATACGTTACAGCCTGGTCAAGTAGCTGAACATGCGCCCTGTAGTTAATTTTTTTAACCACTGAGAGGATGAAAACATGATGAAGTTTTCCAAAGTTGCGGGTGCTGCAGCCCTGATCGCACTATCCACTTCTGCTTCCGCCTGGTGGGGCGGTGGTCCATGGGGCGGCGGCCCAGGCTATGGCAACAATAACTGGGGTAACAACTGGATGGGCGACGGCTGGGGCGACGGTGACTTCGACTTCGGCATGAGCGGCAGCGCTCGTGGCTCCGGCTATGGTCGTGGTTATAACCGTTACAACAACCAGTATGGCTATGGTCCTTATGGCTATGGCGGTCCTTACGGCGGCTATGGCGCTCCCTACGGTGGCGGTTATGGCGCCCCCTACGGCTATGGCGCACCAGTTGCTCCTGCTGCTCCTGCTAAATAAACCGACACAGAAGCATCACCCAGAAAGGCCGTACCCGTTTCGGGTACGGCCTTTTTTGTTTCCAAAATGGGAATTAAAACAGAATCCGGCAGGATTTTTTGTTCTCAGTCGCTGAATTTCAGCCTAAAATCTGATCGATTTCCCTCAAATCACTTGATCCAGCTCAATAACATCTGAAAGAATAGTATAAGGCTGGCATTATGTATGCTGTGTCATATCGATTTGGAGTGGAAGCTTGACCAACCGAAAAGTCGTCTCTTTCGAAAACATCAAGGTTGCCTGTAAAGATTGCAGCCTATCCACGCTCTGTTTACCCATGGGCCTGGATCCGGATGATGTTGAAAGGCTGGACGGCATCGTGAAACGCAGCAGGCCTTTTCATCGCGGCGATCATATCTTCCGTGAGAGTGACAAGTTTTACAGTCTAAGAGTCATCACCAGTGGTTCGATCAAGACCTACACGCCCAATGAAAACGGCAGTGAACAGGTATTGGGATTTCATCTGCCCGGTGAGGTGATCGGACTGGACGCCATACAAAACAGTCACCATACCTGTTCTGCTGTGGCATTGGAGACCACCGCAGCCTGTGATATCCCCTTCGATCAGCTGGAATCACTCAGCAGTAGCATACCCAGCCTGCAACATCAGATGTACCGGCTGCTCAGCCGGGAGATTGGTCATGAGACAGAGATGCTCACCCTGCTGGGCAAAAAAAGTGCTGAGGAGCGCCTTGCCACGTTCCTGCTCAGTTTTTCAGAACGGTTTAAAAAACGCGGTTTTTCCGCCAGTGATTTCTTTCTCAGCATGTCGAGGCACGAGATAGGCAACTATCTGGGACTGGCTGTGGAGACCGTCAGCCGCTTGTTTACCCGTTTTCAGGATGAAGAGCTACTGAATGTGGAACGTAAACATGTACAGCTGCTGGACATTGAACGCCTGCATGAGATGGTTCACAGCAACAACGGCGAAAAATCACAACAGAGCCACATCTGACATTTCCCCCTCCGCGGTATAGCCTCAGCGTCTCCAGACGCAACTGACACCCATGGCATCCAGCCGTGCTTCATGCAACTCCAACTCTTTACTATCAGCTCTGACAATCGTTAAGGCGGGATGCTTACCATTCAGTCTGCGGATGCCCCCTGCAGATGGCTGTCCGTTCTCCTCAAGGCCCACCCCATCCAGTGACAGGGCGCCCTGTCCGCCGGTCATCATCAGATAGACGTCGGCGAGGATCTCCGCATCGAGCAGTGCTCCATGCAGTTCACGGTGGGAGTTGTCGATATCGTAACGCTTACAGAGTGCATCCAGGCTGTTGCGTTGTCCTGGATACATCTTTTTCGCCATCACCAGGGTATCCGTAACCGCACACAGCTCGGCAATCCCGGGAGAGGCGCCGGGCATCCTGCCCAGTTCGTGATCCAGAAAGCCCACATCGAAGGGGGCGTTGTGGATAATCAGCTCCGAACCCCGCACATACTCGATGAAATCCAGCGCCACATCCTTGAAACGTGGCTTGTCGGTGAGAAATTCATTGGTGATGCCATGCACCTCGATAGCCGCGGCATCGATCCCCCGGTCCGGCTGCAGATATTGATGAAAATTATTCCCTGTCAGCCGTCGCTCCACCATCTCCACGCAGCCGATCTCGATGATTCTATGCCCCTGCTTCGGCTCGAGACCGGTGGTTTCGGTATCCAGTATGATCTGTCTCATGATGGGCTCTCCTTCAGTTCTTCAATTCCCCGATTGGCCAGCTGATCCGCCAACTCGTTTTCCGGATGGCCGCTGTGACCTTTGACCCAGGCCCATTCAATATCATGCTTCTTCGTCTCGCTCTCCAGCATCTGCCACAAATCTGCGTTCTTCACGGCTTTTTTTGCAGCCGTCTTCCAGCCGTTGCGCTTCCAGTTATGAATCCATTGGGTAATACCGTTTTTCACGTACTGGGAATCGGTCGTAATCCTGATTCTGCTTTTGCGCTTCAGGGCCTGCAGCGCCTGAATCACCGCCATCAGCTCCATGCGGTTGTTGGTGGTCAAGCGCTCTCCACCAAACAACTGTTTTTCATGCCGGCCATAGCGCAACAAAGCCCCCCATCCACCGGGACCAGGATTGCCTTTACAGGCGCCATCGGTAAAGATTTCAATCGTCTCGGTCACTGCATATTTCTCGTGGTCGGCTCAACGGCGGCCGGTAATACCTTTTCTCTGATCCGCCACCTGGGTTTTATGGGTGTCATGGTAAGCGTACGTTTTACCGCCTCCAATACATAGACACCACCCAAGAGCGGCCAGACTCTCTCTCCCAAGCCTTCCATAAATATAAGTTTCCGCATCAGCCCCTGACTCTGCAGCGGTGGTCTGAAATTGACGTAATCCACCCCCAGAAGATCAAATCCGAGTAGCGAGAGCCAGTCACTGACCCGCCTGACCGGAAAAAAATGCCCCGACCAGGGTGGCATCCGACTGCGCAGATTGAGCATCCTCCAGCCACCCCACAGACTCCATGGATTAAAGCCCACAATCAACAGTTTACCCTCAGGTATCAGGATCCGCTCAACTTCACGCAGCATCTGGTGTGGATCCACAGAGAAATCCAGCGTGTGATGCATCAATACGCCATCCACACTGTCTGTCGCCAGGGGCAAGTGTAACGGGTCTGCCCAGAGACTCAGATCCTGCAATCCACTATCCAGCAAAAGCTTACTTTTTGCCGGACTGCTACGCAGAAGATCAAGTTTTGGGTCAATCGTGCCGATCTGAATCAGGTAGTAACCAAACAGGTTGGGTAAGCGCTGTTCCAGACAATGGCGCTCCTGTTCCACCAACAGTTGCCCAAGACTGCTTTGAAACCAATCAGTTAGCAGTTTTTGTTGGTTAGGTCCCAGTTTGTTGGTGCTGATTCTAACCATAATATGGTGACATTGGCCTGCAGAAATTAGGAGATGGAAATGATACCCAGCTTTGTTACCATTTTCCGCTTCGTAACCAGAATAATAAGAGGGAATCATTCGACATGCAGTATCTCAAGTCAAAAAGGACAATTATGAGTCTGTTTTTCGCTTGTTTCTTCAGCGCCTGCCAGACCCTCCCGACAGAGAGTGAGAGTATTGCAGAGGTCAATGCGCAATCAGACATCTCCAATGCAGGAGCCGTAATCCAGACTCAGGCTGTCCAACCCCCGCATGAGCCGGTCCTGGCCAGCGTAAGCCCGGACGAGACCCCGGCAGAGGTTCAGGAGTCCTTGCCTTCCAACGTCTGGGAGCGTATGCGCAATAACTACAAATTGATTCCGTCACTCCACCCAAAGGTCGCCAGTGAGCTGCGCTGGTACAATTCACACCCCTCTTATATCGAGCGCATCCAGGAACGTGCAAGACCTTATATCCATTTCATTCTGGATGAGCTGGAGAAACGGGATATGCCGGCGGAGATTGCCCTCCTGCCTGCCGTGGAGAGCGCCTTCCAGCCATTTGCCTACTCTCCCGGCAGGGCGGCCGGCATCTGGCAGTTCATTCCGTCTACCGGCCGAGGCTTTGGACTCAAGCAGAACTGGTGGTACGACGGCAGACGCGATGTCGTGGCCTCTACCCATGCGGCGCTTGACTATCTCACTCAACTCAACCGGCAGTTTGACGGTGACTGGGAACTCGCCCTGGCTGCCTACAACTCAGGCGGCGGCACCGTGCGCAGCGCCATCCGGAAAAACCGCAAGAAAGGCAAACCCACTAATTTCTGGTCACTGAAGCTACCCAAGGAGACCCGACAATATGTCCCCCGATTACTCGCGATCAGTGAGATATTTGCCAATCCGGATACGCACAATGTCAGCCTGCTGAATATTTCCAACGAACCTTACTTCGAGACCGTCGATATCCAATCCCAACTCGACCTGGCGCTCGCTGCCCAGATGGCTGAGCTCTCCATTCAGGAGCTCTACCAACTCAATTCGGGTTTCAATCGCTGGGCAACAGATCCGGACGGCCCACACCGGCTGCATCTCCCCCTCGACAAATCAACGGGCTTCAAACAAAAACTGGCCCAACTTCCTGAGCAAAAACGTGTGGGCTGGAAACGCTACAAAATCAGGAGTGGGGACAGCCTCAGTGTGATTGCCCAAAACCACGGCACCAGCTCCAAGCTACTGAAACAAATCAACAAATTACGCAATAGCAAGATACGTGCGGGGAAACACCTGCTGATCCCCGTTTCCACCAAACAATTGGATCACTATGCATTCAGCGCCAAACAGCGTAAGGCGCAAATTCAGAACAAACCGCGCAAAGGTTCCAAGCAACGTTATGTCGTCAAAAAGGGCGACAGCCTGTGGGAGATTGCCAAGGCTCATCATGTTAATCACCGACAACTTGCCAAATGGAACGGCATGGCGCCCCGCGATCCCATCCGGCCTGGACAGAAACTGGTGCTTTGGGTCAAAAAGCGGGGCTCTACCGAGAAAGTCTCGGCTCTTGATCTACAGCCCTCCGGGATTCAGAACTCCGTCTCCTACAAGGTGCGTCGTGGAGATTCTCTCTCGCGCATCGCGCAGCGCTTCAGCGTGAGCGTTAACGAGCTGAAAAAGTGGAACGCCCTAGGCAAATATCTGCAGCCCGGTCAGCACCTCAAACTCTATGTGGACGTCACCGAGCAAACGATGCTTTGACATCCCGAATAATCTTTCTCACTGATTGACATACTTCATTGACCACACTTTTCGTAGTGTTATTATGCTTCCACTAGACGTTTTTGTCATAGAGGCATTGTAAATGAACGATGAATGCAGATTGAGGAATGGTGCTGATCTGAATATTGCAGATGTAGAGAAGATCGCCGTTGGCCTCAAATCCCTTGCTGTCTACTCCATGCTCGCTTACGAACATGAAGACGATCCCAAGGAGCTCGAAGAAGTTGTCCAGGAAGGATTAGATGCGATCGATCGTCTGTTTGACTATTGAGCGGTCAAACCACCTCAAAACAACCTAACAGCGCTCCAATCATCCACACTTAATGGATGCCACACAGACAAGCGGTTAAGCCAAAGGACTGGAAAATGCCACCAGATGACCTACCTCCAGAGTGATTCCTATCATCTCGCCAATCTCATGATCATGGTGACTCTGCACCATACAGAGTAGCCGGACGCCATCCTGCATCTTCAAGGTGTAGAGATACTCGGCGCCACGGAATGCCTTCTCCACCACTTCGAGTTGCATGTCGCTGCTATCGTCGTGGATGATATCGTCCGGCCTGAGCAACAACTTCACCGGATCACCGGCCTTCACTTCGGTGACAAAATTGCCGCTCACCCGGCCCAAAGCGGTCTCCACCTGCCCGGCATCCACTACTCTGCCGGAGATGAATACCCCCTGACCGATAAAATCAGCCACAAAATGGTCCACTGGCTGATGGTAGAGTTCATATCCGCTGGCCCACTGTCGCAGGCGTCCATCCCCCAGGACACCGATACGATCCGCCATCGCAAAGGCCTCATATTGATCATGGGTTACCAGAATGGCAGTGACCCCATCCCGCTGCAGTATCCCTCTCACTTCACGGGCCAACTGCTCCCGCAGTTCCACATCCAGCCCCGAAAAAGGTTCATCCAGCAGTAGAATTTCGGGGCGCGGCGCCATCGCCCGGATCAGCGCCACCCGCTGCTGCTGACCACCGGAAAGCTGATGTGGGTATTTTTCACCCTGGCCCTGCAGATCGACCAGTTTCAACAACTCATCGACCCGCTGCCGGCGCTCGCTGCGACTCAGATTACGCAGGCCGAAGGCGACATTCCTTGCCACCGTGAGGTGGGGGTAGAGGGCAAAATCCTGGAACACCATGCCGACTCGCCGTTTCTCCGGCGCCAGGGTCATGCCGGGGCGGGTCACACAGCGGCCATGCAGATGGATCTCCCCTTCCGTCAGGGGTTCAAAACCTGCAATCGCGCGCAGCAGACTGGTCTTGCCGCAACCACTGGGGCCCAGCAGGCAGCCAATCTCGCCGGCATTCAATTCCAGGCTGACACCACTCACCACCGAAGTTCCGGCATAGGCGACGGTTGCATTTTTTACTTCAAGTTGTCTTTGCATGGCGTGAATGGGTAATCGAACGGCTTAACAGGATTACTGGCAAAATACCGACGATGACAATCGTCAGGGCTGCATAGGAGGCATCGGCCAGACGCTCGTCAGAGGCGAGCTCATAGGCGCGCACGGCCAGGGTATTGAAATTGAAGGGCCGCAGGATCAAGGTGGCCGGCAGCTCCTTGAGCACATCCACGAAGACCAGCAGCAGCGCCGTGAGCAGGCTGCCCTTGAGCATCGGGATATGCACTTGGCTGATAATCTCCCGGGAACCGCTGCCCATGGATCTCGCCGCCTCGTCCATGGAGGGACGAATCTTGCCCAAGCCTGCCTCCACGGTCTGCAGGGAGACGGCCAGAAACCTGACCAGATAGGCAAACAGCAGGGCAACCAGGGTGCCACTCAGAATCAGGCCTGTGGAAAAACCAAACTGCTGACGCATCCATTCGTCCAGGACGTTGTCGAATGCGGCAAAGGGTATGATCACGCCCACGGCAATCACGGTGCCGGGGACCGCGTAGCCCATCCCGGCGAGACGCACCGCAAACCGCACCGGCCAGCTCCTTTCCATGCGCTTACCATAACCCAGAAAGAGCGCCAGAAAGAGCGCCAGCCCGGATGCCATGCCCGCCAGCATCAGACTATGGCCGATCAGATCGAAAAAACGACTGTCCAGGCTCTCCTCAGCGGTGGTCAGCGCCCACCAGAGCAACTGACCGGCGGGCAGCAGGAAACCCATGAACAGAGCGCCGAAGCAGATCATGAAGGACCAGAACCCCCGCCAGCCGGTGAGCCGGAAACGGGACAGTTGCTGCTGGCGCTGGCTGGTGTGGTGGTATCTGGCCTGCCGCCGGGAGCCCCGCTCTAGGATCACCAGCAGAAACACCACCAGCAGCAACAGGGCGGAGAGCTGGGCCGCCGCTGCTGCATTGTTCAGCCCATACCAGGTGCGAAAGATACCGGTGGTGAAGGTGGAGACACCGAAGTACTGCACTGTGCCGTAATCCGCCAAGGTCTCCATCAGGGCCAGGGAGAGCCCTGCCACAATGGCCGGCCTGGCCAGAGGCAACGCAACGGTAAAACAGGTGCGCCAGGGGCCGTTGCCCAGGGTCCGGCTGACATCCAGCACGCACAGCGACTGGCTGAGAAATGCGGCCCTGGAGAGCAGGTAGACATAGGGATACAGCACCAGGGACAACATCAGCGCGGCGCCTTCGAGGGAGCGAATCTCAGGAAACCAGTAGTCACCGTAGCCCCAGCCCGTCAGTTCCCGCAGCAGGGTCTGAAAAGGCCCGGCGAAATCGAACAGCCCGGTGTAGGTATAGGCGATGATGTAGGCGGGCATCGCCATCGGCAGCAGCAGGGCCCACTCAAAGAAAGAGCGGCCGGGAAAGCTGCACATACTGGTCAACCATGCGGTGGAGACACCCAGCGCCAGAACTCCGATACCGACCCCGAGCATCAGCAGCAGCGAATTGAGCACATAGTCCTGCAGCACCGTCTCAACCAGATGACTCCAGACTTCACCGGAGGGCTCGAACAGATAACCAAGGACCACAAAAACCGGTAGCGCCAGCAGCAGAGCAATCGCCACCACGCCCAGATTCCAGATCGTCAGCCTGGACGGGCTCTTTGCTATTGGCGCGCTCTCACTCAGGGTCTGCATGATCTTACGACTTTACTTAGAAAAAGCAGGGATTAGACTCCATCTGGAATAAAAGGAAAACCCCACTCAGACAGGTCTGAGTGGGGAAGATTGCGGTTCT
>JBDLIT010000019.1:0-41298 GCA_039714735.1 Pseudomonadota bacterium
ACCCGGGTCAGTCTGCGCATTGCCCGGGAGGAGTCCTGGCGGCGGGAGCGTTTAAAACATCTGATCAGCAGGTTTCGCCAGGCGGCGGAGCAGCTGGACCTGCCGTTGCTGGCATCGGAGACCCCGATCCAGCCGATTCTGGCGGGCAGTGCGAAGCGCGCCATGGACTGGAGCCGGCTACTGAAGACATATGGCATTCTGGTGTCGGCTATCCGTCCTCCCACGGTGCCCGAAGGAAGCGCGCGTTTGCGCATCACCTTCTCTGCGCTGCATACGGATGAGCATCTCGAGCGCCTGCTGGATGCCCTGGCAAAACTGCCGGGGGACCCAGTGTGACCCTCGTGGTTGATAGAAAGGGCAATGGTCCCGATATGATATTCCTGCATGGCTGGGGGATGAACTCGGCGGTCTGGGGCGGGTTTGCCGACAGACTCGCGGCCCGTTACCGAGTCTGGCTGATCGATCTGCCGGGGCATGGTGAGAGTGGCTATAACGCTGAGAAGACCTTGGAAGAGTGGTCACAGGCCTGCCTGGCAGTGGCGTCACAGCGGGCGGTGTGGCTTGGCTGGTCGCTGGGTGCGGAGATAGCGGTGCAGGCAGCCCTGCAAGCGCCTGAGAGAGTCACGGCGCTGATCGGTCTTTGTGGCACACCACGCTTCGTGCAGGCGGATGACTGGCCGGCTGCGATGGCGCAAGAGACCCTGGAGCAGTTCATCAGGGCCTCTCGCCAGGATCACGCCAAGACCCTTGAGCATTTTCTGGCGCTGCAGGTGAGGGGCAGTGAGCAGGCCAGGGACAGCCTGCGGGTATTGAAACAGCAGCTGAGACAGAAGCCGGAACCCAATCCGGATGCCCTGGATGCCGGCCTTGAGCTGCTGAAGACGGTTGATCTGCGCGACAGGCTTGCGCAGCTCGATTGCCCGACAGGCTGGCTGTTCGGGGAACGGGACACTCTGGCGCCGGCGGGCGTCGCTGATGCTTTGCGAGAGTGGTTGCCCGATGCACACACAGAGATTCTTTCGGGTGCGGCGCATGCCCCGTTCCTCTCCCATGAGAGTGAGACGCTTGGGGTTCTGGAAAAAATGCTGGAGCGATTCGATGCGGCCGGATAATCATTCCACACCCATCGATAAACGTCAGGCCAGGCGGTCATTCGAGCGCGCCGCTGCAAGCTATGATGAGGTCGCAGTACTGCAACGCGAGACCGCCGGCCGAATGCTCTCACGGCTCGACTATATCCAACACACCCCCAGGGTGATTCTCGACGTGGGCGCTGGCACCGGCGAAGCGACCCGGGCGCTTGGCAAGCGCTATCGCAAGGCACGGACTATCGCCCTCGATTTTGCCCTGCCGATGTTGCATCAGGCGCGTAAGCGGGGATCCTGGTTGCGCCGTCCCCGCTGCATCTGCGGAGATGCCGAGCAGTTGCCGCTGGCGGACCAGTCGGTGGACCTGATCTTTTCTAACGCGGCGTTGCAGTGGTGCAATGATCTGGAGGCTACCTTCCATGAATTCCTGCGGGTCCTGCGGCCCGAGGGCCTGTTGATATTTTCCACCTACGGCCCCGATACCCTGCATGAGCTGCGGCAGAGCTGGGCCGAGGCAGATGGGGCGACGCATGTCAGTCCGTTTCCGGACATGCACGATATCGGCGATGCCATGCTGCGCGCCGGGCTGTTCAACCCGGTGGTGGATGTGGATCGCATGTCTCTCACCTATACGGATGTGAGTGGCCTGATGCGGGACCTCAAGACCCTGGGGGCTCACAATGTGACGACCGGGAGGCAGCGCGGCCTGACAGGCAAGGGACGGCTCAAGGCGATGTTTCAGGCCTATGAAAAATTCCGCATCGATGGTCGCCTGCCGGCCAGCTACGAGGTGGTCTATGGGCACGCCTGGGCGCCTCAGCAACGGACACGGGATGGCGTGACCAGCATTCCAATCGATAGCCTCAAGTTTGGTCGTTGAGATGACAGGGGGATTTTTTGTTACCGGCACGGACACCGGCTGTGGCAAGACCGAGATCACCCTCGGCCTGATGCACCGGCTGCAACAGGACGGTCTGATCGTGCAGGGGTTGAAACCGGTCGCAGCGGGCGCCGAGGAGACCCCGCAGGGATTGCGTAACGATGATGCGTTACGTATTCAGCAACAGTGCAGCCTCGATGTCCCCTATAAGCAGGTCAACCCGTTTGTCTATGCTCCCCCGATCGCGCCGCATCTGGCGGCCGAAGAGGAGGGGTGTCCGATTCAGACCAACAAAATCTGTGAGGTCTTCAACCAGCTCGTCGCCATGTCCGATCGGGTAATTGTCGAGGGGGCTGGGGGCTGGCAGGTGCCTCTGGGATCTGATATCACCATCTCAGGTCTGGTGAAAATGCTCAATCTGCCGGTAATCCTGGTGGTGGGGATGAAACTGGGTTGTATCAACCATGCAATTCTAACCGCCGAGAATATCCGGCAGTCCGGTGTTGAACTGCATGGTTGGGTCGCCAACCACATCGCCCCCGCTATGCAGGCCCAGGAAGGCAATCTGAAGGCGCTAAGCGAATGGTTGTCTGCGCCCTGCCTCGGGGAGGTTCCATATCTCGAACAGCCGACAGCGGAAAAGGTCAGCGGTTTTCTGGTGCGATTATGAGGGTAGATGGAGTGGCAGGGCCTGAGCCACACCGGCAGCTATTTTGAAACCCTGATGTCGATAAATGAATAGTCTGCCTTTGCCTTGACTGATGAAAACTTGATTTTGTCCTTGCCCATCAATTGAAATCGATAAGATTCCGGTTTCTTCATGCTACTTGGGGATATTTCATGGAATAGATCACTTTTTATCCACCAATACCCAGTCTCGGCAGATTCACTTAGAAATTTGTCGTTTTTATCGAAAAATTTCAAATGAATAGTGTAGGTGCCATCACCTTTCCGGGTCTGGACCCACTTTTTCAAATATCCGGATTTTTCATCGAAGTGTTTCCCTTCCCATTTGCCGATGAAATTAGCATCGATCGAAGCATTCTCAGGGATAGTGAATTTGGCAGAGCAGCCAAATAGGAGTGGAAGAAAAAATAATGCCAACAAAAAAGCCTTCAACGTCTTCATGATTTACTGCCTTGAGATTATAGTTTTGTTTGTTTAGTGCATAACACTGCCATAATCAGTACGAAAAGCGAAGCGTGACAAATTCTTGGGCAGTAGGAAAATCTTACTGTATATATTTTTTTATGTGCTGACGCCGCAATTCATCAGAAGTAGAAAGAAGAGTTAACAACAAACGGCGTTTTATGCGATCTGGGTGAATTTGCCTTGTTAGGGCTCTGCTATTATCATGTACGGTATTCCCGTACATCATTGGGGGCTGAGCAATGGATATAGTTAGTGTAAATAAATTCAGGGATAATCTGAAAAGCTTTGTGGAGCAGGTGGTTAACCAGCATTTGCCGATCAAGGTTACCCGCCGCAACGGGGAAGATTTTGTTGTGGTAAGCGCCGATGATTGGGAGAGGGAGCAAGAAACATTATATGTTTTACAAAACAAAGAGTTATTGAGGCAAATAGCCGCTTCCATGGGTTCTCATTCGAATGGAAAGGGATATAATCCAACTGCCGAGGAACTTGATGAGATCGTTGGTATTTGAAGGAAATACATGGGCCGCTTACGAAGAGCTCAGGCAAAAAGACAAAAAACTGCACAAGACACTTTGCCGCGTGCTAATAGAAATGCTTCGTGATGATCCTTCCGTTGGAACTGGTAAGCCTGAACCTTTGAAGCATACCCTCTCTGGTTTATGGTCTCGCCGCATTAGCCAGAAAGACCGAGTTATCTATAAATTCGACAGCAAGTACGTCTATATTTTCGCAATTGGTGGGCATTACAATCAGTTTTGAAGGCCTTAACGCAAATATTTGTGACAGCATGTTAAACCGCATCGATGGGTGCATGGGGATAGTCCGGATGACGCTGTTGAAACGACAGAATAGTGGTTTTCTGAATCACGCCAGCTTCTATATTCACAGCTCTTCGAATGGTCTCATTCTGCTGCCAAGTCTCACTTCCCGCCACTACAGTCGGAACATAGGGGATCAGAGCCGCAGAGATAGATCGCGAGGCACTTTCCCAGAGGTAGCTTGGTGTATGATCAACAGCGTAGTAATCTACCATTCCAACTTTAAACATTGGATTTTTGAAAGTAGTTGGTTTGGCAAAAAAGAATCCCATCCCTTCGTCGCAACTGACATCGATAATCAGAGAGCCTGGTTTGAGGCATGCTTTCTCCTCTTCGGTTACGAAGTCCATGGGATAATTGGTATCCTGAAAGATTCCGTTTATGATGATGTCTGATTCGCTGATCAGATCACTCAAAGGTCGTTCAGCACCATCGTGCTCCACAACCACCATGCGCGCTTCGCCCTCATGTCCTTCCCGCAGCCTGACATAATGACAACCATGTATCTCTTCACGTATCTCGTGGTCGGGGCGTTGAATACAGATTGTGATATCTCTAAATCCATGCGCCTGCAGGGCGTAGATGGCGCCGCGGCTGACCGCACCAAAACTGAAAATGATGATTTTTCGTTGGTTTCCGTAGTGCCCGTCAATACCCTTTAGTTGCAGGGCATGTAATACCGAGCAGTAGCCAGCCATTTCGTTGTTCTTATAGAAGGTGTGGCGGCCAATCTGTCCGTTGGGACCCCAAAAAAACATATCCTCAAAGGCAATGAGTGTCAGCTTGCGATCGATTGCAGCTTGCGTAATAGCGTGTTGCTGTGCGCAATGTACATAGCCCCAAATGATTCCACCATTACGAAGTTCTTGTAAATCAACTAACACTGGCTTGGCAACGATAACCTTACCAAGATCGGCCAATAGTTCGTGACGAGTGGCAATGCCCCCTGTCTGAGCAGCAATTTCCGAGTCCGGGATACCGAATGGCGCTCCATAGCCCTGCTCAAATATCAACTGGCGGCGAATTTCTTCAGGCAGGCGTGGCAAATGCTCTGGATGGATCGGAACACGTTGCTCATCCTCTTTTTTTGAAGTCCCAATGACTCCAAATGTTAATTTGCTCATATCATTTCCTTTTTCTTGTTATGTGATTTACTCACGCAAGTGCTCCATGATTTTAAATTATTAAATTACGGCGTCAAATTACAGGATTACGCAGAAATTACAAATTACGGTGAGGTAAATCGTTGGGGTCAGACTCGATAGATTATCTATCGAGTCTGACTTCATTGATTGCCCAAGAAATTTTGAATATCTTTTGCATAGCCAAAGATGGATTCACGGCGACTACCATGCAGTGTCACGTGATAAATCGAGTCTGATAATTCGATTCATAGGGGGCTTGCGCATACCTTAAGTGGTAATGGATGCTACATGCGAGACCCCATGCTCTGACCCTGAATCTCAGTTTGCGATTACGAATGAATATCGTATTAAAAGGCGGTGCTATACGAAAAAAAGGAATTTCCCTATTTTTTTAGACTCGGATTTCTCGGTATCATGCTACAAGGCGAGGCCTTATCTTTTTCTCTTTTAGATATCCAAAAAGAATTAAGAACCGCTAGGCTTCGCACCACGTGAGATCGAGAGGGGGAAATCATAGCATGGACAAAGAGTTATCAGATAATTTTCAACGTCTTGAGATTCTCCACGACATGACGATGCAGCTGATGTTGGGGCAATACCATCTATATGAAGCGCTGATCGGTTCGCTGCTCGAGAGCGGCGCGGTCGACATTCCAACGTTTCACGAGCATCTGCAGGCGGCACAGGTCAAACTAAAGAATAAGGGTGTACTCGAAGATGAACGCCTGTTTGTGGATAGTTGGCTTGAGCAACTGGATGAAGCGCTGGGCATGTCGAATTCACCCCGTCCCCGTTGGTGCCGTGGGGTAATCCTTGGCGATAAGACCGAAAACCGAGAGCCCAACAACTAAGCTAAGTGTGTTAGGCCACATGATGCACCTCAGGCGGCTTTCAGTTCTGTCCAAATCTCCGCCAGGCGGCGTTAATGCTCGGCGGGATTTGGGGGAGTGATACAGAATGCTGACAGACAAGTTTGGTATCTAAAATCAATCGATACTGACCCTTTAGATACTTTATTTTATGCTGCTTTCAGCAGGGATTATTTTGGGCTATTGACCGGGGCGGGCTAATGGGTGACCCCATTGAATTTTCTATTAATTACAACCCTTTCTCATATATTTAAGTTCATCTCTAATTCCACGAAGTTCTCGCTGCTCAGGAGTTGTTCCAAAATTTTCATAAAATTGTCTTGCTTTACTTTTTGGGTATGAATGACAATCCCTGAAATATTTTCTCTCAGCATGTCGTTGCATAGCGCGTTTCGCATTAATTTCAGCTTGTCTTTCCCATTCTTCTCTAGACAAACCATCATATTCTTTACGTTCAGCTCGTTCTTCTTCAGTCAATTGTGCGGATTGAGATTCTTCATAGAATACCTTGTATTCTTCGGGTGTCATCATTTCATCACCTTTGGCTATCTCGACCATGCCCAAAAGTACCAAAATTATTAATAGTTTTTTCATCACCATGCTTTCTTTTAGATATCTGGAATCTGAGTAACAAAATGGTTAATCAGATTTTAACCTGAAAAGCCTAGACTGCCCCACTCATGCTTTTCGTAGAATGAGTGTTATGAGTAGTTTGTTTGATGATTGGCAAAATCGATTACTGTCCATGTGTAGTAATCGTCCTAAAATTATAATGGCAGATTTGGGTATATCTGTAATCTGGGTAGGATGTGGTGAGCTTGGCGAACCGCATCAATCGTGAATGATGTGGTTCCTTCGTCACCACATCCTGCATTTTATCAAGCCGCCAGCTGAGACTTGAGCTTCTGCATGGCGTTCTTTTCGATCTGCCGGATGCGTTCCGCGGATACGCCATGCCGGTCCGCCAGTTCGTGCAGGGTCGCCTTTTTTTCTCCCAGCCAACGAGCCTCGAGAATGGTTCGGCTGCGTTCATCGAGATCTTCCATTGCCCCTAGTAGCTCGGCCTTCATATGCTCTTCGCTGTCTATCTCTTCGAGCTGGGCTGCAGGCTCCAGGCGCATGTCGGGCAAATAGCCTGCAGGATTGGCTATTGGGGCATCGTCTTCGTCCTGGGTCGGACCGTCGAAAGCGATATCCTGGCCCGCCAGACGCGACTCCATTTCCATCACTGTCTCGGGTTTGACGCCCAGGTCTTCAGCCACCCCTTCGATCTCCTCCTTGGAGAACCAGCCGAGGCGCTTCTTCGAGCTGCGCAGGTTGAAAAACAGCTTGCGCTGGGCCTTGGTGGTGGCCACCTTGACGATGCGCCAGTTCTTCAGGATGTATTCGTGAATCTCCGCCTTGATCCAGTGCACGGCAAAGGAGACCAGGCGCACCCCCATATCCGGGTCGAAGCGTTTCACGGCCTTCATCAGGCCGACGGTGCCTTCCTGCACCAGGTCGGGCAGCGCCAAACCATAGCCGGAATAGCCCCTGGCGATCCGTACGACAAAGCGAATGTGGGCCATGACCAGAGCCTGAGCGGCTTGCAGGTCTTTGTTATCGCGCAATTTGACGGCGTAGTCGTGTTCTTCCTCGGCACTCAATAGCGGCAGCTGAAAGGCTGCGCTGATGTATGCCTCCATACTGCCGGTGGGCAGTGTGCTTGAAAGTGCAAGTTCCTTGCTCATTAGAATACCCCGATATTTTATTATGTTTGAATGTTAGCACTCTTGTTTGGTGAGTGCCAATCTCTGGATTATGACCCGGGTTTCGAGGGAAAGTTCAGCTGGGTTGGATGGCGCTCAGGTGCCGGCCGACGGCAAGCCAGGAACCACAGAGCCCCAGGCCTGCGCTTCCGCCCAGCAGCATGAAGACAGTGCCGGGATCGAGAGAGGAGAGGTCGAACGCACTCTGGTAGAGGCTGGCGAGGTTGGAGACAGGGCCACTGATCAGGCCGATGGAGAAGACCACCATCAGCCAGGCAATGGCGCCGCCGAACAGGCCATACCAGAATCCGGTGTAGAGGAAAGGGCGGCGTATGAATGCATTGGTGGCGCCGATCAGCTTGGTGATTTCGATCTCCGCGTGGCGGTTTTGGATCTCCAGGCGGATGGTGTTGCCGATGATCAGCAGTACTGCCAATCCCAGCAGACTGGCCAGCACCAATACCCCGCGCTGGGCGATCTGGGTGATGGCCTGCAGGCGGCGCACCCATTGCAGATCGAGTTGTACGATGTCAGCCTCCGGCAGCATTTCAAGCTCATTCACCAGTAGCTGGGCGCTTTCGGGGGAGCTGAAGGCGGTTTTCGGCTGGATTACCAGCAACGCGGGCAGGGGATTGCTGTTGAGCGCCTGCAGGGCCTCGCCAAAACCACTCAGACGCCGAAACTCCTTCAGCGCAGAGGCCTTGCTGATCAGTTCTATGCTCTCGATACGCTGGTGCGATTTGAGGGTATCGACCAGCTCAGAGGACCGCTGGTCACTGATCTCCTGTTTCAGAAACAATGAGATGCTTGCGCCAGTCTCCCAGCCACCGGTGACGTGTTGCAGATTATTCAACAGCACATGCAGACCCATGGGCAGCGCCAGGGCGATGCCGATGACCGCAGAGGTCATGAGGGTGGAAAATGGCAGGTGTACCAGTCTGCCCAGGCTGGACAGGGCTACCTGGGCATGTCGCTGCAGCCAGATATGGGGCCGAAAGCCGACGCGTCGCCGGGACCGGTTGCCGGTCATGGGTTCGGCCTCAGCTGCTGACTGTCACCCACCAGTTGTCCCTTGCTCAGGGTGAGAATGCGCTTACCCATGCGGGTGATCAGATCGATATTATGCGTGGCGATAAGCAGGGTGACGCCCACCTGGTTGAACTGGGAAAACAGCTCCATGATCTCCCTTGAGAGTTCCGGATCCAGGTTGCCGGTGGGCTCGTCGGCCAACACCAATGGTGGTTTGCTGACCACGGCGCGGGCGATACCGACCCTCTGCTGTTCTCCGCCGGAGAGCGTGACCGGCGCTACTTTCTCCTTGTTCAGCAGGCCGACCTTGTCCAGCGCGGCCCGCACCCGGCGACTGATCTCTTTGTGCCCCAGACCTGAGACCACCAGGGGCAGGGCTACATTGTCGAATACCGTGCGGTCGTGCAGCAGCCGATGGTCCTGGAAGATGATGCCGACCTCCCGGCGGTGGTAGGGGATCTGGCTGTTCTTCATGCGGGTCAGGTTGTGTCCGTTGACATGCACCTGCCCCGCGCTGGAGCGTTCCAGCAGGCCGATCAGCTTGAGCAGGGTGCTCTTGCCGGCGCCGGAATGCCCGGTCAGAAACACCATCTCTTCCGCCTCGACCCGCAGACTGACATTACTCAGCCCGGTGTGGCCGCCTGGATAGCGTTTGCTGACATTGTCAAAGTGAATCATTAGTAGTTTAAACCGGCTTGGTATTTGCTAACCACAGAGACACAGAGTTTATGTTGAAAAACTGAGAATAGTTTGGGCAAATAAATTGATACTATTAAATTAAAGCCCTCTGTGTTCTCTGTGGCTAAAAATATAATAACTGGGACCCGGGGTTATTATTGCCCAAACAGCGCATCGACGAACTCCTTGGCGTCGAATTCACGTAGATCTTCAATCGATTCTCCGATGCCGATGAATCTAATCGGCACCTTGACCTTTTCAGCAATTGCGAAGATCACACCACCTTTGGCGGTGCCGTCCAGTTTGGTGATGACAATCCCGCTCAAGCCGACCGTCTCATTGAACTGCAGTGCCTGGTTGACCGCATTCTGACCGGTGCCGGCATCCACCACCAGCAGGACCTCATGGGGTGCGTCAGGGTCGATCTTCTTCATTACCCGGGCGATCTTCGACAGTTCATCCATCAGGTTGGTCTTGGTATGCAGGCGACCCGCAGTATCCGCAATCAAGACATCGGCATGGCGCGCGGTGGCGGCCTGCAGGCCATCGAAGATCACCGAGGCGGAATCGGCGCCGGTGTGCTGGGCCACGACGGGGACATTGTTACGCTCCCCCCAGGTCTGCAGCTGCTCCACGGCAGCGGCGCGGAAGGTGTCCCCGGCGGCGAGCATCACGCTCTCACCCTCCTGCTGAAACTTGCGCGCCAGTTTGCCGATGGTAGTTGTCTTGCCCGCCCCGTTGATGCCAACCATCAGGATTACCAGTGGTTTGTCCGAGTCGGATTGGGTAGGTGGCGTGTTGCAGCTGTCGAGTATCTCCAGCAACTGCTCCTTTAGAATACGGCTGAGTGCTTCCGGATCGGCCAGTTCCTTGCGCCGCACCCTGGAAGTCAGGTCATCGATGATGCGACTGCTGGCCTCCACGCCCACATCGGCGGTGAGCAGCAGGGTTTCCAGCTCCTCAAGTAGGTCGTCATCGATGTTCTTGCGGCCCATGACCAGATTCGCAAGCCCATCGCTGAAACCGTGCCGGGTGCGGGAGAGGCGTTCCTTCAGGCGCTGGAACATCCCCTGTTTTTCCTGAGCTGAATGCTCGGAATCAATGGGTTGATCCTGAAGCGTTTTTTTTCGTTTTCTAAATCCGAACATCTTGCTACTGGTAGTTTGGGTGGAACTCTATCAAAATCACGCGCTCTTATTCTTCTGTTTGGAGATGGCCGCGGATTTTAGTCGGCTGTGCATCACTGACCGGACATTCTACAAGTCGGCAGTGCACTTTGAAACGGGATTTTCCTTGATGGGTCCATTGCGGCGAAAATGAGGTTTTTTGGGAATGAAGCGAATAATCATAAATCTGGCCCTGATCTTGAGTTGTGTGGCCAGCACACTGACGGCAGGGGTGCTGGAAACCCAGCTCGAGAATGGCATGAAAGTGATCGTCAAAGAGGATCACCGGGCGCCCATCGTGGTATCTCAGGTCTGGTACAAGGTGGGTTCCAGCTATGAACACGGGGGTGTGACCGGGGTATCCCACGTGCTCGAGCACATGATGTTCAAAGGCACCAAGGCCCATCCGCCTGGAGAGTTTTCACGCATCATCGCAGCCAACGGTGGCAGCGAGAACGCCTTTACCGGGCGCGATTACACCGCCTATTTTCAGACCCTGGCGAAGGATCGCCTGCCCGTGGCCTTCGAGCTGGAGGCGGACCGCATGCGCAACCTGGTGCTGCTCGAAGAGGAGTTTCTCAAGGAGGTCGAAGTGGTCAAGGAGGAGCGCCGCATGCGCACCGAGGACAAACCCAACTCCCTGACCTATGAGCAGTTCAACGCCGGCGCCTACGAGGCTTCGCCCTACCGGATCCCCGTGATCGGCTGGATGTCGGACCTGGATGCCATGCAGGTGGATGATCTGCGAGACTGGTATCGCAAGTGGTACGCTCCGAATAATGCCACCCTGGTGGTGGTGGGTGATGTCGAGCCAGCAGAGGTGGTCAAGTTGGCGGAGCAGTATTTCGGCCCGCTGAAGCCGGAAAAGATCAGTCAGCCCAAGCCCCGTACGGAGCCTGAGCAACGGGGCATCAAGCGCTTCATCGTCAAGGCGCCGGCGCGTCAGCCCTATGTGATCATGGGTTATAAGACCCCGGTGATTGGCAAGGCGGAAGCGGATTGGGAGCCCTATGCACTGGAGATGCTCTCCAGCGTCCTGGACGGCGGCAGCAGCGCACGGCTCAGCCGCAGCCTGATTCGCGGCACTCAGGTAGCGGCCTCGGCGGATGCGGACTACAGCGCCTTTTCTCGCCTGCCGGGCATGCTGATGCTGGATGCCACCCCAACCCCCGGCAAGTCCATTACCCAGATCGAGAAGGAGTTGCGGGCCGAGGTCGAGCGCTTCAAACAGGAGTTGGTCAGTGAGGAAGAGATGGAACGGGTCCGCAACCAGGTCATCGCGGCCAAGGTATACGAGAAGGACTCGGTATTTTATCAGGCGATGCTGATCGGCAAGCTTGAAACCATCGGTCTCGATTGGCGTCTGGCGGATGAATATGTGGAACATTTGAAAAAAGTCACACCTGAGCAGATTCAGCAGGTGGCGCAAAAATACCTGACCGAAGACAGCCTGAGTGTGGCGGTTCTGGAACCGCTGCCCATTGAAGGGCGGCAGACAGACAAGCGATCCGCTGGAGGTCGTCATGGCTCTTAATCCCATGGTCTGGCGTGTTTCTCTGATTCTCTGCCTGATCTTTCCTGTCACGGCCCTGATGGCGGGGCCGGTGATTCAGAGCTGGCAGACAGCGAATGGCGCCAAGGTGTTGTTCGTGCCGGCCCCGGAAATTCCCATGCTGGATGTGCGAATGGTGTTCGACGGCGGCAGCGCCCGGGATGGTG
Organism: Pseudomonadota bacterium; assembly: GCA_039714735.1. Taxonomy (GTDB): domain Bacteria; phylum Pseudomonadota; class Gammaproteobacteria; order Chromatiales; family Chromatiaceae; genus JASJBU01. Next base: position 12,296 of record JBDLIT010000019.1, read on the forward strand.
ACCAGCCTGGAGTGACCTCCTTTACCAATACCCTGCTTTCCCAGGGTGCGGCGGACTGGAGCGCCCAGCAGATTGCAGAACGCATGGAAGATGTGGGCGCGAGGCTCGAGGTGGGTTCCCTGCGGGACATGGCCTGGGTTTCGGTGCGTACCCTGACTGAACCCAAGGCATTGAATACTGCGCTTGAGACCATGGCTGCGGTACTCGCCCAGCCACGTTTTGCAGGCAATGATGTGGAGCGGGAGCGCCAGTCGATACTCGCCAGTCTGTTGCAGGACGAGCAGTCTCCGGGGAGTATCGGTAAGAAATTACTCTATAAGAAGGTTTATGGAGACCACCCCTATGCGCTTGACCCTGAAGGCACTCGGGAGTCGGTGAAGGCGATCAAACGGGAGAATCTGATTGCCACCCACAAGCGTCTTTATGTGGCGCGCAACGCGATAGTGGCAATCGTCGGTGCTGTGGATCGCGCTCAAGCGGAGTCGATTGCGGAATCCATTACCGAGAAATTACCCGCAGGTGAGCATGTCCCACCATTGCCGGAGGTGACGCCGGTTGCTGCGGCGCTGGAGGAAAAGATCGAGTTTCCCTCCACCCAGGCTCACTTGTCCGTGGCCCAGCCTGGCAGCAAGCGGGGTGACAAGGACTATTTTACCCTCTATGTGGGAAACCATGTGTTGGGTGGCAGCGGCCTGGTCTCGATCCTCAGCGAGGAGGTCAGGGAAAAGCGCGGCCTGAGTTACAGTGTCTACAGCTATTTCATGCCAATGCGCGAGCCCGGCCTGTTCCAGCTGGGTCTGCAGACCAAAAATTCCCAGGCGGAGGAGGCTCTGCAGGTCCTCAGGGAAACCCTGCGAAAGTTTGTCGCAGAGGGTCCGAGCGCTGACCAGTTGCTGGCCGCCAAGCAAAACATCACCGGGGGATTCCCGTTGCGGATCGCCTCGAACAGTAAGATCGTGGAGTATCTGGCGGTCATCGGATTCTACGATCTGCCGCTGGATTATCTCGATACCTTCATCGGTAAGGTGGAGGCCGTGACGGCGGAGCAGATTCGTGACGCCTTTCAGCGCAGGATTGATCCGGAGCGGATGGTGACGGTGCAGGTGGGAAGGGTGACTGACTGATCGACAGGTCAGTTGCAGATCACAGCCCATGCCCAGAAAAAGCCTGAATCGGGTCCGCATCATTGGTGGCAGCCATCGGGGGCGAAAATTGGAATTTCCCGACCTGCCTGGGCTGCGTCCTACAGGTGACCGGATCAGGGAGACACTTTTTAACTGGCTGCAGCCCTGTATCCAGGGCGCCCGCTGTCTTGATCTGTTTGCCGGCAGTGGCGCACTGGGCCTGGAGGCGGCATCCCGCGGCGCCGGAGAAGTATTGATGCTCGACCAGGCGCCCCAGGTGATCAGCCAGCTTCAACAACACAAAAAGCAGTTGGGATTGGAACAGATCGGGATCGTCCGGGCAGACGTCATGAGCTGGCTGGACGGTGATCCCCGGCCGTTTGATATTGTTTTCCTCGATCCGCCTTTTACTGCCGATCTGCTGATGGCCGTGTGTGAGAAACTGGACACCAACGGTTGGCTGGCGGAGGGGGCAAGGGTCTATCTGGAAGATGATGCCGGCCGGTCATTTGACCGCTTGCCCTGGGGTTGGAGCCTGTTGCAAGAGAAGCGGGCGGGTCAGGTCAGATTTGGTTTGGCGCGGCGCTGATAATTGTCATTTAGTCTCTGCGCATCTGCTACTATTATGCTTTTGCAATATTCTGTGTAGCCATGCCTACAGTCGTCTATCCAGGTACATTTGACCCGATTACTAATGGCCACAGCGATCTGGTTGCCAGGGCCGCAAAGCTGTTTGGCAAGGTGATTGTGGCGATTGCTGTGAATCCCGGGAAAAACCCAGCCTTTGATCTGCAGCAGAGGGTCGCTTTGGCAAAGACAGTATTGGTTGGTATCGAGAATGTAGAGGTCTGTGCATTTGACAATCTGTTGGTGAATTTTGTCAGGCAACGTAAGGCCGAGGTGATTCTACGGGGATTGCGTGCGGTGTCTGACTTCGAGTATGAATTTCAGCTGGCGGGTATGAACCGGCGTCTGGCGCCGACCGTGGAGACCCTGTTTTTGACGCCTGCCGAGCAGTTTGCCTACATCTCCTCCGGGCTGGTGAGGGAGATTGCCTCGCTTGGTGGGGATGTCAGTGAGTTTGTGCATCCGCAAGTGAGTGCTGCATTGAACAAGCGCTATGCAACATAAAACAGGACAGCTATCAGAGGATAGGGCTCGAAATTCATTTGGACAGGTTCCAAAATTTACAATTAGTTTGACGATCAGGAGAAAAAAATGGCGTTGATTATCACCGATGAGTGTATTAACTGTGATGTATGTGAGCCTGAGTGCCCGAACGGTGCGATATATCAGGGTGATGAGATCTACGAGATTGATCCTGATCTTTGCACTGAATGCGTCGGCCACTACGAGACCTCCCAGTGTGTCGAGGTCTGTCCGGTGGACTGTATCCCCAAAGACCCTGAGCATGCAGAGAGTTATGAAGTGCTCTACGCGAAATATCTGAAGATTACCGGCGAAGCGGAATAGATCATGGATTCAAGCCATGCGGTCAAGGCCCCTTTATGGGGCCTTTTTGTTGCGCTGCTGTTTTTTTCAGGGTTTGTCTTCAGTACTGAAAAGCCGGGCAAGGCGGCGGTCGCAACCGCGCATCCTCTCGCCACTGAGGTGGGTCTCCAGATTCTCGAGGCGGGCGGCAATGCCTTCGATGCGGCGGTTGCCATCAGTGCAGTGCTTGCCGTGGTCGAACCCTATAGCTCCGGATTGGGTGGTGGCGGCTTCTGGCTGTTGCACAGGGCTCAGGACGGATTTGAAACCATGCTGGACGGTAGGGAGAAGGCGCCGCTGGCCGCGCACCGCGATCTCTATCTGGATGCCGCCGGAGAGGTGGCGCCGGGACTCTCGATCAACGGCCCGCTGGCGGCGGGAATTCCCGGTGAGCCCGCGGCCCTGGTGCATATCTCACAGCACTATGGAAGGCTCGGTTTGCCACAGGTGCTGGCGCCTGCCATCCGTCTGGCCCGGGAGGGTTTCGAGGTGGATGCCCTGTTTCAGCGGTTGGCCGGCTGGCGCCAGGAGCAGCTGTTGCAGTCCGCGGACGCGCAGGTGATATTCCTGCAACAGGGAGCGGTCCCCGAGGCTGGTACGAGCATACGTCAGCCTGATCTGGCAACCACCCTGGAGGCCCTGGCGAAGCATGGGCGGGATGGTTTCTATCGGGGCAGGGTGGCCGAACAATTGGTGAAGGGAGTGCGTGAGGCGGGAGGCATCTGGAGTCTTGAGGACCTGGCTGAGTATCGGGTCATGGAGAGAGAGCCTGTCCGGGGGGAATACCGCGGCTTGCGAATAACCAGCGCCGCCCCTCCCTCTTCGGGGGGTGTCGTGCTGGTCAATATGCTCAATATCCTGGCGGGGTTCGATCTTACTGACATGCAAGCGTCCGCACGCATCCATCTGATCATCGAGGCGATGCGGCGGGCCTATCGTGACCGGGCCGATTATCTTGGTGACCCGGATTTTGTGGATATTCCGCTCAAGAAGCTGACCCATCCCTGGTATGCGGCTGGGCTGGCAAGGGATATGCGGTTGGGCCGTGCAACACCCAGTGTGGGGAGTGCTGCGGAAGTTGGGGAAGGCCGGGATACCAGCCATTTCTCCGTGCTTGATCCTGAAGGTAACCGGGTATCGGCGACACTCAGTATCAACTACCCCTTCGGGTCTTGTTTTGTTCCGCCCGGAACCGGTATTTTGCTGAACGATGAGATGGATGATTTTTCCGCCAGACCCGGTGCGCCGAATGTCTATGGCCTGGTGGGTGGTGAGGCGAATGCGATTCAATCGGGTAAACGCATGCTCTCCAGCATGACCCCTACCTTCGTGGAAACACCTGAGGGTGTGGCAATTCTCGGCACCCCAGGGGGTAGCCGTATTATTACCATGATTCTTTTAGGGATTCTTGAGTTGGCTGATGGTAAGGGCCCTGCTGAATGGGTCAAACATCCCCGCTTTCATCACCAATATTTGCCGGATCAGGTGCAGTACGAGAAGGCATCACTGAGCGAGTCCGTTCAGCAGGCGTTGAGTGGCATGGGACATAAGCTGCAGCCCCTGGAGCAATCCTACGGAAATATGCAGGCGATATTCTGGAATCGGAAAACAGGTGAAGTTGAGGCAGCGAGCGATCCAAGGGGTATTGGGCAGTCGGAAATTCGCAAGATTTCAAGAACTACACCTCAGGAATTGCAATAAACCGCAAAAAAATGGAAACTTGCGGTTGAAGTTGTTGATTAATTCGCTCAAGCTCCCCGCTGGAGGCTGAGGCATCCACCTTATTTACTACGGAAGAGAGATTAAAAACGATGAAAACCACCATGATGAAAACTGCTGCACTGGTTCTGGGTCTGGGTCTGCTGGCTGGTTGTGCTTCCAGCAGCGACAGGCTGACTAAAATGGAGTCTGATATTGCCAATGCACAGGCTACCGCTGATGCTGCCATGAAGGCCGCCAAACAGGCTCAGCTGGATGCCGCATCTGCTCAGGGTACCGCAGACAGCGCCACGAGCGCCGCCAGCGCCGCCCAGGCTGCTGCTGATGAGTGCAACGAGCGTTGCAGCCGTATGTCTGAAAAGGCTATGGCTAAATAAGAGATTTCGATCTCAGCCTGTCCGGCGTCAGCTGGGTCAGGCGCTAAAAAGCCCCGTTCAGTCTTTGCTGGCGGGGCTTTTTTCTGTCTTGTTCGCCGCCATGTCCTTATCCCACAGATAGAGCGGCATGGGGATGCCTTTTCTCAGCTCGCTGTACTCCTCCAGCTGTGACCATTCCGGTTTTCTCTGATCCTCTCCAAGTTGCGCCAGCACTGCGCTGACCAGTCCGGTGTAATTATTCCCGATCTCTTTGACCTGTTCACTCAGGGGGTTGTGCGCTTCGACGTAGAGTTCGCCCTTGTGCCATCCTGCTTTGTAAGGCTGATTGATGATGCGGACTGGCGCGCCGGTGGGTACCTGATTGAAAAAATACTCGATATCCTCTGGGTAGAGCCGGATACAGCCATGACTGACCCGCATGCCTACACCAAATGGCTTGTTGGTGCCGTGCAGCAGATATCCGCTGATACCGAGATAGAGCGCGTAGGCGCCCAGGGGATTGTCCGGACCGGGAGGGATGACCGGCGGCAGCGGATTTCCATCTTCCTCATGTTCCTCGAGTATCGAAGCGGGCACGGTCCAACTGGGGTCTTTTTTCTTGCGAATAATCTGTGTTTCTCCCACCGGGGTGCTCCAGCCTTCCCGTCCTATACCCAGGGGATAGGTCTCAACCTCGTCACGGTCCTTGGGAAAGTAGTAGAGCCGTAACTCGGGCAGATTGACGATGATGCCGACATGCGGGCCGGGAGGAAGTATGTATTGCTGAGGGATGATGATCTCGGTTCCTTCCCCCGGAAGCCAGGGATCCACCTCCGGATTGGCGGCCTTCAGCTGTCTGAAGCCGATTCCGTAAAACCGGGCGATATCGGAGAAGGTGTCTTCATACCGGGTAATATATTTGAATGTCTTGCCAATCAGGGCATTACCCTCGGAAGGCATAGGAAAGGTAACGGCAAGAGCTGTTTTATCTAGGCATAGCAACAGACTCAGCGAAAGTGTTATTAAAATTTTCAGCATAATAGGATTGACATTCTGCAGGACAATTCGTGCAGTGGTATTCTAACTGATAGAGCAAGCGATGGCTGTGTGGAATGTTCCAAAGGGATAAGGAATCGATGAAACTGGTGCGCCCCAGCATTGATATGCAGTTTATCTGTATCTGTAAGCTCGTGGTCATGGTTCTCTTCAGTACAGCTCTTCCCTGCATGATAGCGGCATCTCCCGGTGTGCAATTGAGTGCGGAGGAACAAGCCTGGCTGGATGAGCATCCTACGATTCGTCTGGGAGTCGATCCAGATTGGCCACCCATTGAGTTTTTCTCCGCAGAGCGAGGCTATCAGGGCGTCACCTCTGAATATATCGCATATTTCAGAGAGAAACTGATGCTGACATTGGAGCCGGTGGAAGGCCTCGCCTGGGCTGAAGTGCTTGGCTTGGCGCAAAAAGGTGAGGTGGATCTTCTGCCTGCGCTGGGTAAAACGCCGGAACGATCGACCTATCTGAACTTTACCGATCCCTATTTGAGTTTCCCATTCGTCGCATTCACCCGGGAGGGCTATCCGTTCATCAGTGGACTTGGCGAGCTGTCTAACAAGCGGGTGGCGGTAGTGGGCGGTTATGCCGTGCGCGAGATGATCGAGGCGGATTTTCCAGGGCTCAGACTCATTTTAGTGGATAACCCCCTGGAAGGTTTGTTGCGGCTTTCCCGGGGGGAGGTCGACGCCTATGCAGGTAACCTGGTGGTTGGTAGTTATCTGATCCGCAAACAAGAGCTATCCAACCTGAAGGTCGGTGCGCCTACATCGTATCGGTTTGAATTGCGCATGGGAGTACGCAAAGACTGGCCTGAATTGATCCCTATTCTGCAGAAGTTGCTGGATAACATGAGCGATGAACAGAAGATGGCGATCCGTGACAGATGGTTGAGCATCCGTTATGACGTGGATGTCGACTACAGCCTGTTGTGGAAAGTGGTGCTGGCTTCTTTGGTGGTATTGGGGGTTGCCTTGTTATGGTTGATCCAGATGCGTCGGCAGAGAGAGGCATTGCGGCGTAGCGAAGAGCGATATCATCTGGCGATGGATGCGGTCTCAGAGGCGGTCTGGGAGTGGAATCTAAGCTCAGGCAAGCGCTATTTCAGCCCAGGTTTTTTCTACCACCTGGGATACAGCCAAAGTGAAATTCCGCAGAATGATGAAGCCTGGAGAGCACTGCTTCACCCGGATGACAGGCAGGCGCAAAGCGAAACGAACCAACAGGTCGATCAATTCGATCGGACGCTGGTCATGGAGTTCCGGGTCAAGAGAAAACAGGGTGGCTATGTGGATGTGCAGTCACGGAGTAAAGTGGTTGAGCGAGACTCATCAGGAAATGCGGTTCTCAGAAGAGGGACCCTCAGGGATATCACTGCGCAAAAAAAGGTCGAGTCTGAGTTGCGGAAGCTCTCAGAGGCGGTGGAGCACAGCCCTTCCATGGTCATCATCACCAATGTCGAGGGCGACATCGAATATGTCAATCCAAAATTTACCGACGTGACTGGCTATGCGGCTGATGAGGTGCTTGGCAGGACCCCACATTTTTTTCAGTCAGGATTAACCGAGAGCAGCATCTATGAGGATCTCTGGCAAACTATAAAATCCGGGCGGGAGTGGCGGGGCGAGTTCCAGGACCGCAAAAAAAGCGGAGAGATATTTTGGGAATCCATTTCGATCTCGGTCGTCAAGGATGCCGAAGGCGCCATTACCCACTATGTCGGTGTGGAAGAGGATATTACGGTGCGCAAGGAGGCAGAGAGCTTACTTGCCCTGGCCAAGGAGGAGGCTGAGCAGGCCAGTCGCTTTAAAAGTAGTTTCCTGGCCAATATGAGTCATGAGATACGGACACCGGTTAATGCCATTATGGGGATGGCCTATCTGGCCATGCAGACCGACCTGAGTCGTCAGCAGTCGAGTTATATCAACAAAATTAAGATCTCGGCCCGCAATCTGCTTGCCATCATTGACGATGTACTGGATATATCGAAAATCGAAGCTGGCAGGATGGAGATCGAGGAGACTGCATTTCAACTCGATGAAATACTGGAAAACCTGTCCAGCATGGTGAGTCTGAAGGCGGAAGAAAAAGGCCTTGAGATTATTTTCAAGCGGGATCCGAATGTACCGGGAGCGTTGCTCGGAGATCCCCTCAGGATAGGCCAGGTATTAAGCAATTTTATGCAGAATGCGATCAAGTTTACCGAGGCGGGTGAAGTGGTCGTCAGCATACAGCTTGTCAATCTGCATGTTGACACTGCTGAAATAGCCTTTTCTGTTTCGGATACAGGAATTGGCATACAACCCGAGAGTATCGGCCATCTGTTCGAAAATTTCGTTCAGGCAGACAGTTCAACCAGCCGTCAGTATGGAGGCGCCGGCCTGGGCCTGAGTATCAGTAAGCAATTGATTGAATTAATGCATGGCAGATTGACAGTCAAAAGCGATCCGGGAGTCGGTAGTCAATTTCGCTTTGTGCTGAATCTGAAATTGCAGAAAGATGATTTTCTTCGCGCCGTTAAACCTGACGAGAGGTCAAGCCGGGAAATAACCACGGTTACGTCCCTTTCCGGCAAGGTTTTATTGGTTGAAGATAATGAAATTAATCAGGCAGTGGCGCGGGAACTCCTGGAAAATTTTGGTCTTCAGGTCGTGATTGCCAGCGAAGGAAGGGAAGCCATACAGAAACTACGGGCCGGTGATTTTGACCTGGTGCTGATGGATATCCAGATGCCCGGCATGGATGGTTACGAGACTACACGGGAAATTCGACATGACAAGCGCTTCTTGTCGATACCGATCCTGGCGATTACCGCACATGTCATGGCCAGTGATCTGGAGCGTTGCCTGGCGGCGGGGATGAATGACTATCTTGCAAAACCTATTGAGCCAGAACGCTTATTGGAGATATTGAGGTCCTGGCTGAATGGGCTCGATGACCGCCGGCGGACGCCCCGAAAGGAGCATGAAGCTGGATCTGTACTGCCGGATAAATTGTCCGGGATAGACTTGGATCGGGGGCTCGTGCGTATCGGTGGCAATCAGGCGCTATTCTACAAGCTGCTGAGGGGTTTTCTTCAGCAGCATGGCAATTGTTGTGACCGGATAGAGCAATTACTGGGTGACGACGCCTGCTCGGAAGCAGCACATTATTTACATACACTGCAGGGTGTTTCTGGCAATATTGGGGCACTGGAGTTACAAAGAACCTCACTTGACTTGGGTGATGCGCTACACGCAGGGGGCCGGCAGGATCTGGCTGAGCTTAAGTCTGAGTTTTGTGTTTCAGCCGACCGGGTAGTTCAGGAAATCCGGCGTTTTCTCGGCAGGCTGGAGAGGGAGGGCCTGGCTGCGGACAGATCGGTGGTCCGGATTGAAGATGATGGTTCCAGAACTCTGGATTTCGATATACTTCACCGCATAAGTACCCTGCTGCAGGATGGTGATCCGGATGTGAAAGACTTACTTGAGTCTCTAACAACGATGATGGATGTTTCACAAGCAGGTGTCGCAGAACAGATTGCACTTCTACAAAGTCAGGCAGCTGATTATGAATATGATGCGGCCTTGGAAACACTGCATAAGCTTACATTGAATATATAAATACACCTATCAAGAGAGAGAGTCATGGAAGAGCGGAAGCCAAGAATTCTATTGGTCGATGATGAAAGTTTTTACCTGGATGTGTTGATAGAGCTATTGGCCAATGATCATCAAGTTAGCGTCGCAAAAAATGGTGCACAGGCACTGAAACGCGCCAAGGCAAGCCCAGCCCCAGATCTGATTCTGCTTGATGTGTTGTTACCGGATATCGATGGTTATGAAGTCTGTCGACATCTCAGGGAGAATCCCGCAACGGCAGGTATTCCGGTTATCTTTCTCACCGTCATGCGTGAGGTTGAGGATGAAATAAAGGGGTTTGAGCTGGGGGCGGTCGATTATATAACCAAGCCCATCAGTCCCCCAATTGTACAGAGCCGGGTCAAGACCCATCTGGCCCTCATCAAGGCGCGCAGAGCCCTGGAATATCAGAATTTGGTTCTTGAGCAGCGTGTTAAGGAGCGCACCTTTGAGATCTCCCGCACCCAGGATGTGGCCATCTTCTGTTTGGCCTCTCTGGCAGAGACCCGTGACAGTGAGACGGGTAACCACATACGCAGAACTCAGCACTATGTACGTCTCTTATCCGAATATCTTAAGGATCATCCAGAATATAGTGTGCAGCTGGATAAAAAGACGATCGATCTCCTGTTTAAGTCGGCGCCACTGCATGATATCGGCAAGGTTGGGGTGCCGGACCGTATCCTGCTCAAGCCCGGAAAGCTCAATGAAATTGAGTGGCGCGAAATGAAAAAACACACGCTCTATGGCTACGAGGCATTGTTGCGGGCAGAAGAGGAGCAAGGCAGTACTACATTTCTCAAAGTGGCCCGGGAGATTGTGGTCAGTCACCATGAAAGATGGGACGGGCAGGGTTATCCTTCAGGTCTCAAGGGTGAGGAAATACCTGTTTCAGGGCGTCTCATGGCGCTGGCGGATGTTTACGATGCATTGATTACCCGCAGGGTCTACAAAGCGCCATACAAGCATAAGGATGCGGCTGCCTATATCCTTGAACAACGCGGCGCCCAATTCGATCCGGTCGTAGTCGATGCCTTCGAGGCATTGCAGGAGGAATTTCAGAGCATCGCCAGGCGCTTCCCTGACAGCGCTGTATGACGAATTTAGTTCTGGCGTCATTGGATTCACTCTATTTTTATAGGATCGCCAAGGGCCATTCTGGTCCGATAAATAGTCCTCTGCTACCTAAAGAATGACCTTCCCTCGCCGATAGGCTCCTTGAATCCGGTTTGCATATCTGGAATTGCCGCCACTGGCGATTCAAATCATGACTGTCCACTCACAGGACGGCGTTTAACCACCGGTAGCTTGAAATAAATCCAGGAGATAAGCATGACAAGCATTCTTGCAGTTGATGATTCGGCCTCCATGCGCCAGATGGTGTCATTTACCCTCAAAGGGGCTGGTTATGAGGTTATTGAGGCTGCAGATGGCGTTGAAGCCCTGAATATTGCAAAAAACAAGAGTGTTAATCTCGTGATAACGGACGTCAATATGCCAAACATGGATGGTATCAGCCTTATCAAAGAGTTGCGTGGACTGTCGAGTTACAAGTTTACCCCGCTCTTGATGTTGACCACTGAGTCCGGCGTAGACAAGAAACAGGCGGGTAAGGCGGCAGGTGCGACTGGATGGGTTGTCAAACCATTCAATCCCGATCAGCTACTGGCAACGATAAAAAAAGTGCTCGGCTGAGTTCCCAGGTAAACAGTCTCACCAATTGAACGGAGGGAGGCAGCATGTCCATTGACATGGCGCAATTCCATCAGGTCTTCTTCGAAGAGAGTTTTGAAGGGCTGGATATCATGGAAAACGGGTTGCTCGATATGGACCCAGGTACCGTTGATGACGAGCAGATTAATACGATCTTTCGTGCGGCTCATTCCATCAAGGGGGGGAGTGGCACCTTTGGCTTTAACGACATCTCCAGTTTCACGCACGTCATGGAGACACTGCTGGATGAAATGCGTGATGGACGCCGCCCGGTAACGCCAGACGCGGTGGATGCATTACTTCGCTCGGTTGATGTGCTGCGGGATATGCTCGGCGCCACCAAAGACGGAGGTGAGGTTGATGAGCAGATGGCCCAGGCTCAGCAGGTAGAACTGGAACAGATTCTCAAGAGTGCGTCAGCTGAAGCATCGGTAGTTTCAGCTCCCCAGGTTGAGGGTGGTCAGTCAGCAGCAACTGCTTCTGCATCAAAACAGCAGGGTTGGCACATCGTCTTTCGTCCCCTGCCACAGATGATGCGCACCGGAAATGATTCTCTGAGGATTCTGCGCGAGCTGGCTGAACTGGGTGAACTTAAGGTGGATTGTGATCTATCCGCCCTGCCGCCGTTGGCGGGCTTTGAACCTGAAGACAGCTATCTTTCCTGGGATCTGCACCTGATAGGAGATGCATCTCGCGAGACACTCGATGACATCTTTGCCTGGATAGAGGATGAGTGTGAACTGGCGGTGATGCCTATTTACGCAGCAGAACCTCAAGAACGAGTGACGGTCGAGGAGGCAGCTAAAGCTGCAAGTGAGGAGCCGGATTCTACCCAAGATGTTTCTGGGCCTAGCGAAGTGGTGCAGGTTACTGATCGTCGTACAGGTCAGGATCGCCGCTCCAGCAAGGATCGCCGTACTGGAGACCGTCGCAAGGTTCAGGGAGGTGGTGGAGGTGGTTCGATACGGGTGGACATTTCAAAGATTGACAGTCTGATCAATATGGTCGGTGAACTGGTTATAACCCAGTCTATGCTCAGTCTGCTGGGAGAGGATTTCTCGCTGGACAAGCTTGAGCGCCTGAACGAGGGATTGAGTCAACTGGAGCGGCATACCCGCGAACTGCAGGAGAGTGTGATGCAGGTGCGTATGCTGCCCATCAGCTTTACCTTCAGCCGTTTTCCCCGTCTGGTGCACGATCTCAGCAGCAAGATGGGCAAAAAAATCGACCTGAAGATGACCGGTGAGAATACCGAGGTGGATAAGACTGTCATCGAGAAGATCGGTGATCCCCTGGTTCATCTGGTGCGTAACAGTCTCGATCACGGCATCGAGATGCCGGAGGAGCGGCTGGTGGCCGGCAAACCAGAGACCGGCACCATCAATCTCAATGCTTTCCACAAGGGCGGCAATATCGTCATCGAGATCCGTGACGATGGTAAAGGACTCAACCGAGAGAAGATCGAGAGCAAGGCCATAGATAAGGGTCTCATCGATGTCGATCACAATCTCAGTGACAGACAGATTTATGAATTGATTTTTCAGGCCGGCTTCTCCACTGCCGATGTAGTGAGCGATGTCTCCGGCCGTGGTGTCGGCATGGATGTGGTGCGCAGGAACATCAACGAACTGGGTGGCAGTATCGAGATCGAATCCGAACCCGGTAAGGGTTCCGCCATCATCATTCGTTTGCCGCTTACTCTTGCCATCCTGGATGGCCAGACAGTGACGGTGGCTGATGAGACCTACATCGTCCCATTGGTTTCAATCATCGAGTCGATCCAGGTGAAGGAGCAGCAGATCAAACGGGTGGCGGGTCGCGGTGAGACCTTCAAGCTGCGCGATGAATACCTGCCGATCCTGCGCCTGCATGAGCTGTTCGGTATTGAAAACCCCAATGCAACTCGTCTGGATGAAGGCCTGTTAGTGGTGGTGGAAGGGGATGGTCGTCACTGCGGGCTGTTTGTGGACGATCTGCTCGGCCAGCAGCAGGTTGTGATCAAATCCCTGGAGGCCAACTACCAGCGAGTGGAAGGTATTTCAGGGGCCACCATCCTGGGCGATGGATCTGTCTCTCTGATCCTGGATATTCCTGGCCTGCTGCGTCTGGCCGACCGGCAGGATGGAGACGGCCTGAAGCAAAGCGCCTGACGGAGAACGGTTTAGCATGAATGATCAACAGTCAGACACATTAACAAATTCACAGAACCAGAGTTCCGAATACCTCACCTTCCGTTTGGGGGACGAGGATTATGGCGTGGATATCCTGCGGGTGCGGGAGATCCGTGGCTGGGAGAGCGTAACCCGCATTCCCAACTCACCTGAATACGTCAAGGGAGTACTCAATCTGCGTGGTTCTATCGTCCCCATCTTCGACATGCGTCAACGTCTGGGTATGGATAGTTGGGATTACGGTAAGGATACCGTAGTGATCGTATTGCGGGTAAAGGGTGCAAGCAGTGAACGGAATATTGGAGTGGTGGTAGATGAGGTATCCGATGTGCTCAATGCCCGGCAAAGCAGTATTCGCAATGCGCCCCAGTTTGGTGGTGGTGTCCCAACTGAGTATATCTCAGGGTTAGTGGACGCTGAAAGCAAGATGGTCATGCTGTTGGATGTGGACAAGTTGCTGAATCAGGATATCGAGACCGAACAAAACAGTGAGGATGCCGCTTGAGGCGGGCATTGAAAATAGTGGAGAACGTTTGTGAAAATCAATCAACCAGTCACCAATAACGAACATACCATGAAGGATGGCGCGATACTGGCCTCGCGCACCGACCTGAAGGGCATCCTCACCTACGCCAACAAGGCGTTTATCGAGATCAGTGGCTTCAGCAAGGAGGAGCTGATCGGCAGGAATCATAACCTGGTGCGCCATCCCGATATGCCGCCGGAGGCGTTCGAGGACCTCTGGAATACCGTGAAGCAGGGCCTGCCCTGGGTCGGTTTCGTCAAGAACCGTTGCAAGAATGGCGACTTCTACTGGGTCAAGGCCACCGTCTCGCCAGTGATGGAGAACGGTCGGGTCATCGAGTACATGTCGGTGCGCACCAAACCGAGCCGGCAGCAGATCGCCGAGGCCGAATCTCTTTACCGGGATATCAACGCGAAAAAAGCGAGCCTGAAGAAGGGGCGAGTGGCCGGCTGGATTCACCGGATGCGCAGCGCCTCCATCCGCTGGCGTTTGAGCGCATCCATTATGGGGCTGATCCTGCTGGTCAGCGGCGCCCTGATCGGCGGTGGGCTCTGGGGCGTATCAGATATCATCGCCAAGGCGGAAGATCACGAGCTGCTCAAGGTACATCAGAGCGTGGTTGCCGGGATCGAGGCAGAGAGTAAGCTCGCCGCCGCAATGGCCAGTCTTGTGGCGGAGATGCCCGAGGCGCAGCAGGCCTTTGCCGCGGAAGACAGGGAGCGGCTGGCTGAGCTGTTTCACGCCTCCTTTCTCAAACTGAAGTCCGATTACGGTGTGCGTCAGATGCAGTTCCACAAGCCGCCGGCCTTCTCATTTCTACGCATTCACAAACTCAATAAATTCGGTGATGATCTCTCGACCATCCGTAAGACGGTGATCAAGACCAACGCGGAGCGCACCCCGGTCACAGGTATGGAAGTGGGGGTCTTCGGACTGGGTATACGTGGTGTGGTACCTGTCTTTCAGGGCGACAGGCATCTCGGTTCGTTTGAGTTCGGTATGTCCTTCGGTCAGCCCTTCTTCGACAGCTTCAAGAAGAAGAACGGCGTCGATCTGAGCCTGCTGCTGAAAAAAGAGGGCGGCATGGAGACCTTCGCCACGACCCTGAGAGAGGCCATCGAGATGACGCCGGAAGAGGTCGAACAGGTATTGGCGGGAGAGGCTCTGACCTCCGAGGTCGAACGGGATGGCAGGTATCTGGCGGTTCATCTGCAGGCCGTGCAGGATTACGCCGGCAACAACATTGGCATATTGCAGACCGTCATGGATCGTGGCGACTTTGTCGCGCAGATGGTGGACATCCGCAACATGGCTCTGTTCCTGGGAGGCATGGCCCTGTTATTGGGATTCGGCATCGCCTTGCTGATCAGCCGCTCCCTGGCCAGCCCCATACGTCAGGCGGTAGAGATCGCGCACAACATCGCCTATGGCGACTATGACAACGACTTTGTGATTGGGCGGGACGACGAAACCGGCGACCTGCTCAAGTCCATGCTGACCATGCAGTCCCGTTTGGGATACGACCTGCATGAGGTGAAGGAGGCCGTAACAGAGAACCTGCGGGTAAAGATCGCCCTGGAGAATGTCTCCAGCAGCGTGACACTCTCCGACAAAACCAATCAGCTGATATTCATGAACAAGGCGGGACACAAGCTGTTCGATACCCTGGGTGAGAATATCAGGAAAGAGGGCCATAGCTTCAACACCGATGACCTGATCGGCACCAGCCTTTCCGATTTCTTCCCGGACGATCAGTTGCGGGAGATGTACCGAAAGCAACTCACCGAGACCAAAACCTCCCGTTTTAATGCCTGGGGACACAGCTTCGAGCTGGTGACCAGTCCGGTCTTCGATACCGAGGGGGATTATCATGGCAGGATAACCCAGTGGAACGACATTACCGATGAGTTGTTGGTCGAACAGGAGATCGACGACATCGTTGCCGCGGCAAAATCGGGTGACCTGACCCAGCGTATCAATCTGCAGGGTAAAGAGGGCTTCTTTCAGCAGTTGGGTGGCGGTATCAATGATTTGATCGACAGCATCGACAATGTGTTTTCCGATATCGCCTCAGCCATGCGTAAAGTGGCGCAAGGCGATCTCACCAAACCCATACAGCGGGACTATGTGGGCACCTTCGGTGAAGTTAAAAACAGCGTCAACGAAACCATCACCAATCTGGATAAGATCGTTGTCGATCTGCGTGAATCCGCTGATGTGATCACCACCGCCTCCAGTGAGATCTCATCTGGCAACAACAATCTCTCATCCCGTACCGAACAGCAGGCCAGCAGCCTGGAAGAGACTGCCTCCAGCATGGAGGAACTCACCAGCACGGTGCGCAACAATGCCGATAACGCCCAGCAGGCCAACCAACTGGCCGCCAGCGCCAGGCAGACCGCCGAACATGGTGGCGATGTGGTCAGTCGGGCGGTAGATGCAATGGATGCGATCAATGGCTCCAGTAACAAAATCGCCGAGATCATCAGCGTCATCGATGAGATCGCCTTCCAGACCAACCTGCTGGCCCTCAACGCCTCAGTGGAGGCAGCCAGAGCCGGGGAGCAAGGACGTGGCTTTGCCGTGGTGGCCACCGAGGTGCGCAATCTGGCGGGACGCAGCGCCACTGCAGCGAAAGAGATCAAGGAGCTGATTCAGGACAGCGCCGTCAAGGTCAAGGCGGGCGCTAGTTTGGTGAACGAGTCGGGTGAAACCCTGAATGAGATCGTGACCAGCGTGAAGAAGGTGGGGGACATCATCTCCGAGATCGCCGCCGCGAGTCAGGAGCAGTCGGCCGGTATCGATCAGGTGAATATGGCGGTAACCAGTATGGATGAGGTGACCCAGCAGAATGCCGCCTTGGCGGAGCAGACATCGGCCGCCGCCGCCTCCATGAGCGAAAAGGCGCATGACATGGATCAGATGATGAACTTCTTCTCAGTGACGGGGGGTAACGCCAAACCCCAAGCCCGCGAAGTCTCCTCGAAGCCGGTGAGGTCGCAGGCCGCCCAGACGCGTTCGAATGCCGCAAGACCCGCACCGAGACCAACGGCCAAGGTCGAACAACCCGCAGCCACCGTTACCAGCATCTCTTCGCAGGTTGAAGATGGTGACGAATGGGAAGAGTTCTGAACAATCCATTAATTTCCATCGTAGAGATGTCTCATGAAAATCAATGAACCTGTGACTGGTAGAGAGATCCCCATGCGGGACGATATGATCATCGTCTCCAAGACCGATCTGAAAGGCCTGATCACCTATGCAAACAGTACCTTCATGGAGATTGCGGGTTTTTCTGAGGCTGAATTGATCGGCAAGAACCATAATATCGTGCGCCATCCCGATATGCCGGCAGCGGCGTTTCAGGATCTCTGGGATACCCTGCAGGCAGGCAAGCCTTGGACTGGGATTGTCAAGAATCGGGCGAAGAACGGGGACCACTACTGGGTTCAGGCCAATGTCACGCCTCTGTACAGCAATGGCCACATCGCCGAATACATGTCGGTGCGTCGGCGCGCAACGCCTGAACAGGTGCGTGGCGCCGAACTTCTCTATGCCCAAATCAATCAGGGCAAGCTTCCCAGGGCGCCTCTATGGAAGCGGTTCAATCCATTTGCCTCTCTGAAGCTCTCCCACAAGATGATCGCGGGTGGTTTGCTGCTTTTCCTGCTCGCGGCAATTTTCCTCGGCATGCTGGTGAGTGACCGGTTGCAGCAAATTAACATAGCGGAAAGTGAAATTGCCGGTCTGGAATACATCCAGCCGTTGCGCGTATTGTTGCAGAATCTGCCTCAGCATCGGGGGATGACCAATGGCTACCTCAACGGGGATGAGAGTTTCAAGCCGCGTATCCTCAAGAAGCAGGAGGAAATTGCCGGCAATATCGCCACACTGAAACAGACTGAGCAGCAATTTGGCGCAGGGTTTGATTCTAATCTCCAGCTCAAGACGATTATCCACGATTGGGAGACGATTCAGGGCGAACTCTTTCAGCTTGAAAGCAAGGCGGCATTCACTCGTCATAGTGACCTGATCGCCAAGGTCATCAACCTGATCGTGCATGTCGGGGACCGTTCCAGGCTGATTCTGGATTCGCAATTGGACCGCCACTATCTGACGCAGATGCTGATCAACAAGATTCCACCCATCAGTGAGTACTTGGGACGTAGCCGCGGTATGGGCTCTGGTATTGCGGCCAAGGGGTTCTTTGGGGAAGGTCAGCGTGACACCCTGATCAATCTCTACAGTGCCTCCACTATCCTGTTTGAATCCATGGATCAGGCGGTTGAGTCAGTCTATCAGCGTAATCCGGAACTGAAGCAGAAGCTGCAACCGTTGGTGGATGAGAGTAGCCAGAGTCGTATTCTGTTTTTCCAGGCAGTTCGAGATGGTCTGCTTGGCGCGGCAACCATCAGCGAGGACCCCAAGGAATACTTCGCCAAGGGCACCCGCCTGATCGATGCCAACTTCGCGATCTTTGACGAGGTCAATGCCTTCCTGCGAACTGAATTGCAGGTTGCCGCGTCTGCCCTGAGGTTTCAGACTTACCTGCTGCTCGCGGGGCTGCTGCTGGTCACTCTGGTGATCGTGAGCATGGGTGTCGTGGTGATTCGAGAGTTCAATAGGGGCATGTCGGATGTTTTGGGGGTTTTCGGCCGCATGGCGGAGGGCCACTATTTCGATGCAGTAGAACTGGGTCGTCAGGATGAGCTGGGGGCTATTCTGCGTGGCTTGAAATCGATGCAGATCAAGCTGGGCTATGACGTGAATGAGGCGCGGGAACAGGCTGCAGCTTCCACCCGAATCAAGACCGCCCTGGATAATGTCTCCAGCAGTGTGATGATGGCGGATAACGACCGTAATATCATCTACATGAATAAGACCGTAGAGGGCCTGTTTAAAAATGCCGAACAGGATATCCGCAAGGACCTGCCCGACTTTGATGCGGATAACCTGATGGGCACCAGAATCGATGGCTTTCACAAACAGCCTGAACACCAGGCCATGATGCTGGAGAAGCTCGAACAAAGTTACAGCTCGGAGATCAATGTGGGTGGCCGGACCATGCTCATCGTGGCCAACCCGGTGTTTGCCGAGAACGGTGAACGCATGGGCACCGCCGTAGAGTGGACGGACCGCACCAATGAAGTGAGAGTGGAGGATGAACTGGAGAATATCGTCGCAGCTACCCTCCAGGGGGATCTGTCGAAACGTGTGGAACTGGTGGGAAAGGCGGGATTCTTCAAACATCTGGGACAAGGCATCAATGCCCTGATCGAGCAGATGAACCGTGTATTCGACGATGTGGCCACTGCGCTTGGACGAATGGCGGAAGGGGATCTCAGCGAGCGGATCAACCGTGAATATTCAGGCACCTTCGGGGCCGTGAAGGATAATCTCAATAACACCATGGACCAACTGCGCACCACTATTGGCGAGCTGCGGGAGTCCATGGGTGTTGTGCGGACCGCTTCGAATGAGATCTCTTCCGGCAATACCAATCTTTCCAGCCGTACCGAGCAGCAGGCCAGCAGTCTGGAGGAGACGGCATCCAGCATGGAGCAGTTGACCAGTACGGTGCGCAACAATGCAGACAACGCGCAACAGGCCAATCAGTTGGCCAGGGGCGCCAGAGAGTCTGCAGAGCAAGGTGGTGCGGTAGTGCAACGGGCTATTGACGCCATGGGACAGATTAACCAGGCCAGCGGTAAGATCGCGGAGATCATCGGGGTGATCGATGAGATTGCCTTTCAGACCAACCTGCTGGCGCTAAATGCTTCGGTTGAAGCCGCACGTGCAGGCGAGCAGGGGAGAGGGTTCTCAGTGGTGGCTACCGAAGTGCGTAACCTGGCGGGACGCAGCGCCACGGCGGCGAAAGAGATCAAAGAGCTGATTCAGGATAGTGTGACAAAGGTTGAGTCCGGTAGCGCACTGGTGAACGAATCGGGTGAAACCCTGGCTGAGATTGTCGGTGGCATCAAGAAGCTAGGGGATATCGTCTCCGAGATCGCCGCCGCCAGTCAGGAACAGTCCGCGGGTATCGACCAGGTTAACCAGGCGGTGACCAGCATGGATGAAGTGACTCAACAGAATGCCGCTCTCGCTGAAGAGACCTCCGCAGCAGCCACCTCGATGAACGATAAGGCCAGTGAGATGGATCAAATGATGGGATTTTTCGATGTGGCTCTTAAGGAATCGTCAACCAGTGAGGTGGAGGTCGACTACACCAAGCTCGATTTTTTCGCCGCTCGTTCCGCCCACCTGGCCTGGAAGCACCGCCTGCGGGATTTTCTGGATGGCAAGACAGCAATGGATCAACATGACGTGGCCTCACATCACGATTGTATGTTGGGCAAGTGGATTTATGAGTTCGCCATGGATGAGTTCGGCCAAATGCTGGAGATGCAGGAGATGGAAAAGGTTCATGAGCAGATGCATAAGCGGATCAAGGATGTTGTGACGATGAAGAATTCGGGACGGATGGGTGAGGCGGAGACGACCTTCAATCAGGTTGGCCCCATGTCAGACCAGGTTGTTCACCTGTTGCGGCGGGTGGAAGACAAAATTGACCTATAGCAGGGTACGGGAGATAGGCGGATGAGTTCGGTGGAGAAGATTGTGGAAAATGCTCCGGCCCATGATGGCCAGTTTCTCAGCTTTACCCTGGGTGGTGAGCACTATGGGGTGGATATCCTGCGGGTGCAGGAGATTAAAGGCTGGGAGGAGGTGCGGCCACTGCCGGACACGCCGGATTTCATCAAAGGCGTGTTAGACCTGCGCGGGGTCATTGTGCCGATTATAGATCTACGCAGCCGTTTCAATTTCGCGTCAGTGGAATACACCCCCACGACCGTGACGATTGTGTTATCGGTGGAGAGGGCCGGAAAACCTTTGATCGTTGGTGTGGTGGTGGATGGCGTGTCCGATGTGCTGAATGTCAAATCTTCAGAGATGCGCGAAGCGCCTGATCTGGGAGCCCAGATCAATACCCGATACATCACCGGCATATTCACCCAGAATGGCAGGATGGTCGTGCTGCTGGATGTTGACAAGCTGTTTAACCCGGATGAGTTGGGGTTACCCGAAAATATCGCATAACCTGATGTGGCAGGGACATAAAGTAAGAAGTCATGCGGAGGATAGCGGTCATCAATCAGAAGGGTGGTGTAGGAAAGACCACGATCACCACAAATCTGGGGCATGCCCTGACCCTGATGGGTCATCGTGTGACGGTTATCGACCTGGATCCGCAGGGGCAGCTGGCCGCCAGTTATGGGATTTTTCGGGCGCCATCCAGAGGGATTGACCAAGTATTGATGGTTGGAACGGACCTGCGTTCGGTCAGGCTTAAGGTACGGGATCTGCTTACGCTGATTCCGGCGGGTGATAAATTGGGTGAAGTTGAAGAGTTGCACGAAGGTGGCGTCAAGCGCGTTAAGCTTTTGCGGGAAGCGATGGATGGAAAACTGACAGATCAGGATTATATTCTCTACGACTGCCCACCTTCATCCGGGATATTGGTTGCAAATGCAATATTTGAAGCCGACGAGGCATTGATTCCGGTGGGAGGGGATTATCTCTCACTGAATGGATTGGCGAAGATGATGATTACCTTGAGGCGATTTGAACCATTTTTAGGCAAGCCATTGAAACAGTGGATAGCGCTGAGTCGCTTCATTCCACGGCGGCGACTTTCCAAAGAGGTCCAAACTAAGTTAATGCGGCATTTTCCCGGTAAAGTGTTGGCTACCCCGATTCGGGAAGCAGCCGTGATGGCTGAGTGCCCGGGGGCTGGCCGCACCATATTTGAATATCGCGGTTCATGCCGTTCCGCAAAAGAGTTTACAGATTTGGCTCACGATCTCATCGAAAGGAGGATGGCTTAATGGTGAAGAGCAAGAATGAAGAGGTAATGGCCCATGATCCCTTGATGGAAATAGATCAAAGTGCAAAGCCTGGATCAGACCCTGAGTATGAGGGTAATGAGAAACAATCTGTCATATCACAAACTGCCAATGTAGGTGTTGCAATGGAGAATCGAGTGAATCTGGGTGAAAACCTGACTATTCAGGAAGTCAGTGAGATTTTAGCGAGTTTCAGAACCGCCGCTGATATATCAAGCGCGATTACCTTGGAAGCCAGCGGACTATCCAGAGTGGATGGGGCGGGTGTGCAACTGCTGTGCGCAATCTTCAAAGAGGCGAAAAACCAACACATGGATATCACTTGGAATGGTGAATCTGATGCCTTGAATTCAGCGGCTGATCAGATGGGCGTTACTGGAGACTTACGCCTCTCCCTGAATGGATGATTGGATATGAATAGTCAATATAAGGCAATTGACAGATGACCGAGCAAATTATTTCTCCTTCGTTAGCGAGCCAACCCGATCTCGATTGGAGCCAAGTGCGTGAAACCGTGAGAATGTTACACCTGGCGGTGGCGCAGATTGATATGTCATTACGTGAAGGGGATGACTCGATAGAGACCCTCAGCAACTCCTTTACCGGCATGACGAATAGCGTAGACAAGCTGCTCAAGGGATATGAACAGTTGATTAGTCTAGACGAGACCAGTCCTGTCATTCAATCTATCAAGGGGGAGAGTGAAAAAATCTCCAATCAGATACATGAGAGTGTCGTTGCCTTTCAATTTTATGACAAACTTTCTCAGCGTCTTGCGCATGTAAGTCATGCGTTGGCTGCGTTGGCTGAGTTAGTGAATGACCAGGGGCGTTTGTACAATCCACAGGAGTGGAGCGGTTTGCAGGGTAAGATCCGTTCTCGATATAGCATGCGCCAAGAACAGGAAATGTTTGATCTATTGCTGGCGGGTGGATCTATTGAAGAGGCCTTATCAAAGGGAATGTCGGTGCTGCATGAAATATCTGATGATGATGATATCGAACTTTTCTGAATCACCACATGACTAGGTAAATTCCAGATGGACACTGATGTAATGGGACAACAGGAAGCTCACAAACGGGAGTTTGAATTCACCCGTAAGGATTTCGATTTTCTTCGCCGGATCTCCAATCAACGAACGGGCATCGTCGTTTCAGATGATAAGTTCGATATGTTCTATTCGCGTCTTTCCCGGCGAGTTCGAAAGCTTGGGATGTCCAGCTTCAGTGAATACTGTGAATTGATTCGGCGTGAGCCGGAAGGGGATGAGATGGTGGAGTTGATAAACGCCATCACGACCAACCTGACGGCTTTTTTTCGGGAAAATCATCATTTCGAATATCTGAGTGCAACAGTAGTACCGGAATTAATCAAAGAGAATGCCGCAAAGCGCGAGATAAATATCTGGTCCGCCGGATGTTCTACGGGAGAAGAGCCCTATTCCCTCTCCATCAGCCTGTTGGAGGCGCTCGCCGGGAGAAATGGATGGAAGGCGAAAATTCTGGCGACGGATATCGATTCCAATGTATTGACCCGGGCCGCAAGTGGTGTCTATGCCATGGAGCGGGTCAACGGATTGTCTGATCAACGCCTCAGGCGATGGTTCCAGAAAGGGGCCGGAGCGCAGGGCGGTAAGGTGCGTTTGAAACCTGAAGTGCAAAGGCAAATAGAATTTGGCCAGCTTAATCTGATGCAGAATTGGAGCTTGGATGCGCCCAAGGATGTCATCTTCTGCCGCAATGTCATCATCTATTTCGATAAGGATTCCAAGCTTCGCCTGATCGACCGATACGCCGACTATCTGAAACCTGGTGGCCACCTTTTTATCGGTCATTCGGAATCGCTTTTTAAACTGACCGATCGATTTGAACTGATTGGCCAGACCGTCTACAGGAAAGTGAAATGATGCACCAGGTAGGCACGGCCTTGCCTGGATTCGAGCAGATCAATCGATACTGGGATCGTACCCACCAGATGCCGGCGGCAAAGATTCTTCCTGGTGAGTACTATGTCACTCCGCACAATGAAATCATTACCACGGTTTTAGGCTCCTGCGTCTCTGCCTGTATCTGGGACCGAGTATTTGGTATTGGCGGCATGAATCATTTCATGCTGCCATTGAGTCACAATGGGGAGTGGGGCGGCAGTGAGCTGATCAGCACTGCGACCCGTTATGGCAACTATGCCATGGAGCATATGATCAATGACATCCTGACCCATGGAGGTCACAGGAAAAATCTGTCAGTGAAGATCTTTGGAGGTGGCCAGATTATCAGTGATATGTCGAACATAGGGAAGAAAAACATAGAATTTGTTGAATCTTACATTAATAGTGAGGACCTGGATCTTGTCGGGGAAGATGTGGGTGATAGTTTTCCCCGTAAGGTGGTTTTCTATCCACAAAACGGCAGAGTGAAGGTGAAGAAACTCAAGCAGTTGCACAACGATACTTTGATCAGGCGTGAGCGGGATTATCAGCACAATATAGAAGAGGCTCCGGTCGAAGGTTCTGTTGAGCTTTTTTAATGGGATGAGCGAAATATGATCAAGGTACTGATTGTCGATGATTCAGCGCTGGTTCGCCAATTATTGACCTCTATTCTCGAGAGTGACCGGGAGATCCAGGTTGTAGGTGTTGCCGCAGACCCCTACGTCGCCAGGGATAAGATCAAGAAACTCAAGCCAGATGTCCTGACGCTTGATGTGGAGATGCCGAGAATGGATGGAATAACATTTCTTGGTAATTTAATGCGTCTTAGACCAATGCCAGTTGTAATGATATCTACTCTTACTGAAAAAGGTGCAGATGTAACTTTAAGAGCATTGGAGTTTGGTGCGATAGATTTTATCTCTAAACCAAAACTCGATGTTTCAGCTCAATTGTCAGATTATTCTGCTGACATAATCAGTAAAGTTAAAGCAGCAGCAAACGCGAACGTTAAACCACTGGATCGGAAACAAAGTTCATCAACGGTCGAGAATAAAAAATCTGCTGATGTGGTGTTGAGCAAGACCATGAATCACCATTTTCGGACAACTGATAAGATTATCGGTATTGGTTCATCAACAGGTGGCACCGAAGCAATCAAGGATGTGGTACAAGGGTTGCCTCCAGATATGCCCGGGATTGTCATATCCCAACATATACCGGAAGCATTCAGTGGCCCATTTGCCAAACGTGTCGATTCATTGACGTCATTAACCGTTGTCGAGGCCCGGGATGGACAGCAAATTGTTCCAGGTTATGTCTACATAGCTCCAGGAAACCGTCATCTGTTGGTAAAACGTAATGGAGCCCGTTATGTCTGCTCATTGCATGACGGTGAACCGGTCAACCGCCATAAACCATCCGTGGATGTTATGTTTCGTTCGCTGGCGCAAAATGCCGGTCCCAATGCGCTTGCATTGATGTTGACTGGAATGGGGGATGATGGTGCTGAAGGAATGGGAGAGATGAAACAGGCGGGTTCTACAACCATAGCTCAGGACGAAAAATCCAGTGTCGTTTGGGGTATGCCCGGAGAGGCGGTCAAGCGAGGTTACGTTGATGAAATACTTCCGCTGAGTCAGATCGGGCGACGATTAATTGAGCTGGTAAATCAGGCGCCGCACTGAAATAAAGTACTATTATTGTCTTAGTTCCACGCTGTTCTTGCTGATCATCCGATTGTTTCAGGCTAAGGTTTCTTTTAATCCAGACGATAAATATATGGAATACGCAAGACGTGTTTGATGAGTAACCGCTCTAGTGTAAAAAATAATAGCAATATGAAATATTAGTAAGAAACTGATGATCAAATATCTCAAGTCAAACTGGATGCCATATGCGGCATCATCAGTTCTATTACTACTAAGTGTTCTACTGGATGATGGCTGGATGACTGCTGCAGTGATTTTAATCACCGCAGCTATCTGGGCAGCTTTGGGTTACATACAGAATAAGCGTAATTTGGCTGCCGCCACAGTGACCCATAATGGAATGGAAGCTGAATTGGTTTCAGAAATGGAGAACCTTGCGACAGAAATGCAACAAGGCGTCACGGAACTGACGAGCACAATGAAAAGAGAACTAGAACAAGTTCAGAATCTTATCGCTGATTCAGTAAATACATTACAAAGCAGTTTTCACGGAATAAACGAACAATCACAGAACCAGTTTTACTTGGTGCAAGGTATGCTGGAGCAGATTACAGACAGCATTGAAAGTGATCAGCAAGAGCACTTGTCTTTTGCGGACTTTGCCAATGAAACGGATAAAGTACTGCGGTATTTTGTCGATCATGTTATTGAAATCAGCCATAACACGATGCAGGTGGTTGAACAGATCCATGATATGTCCGTGCAGATGGATATGGCGGATTCCCTGTTATCAGATGTCAAGGTGATTGCGGACCAAACAAACCTGCTCGCATTGAATGCAGCTATTGAGGCAGCCCGCGCAGGGGAGGCGGGAAGAGGCTTTGCCGTGGTGGCTGATGAGGTTAGGAAACTCTCTCAACGTTCTAACCGCTTTAATGATGAAATTCGCAAGGTGATTATTGGCTCGCGTGACAACATCAATGAGGCAAAAGATTCAGTAGGAAATGTGGCATCGAAAGATATGAACTTCGCCATTCAATCAAAAGCCCGGGTAGATGAAATGATGTCTCAGATTGGCCGAATGAATGAAACAATGGCAGATCACCTCTCCAGAGTGTCAGGAATGGCTAATCAGGTAAATCTGATGGTCGGAGATGCGGTGCGCTCATTACAGTTCGAAGATATTGTGCGGCAATTGTCAGCACATAGTGAACATCACCTGCAGCGGCTTGAGAATATCACGTCAAAAACTCTGAATGGTATTCAGGAACTGAGCGCCATGTCGCAAGGAAACCCAGAAAAACTTGTTACAGGATTGGTCGATATCCGAAATGAGCTAAGGGGCTTATTCGAGGCAGAAAAGGCAGGCAAGCCTGTTGAACAATCCTCCATGGATGAAGGGGCTGTCGAACTGTTCTGATTGGCGGCCACTAATATACCAAAATATCCAAGAGAACAAGCATGACAATTAGCACGACAGAATACCTGGACGGTAAAGGGGTGAAGATTAAAATCAATGGGAGATTTGAATTTTCTCAGCACCAGCAGTTCAGAGAGGCCTATGCTGGCATAGAACCCGAAAAAACCAGTTTCATTATTGACTTGACCGAAGCCAGCTATATGGATAGTGCTGCGCTTGGCATGCTGCTTGTATTGCGTGAACGTGCAGGAGGTATAAATTCTGATATCACTCTATCTGGATATAACCACGTTATCAGACAGATTATCGAAATATCCCACTTTAAAAATCTTTTTAAACTTGAAAGAAGCCGTGCCGCATGAAGTCGGCTCAATAGGAGGCATGCATGCCAATTACCAGCTCAATATCACATGATAATAAACAAGTGACAATAACGGTATCCGGCCGTTTTGACTTTTCCAATCATCAGGATTTCATCAAGGCATATAAGGAACACCCCCGGGGTGAGAAAAACTTTATAGTCGAACTGTCTGGCGCCGAATATATGGACAGTTCGGCGATGGGGATGTTGCTGCAATTGAGAGAGCACAGCACGAAGGAACAGGATTGTGTGATATTGGCACACTGCAACGAGGCTATTCAGGAGATTCTGCGCATTGCAAATTTCCAAAAACTGTTTTCCATTAGTTGAAAAACACCTCGTTCAGCACTGGTTTTATCCTAAAAATTAGCCTCTAATGGGTAATTTCAGGGCTTGTCCTGTTTTTACTTACTGGAAACCGGACCGTGGTTTCCGGTATCCTTGCCCCATTTTTCGTCAGGGCATAAATCATGGGCTTCAAATGTGGTATCGTCGGCTTACCGAATGTAGGCAAGTCAACGCTTTTTAATGCGTTGACCAAGGCAACAATTGCAGCAGAAAATTATCCATTTTGCACAATCGACCCCAATGTCGGTGTAGTGCCACTTCCTGACCCCCGCCTGGATGTCATCGCGAATATCGTAAACCCAAAGGTAGTAATCCCAACGACAATGCAGTTTGTGGATATTGCGGGTTTGGTTGCCGGGGCTTCAAAAGGAGAAGGGCTGGGAAACAAATTTCTAGCCAATATCCGGGAAACGGATGCCATAGCCCAGGTTGTACGCTGTTTTGAGAATGATGATGTCGTGCATGTGGCTGGTAAGGTCGATCCCATTTCAGATATTGAGGTCATCAATACTGAATTGGCGCTGGCTGATCTGGAATCAGTTGAGAAGGCGTTGGACAAGACTCTCAGGCAGGCTAAAACGGGTGATAAAAAAATTCTGGCCCGCAAGATGTTGCTGGAAAGAGTCCGAGATCATCTGAACAATGCCATGGCTGTCCGTGCCATGGACCTGACGGAAGATGAGAGGTTTGAACTGCAGGATATCTTTTTACTAACCATTAAACCCATCCTTTACATCGCCAATGTTGCTGATGATGGGTTTACTGACAATCCCCACCTAGACGCAGTGCAAAAATTTGCTGTCCAGGAGAATGCTGAGGTGGTGGCGGTTTGTGCTGCTATTGAAGCGGAAATCGTGGAACTGGAGGAGGATGAGAGGGTTGAATTCCTGGCGGACATGGGGTTGTATGAGCCGGGTTTGAATCGCGTAGTCAGGGCTGGCTACAAGCTATTGGGGCTGGAAACCTATTTCACGGCAGGAGAAAAAGAGGTCAGGGCCTGGACGATTCCAACTGATGCCACTGCACCTCAAGCAGCTGGAGTGATACACACGGATTTCGAACGTGGTTTTATACGTGCTGAAGTGATCTGCTACGAAGATTTTGTGCAGTACCAGGGAGAGCAGGGTGCTCGTGAGGTAGGTAAGCTTCGCTCAGAAGGTAAGGACTATATTGTCAAAGATGGCGATGTAATCCATTTCCGCTTTAATGTTTGATATTGACAGGGAAGGGTTGCGACAGTATATTTCCCGCCCTTCATAAAAGCTTTTTGGCAAGGTAGCTCAGCTGGTTAGAGCACAGCACTCATAATGCTGGGGTCGGCAGTTCGAATCTGCCCCTTGCTACCAATACTATCAATGACTTACGGATGCTTTAGCATCCGTTTTTTTTGCCTGTGTGACGGATTGTGTGACGGGACGTAAGATTGGCGTCGTGCCCCGTTGCACTTTCTCTACTTCTTCCAGCAACCTGGCCAGGCCTGGTGCGCTGTATTCGTTATGTGCTGCAGCACATAAGATTTATTGTGCCAAGTAAGTTTTTATGTGGAGTATTGAGCTGGAGGCCTTGGTTTTCCTACCTTTTGGCCTCCAGTACTCAACATAAAATCAGAATTTTCCAG
>JBDLIT010000020.1:0-41168 GCA_039714735.1 Pseudomonadota bacterium
CTGCGACCCCTCTATGTCCTTCCTTCTCAGCCCTGTCGAGCGCCGTTTGGCCACGTTTGTCTTTGGCATCCAAATTGACACCCTGCATTATTAATAACTCAGCGATGGTCTCATGGCCGGCGATAGCGGCTTTATGTAAGGGAGTGTGACCTCGGCGTGATTTGGCGTTGATGTTTGCTCCCGCTTCGAGCAATGCCTTAACCACATCTTCCCGGCCGTAATAGGCTGCGTTGTGCAAGGGCGTCCAGTCCAGCTTGTCCAGTGCGGCAAAATCGGCATTATGCTGGATCAGTAGCTTTACAAGCTTTACATTGCCTTTGACCGCGGCGCGATGCAACGGTTGTTCACCCTTAGAACCTGCATTGATATCCGCACCATTAAGAATCAATCGTTTAGCAACTTCAACATGACCTTCGTCGGCAGCCCGGTGCAGGGGGGTATGGCCGCGCTTGTTCATCACATTGAGGTCAGCGCCGTGCTCGTATAACAGTTGAACTAGCTTTGCATCACCGCTGTTTGCCGCGAAATGCAGGGGAGTGTTGCCATGCTTATCCAGAACACTAGCATCTGCATCTTTAGCAATTAACAACTCGGCAATTTCGTAATGGCCATTCTGTATTGCTTTATGCAGGGGGGTCTGCCGATAGTGGGTTCTGGCATTGATATCTACATCATTCCCGATCAGCAGGCGGACGATTTTGATAAAACCTTTGCTGGCAGCAGCATGCAGGGGAGTTGCGCCGGATTCATTGCGCACATTCAGGTCACTCTTCCAATAGATATGCCTCTCAACTTCCGCGAGATTTCCCAGAAGCGCCGCGTTGTTTAAGTTTTCCGTAGGGCGAGGATCGCTGCAGCCTGACAAAAGACCGATCACGATTATCAGTAGTAGAAAGTTTATCTGGAAATACTGGGTTTTCATCTGTTCACCTGCATGGTATCAGTTTCGAGACAGCCCTCCTTCCTGAAAAAATATAACTACATCTGCCCTTAAACCATACTAGCCAATTTAGTTGCAAACCGCTATCAGCCCAATATGGAGTATTAGACTATCTGAATATTATTATACTCCAACATGCCAAAAATTGCGATCAATTCAGTCAAGTAATGCTGTTTTTTAAAATAGCCTGGCAAAGGTCATTTTAAACCGGCTTGTTTTTTAATTATTCTGTAAAATAATCCTGTATGACCAGTAAGGATCCTAGACTACCAGGGAGCGAAACTGTTCATGAAATTCATGGGCCGGCCAATGTTTTGATTCAATCCGGAAACTCCATGAGTCATTTGCTGAGTCGCAGTTGTCATCGATCCCATCAGGTTGGTCATGCGTCCCATATTGCCGTTCATTGTCTCTATGTTCTGAGTCATAATGGATAAATGGTCGTCTACAAGCTGAATGCTTGTTTTTATTTCCACCATGGCGCTGAGCATTGGCTGAAGTGTCTGCACGTTACCTGATATTACCTCCATGATTTCACTCATGTCCCGCACCCTGACCGTCAGATCGTCCAGATTGACCGAGATACTATGCACACTACCCGTCAGTTCATCGAGATTGAGCGAGACCTGTTGCATCTGTCCCGCCATGATGCTCATGTTGATCCCCACTGAATCGGCAATCCGGTGCACATCTCCTACGAGGTTATAGATAAGGTAAAAACCGTAGGCGGCGAGGGTAAGGAAAGCCAGCATGGCGGGAAAAACGACTATCTGCCAAGTAATGGAAAAGCCTTTGCGTTTTTTTCCTTTGTTATTGATATTGTCGTTGTCCGCTGCCACGGCTGCTTAGATATCCTAATTAATATCAGGCAGGCAATGAGTGTCCGTACCGCATGCCTGCTTGTGATTGATTATAGTTTTATGCCATTGCATGCAGTGAATAAGCTCTAAATACCACAAATAAATGTAGCATCACATCTGGCTTTTCTTTTCTCGTGCAAGGCACCTGAGATGTTCTTACGATAAGCTAATAATAACCCATGTTGCATGCGTACATAATCTATATTTAAAGCGATCTTTATGGTCCCCCTTGAATATAATTATTATTGCTGACGGTAAAGTATTCGGATCGGTTGTTTGGCTGATGCTTGCGGGTATTTGAGTTATGTCAAAAGTAGTAGGTTTTTTGCCAGTACCAATTCATCTGATATTATTAATATTTTTTTCGCAAACCTAAAAAAAGGTGATGATTAGTGATCTCCAGGAAAGTCCGCATGGCGCGGTAGATCGCGTGACACCACGATTGATTGCTCTGGGCAAAGGGGCGATCAGCAAACTCATTTATATACAGGCATGAAATTAAGATGCAGCCGGCTGACTGGCACAGTATTGAGACTGATGAGGTACTGAAGCGCCTCGAGTCGTCGGTATCCGGTTTGACGTCAGCGGATGCGCAGCGGCGTTTGGCCGAGCAGGGTCCGAATACCATCCCTGAAAGACGGCGCCGTTCCTTGCTAGCCATGCTCCTGTGGCAGTTTACCGATTTCATGATTGTGGTGTTGCTGGTGGCGGCGCTCATCTCCGGCCTCGTCGGTGAACCCCAGGACACCATTGTCATCCTGGTGATCGTACTGCTCAATGCCATCATCGGTGCTGTCCAGGAGTTCCGTGCAGAGCGAGCCGTAGAAGCATTGCGGAAAATGGCGGCGCCTGAGACACAGGTGTTGCGCGATGGTCAGGCGGTTACCTTGGAAGCTGCTGAACTGGTGCGTGGAGACGTGGTATTGCTCGAAGCCGGGAATATCGTACCGGCTGATCTGCGGCTGTTTGATGTGGAAGAGCTGCAGGCCGATGAGTCAGCCCTGACTGGTGAATCCCATCCCGTTGAAAAGCAGCAAGCGCGACTATCCGATATCGAATTGCCGATCGGCGATCGTAAAAACCTCATCTTCAAGAGCAGTCTGATTACTCGCGGGCGTGGTAAGGGAGTGGTGGTCGCTACCGGCCTTGACACGGAAATAGGCCGAATTGCCGAACTGCTGCGTGGTGAGGCAGGTGTTAAGACGCCGCTTCAGGTACGCCTGATCCGCTTTGGCCGGCATCTCACCCTGGCCATTCTGGCTATCTGTTTTGTGGTATTTACGGCCGGTTTACTGCAAGGCCAGCCGATATTGCTGATGCTGCTGACCGCCGTTAGCCTGGCCGTCGCCGCGATACCCGAAGCACTGCCTGCTGTGGTGACGGTCTCACTTGCCCTTGGTGCGCACAAACTGATCCGGCATAACGCCTTGGTGCGGAATCTGCCCGCGGTGGAGACGCTTGGCTCGGTTACCTATATCTGTGCCGATAAGACCGGCACCTTGACCCAGAACCACATGACCGTTGAGTTGATCTTTGCTGCCGGTGAGCGGCGTGCATCCTTGGCCGATCCGGGGGCCGGCGTACCCTGGGTGGAGATGGGGGAGGCGCTGGCGCTGAACAACGATGTGGCGAAGAAGGATGGCAGGCCTAGCGGTGAACCGACTGAGTTGGCTTTGTTCGAAGCTGCAGACAAGGCCGGCTTTGATAAAGCCGTGCTGGAACGGGCAAAACCCCGGCTCGCAGCGATTCCTTTTGACAGTAAACGCAAGCAGATGACCACGCTACACCAGTCGCCCGATGGTGTGATCGCCTATATCAAAGGTGCGCCGGAACGGGTGCTGACACAATGCAGCAAGGTCCTGGAAGGTGATTCACCTGTGTCATTCGAGCCCGAGGCAGTGCTCTCAGAGGCAGAACGCTTAGCCAATGAAGGCTATCGAGTATTGGCACTGGCAAAGCGCGAGTTGACTGGGCTGCCGGAACCCTTAACACCTGAGTCCACCGAACAGGATCTGACGTTTCTGGGGCTGGTGGCCCTGATTGATCCGCCTCGACCCGAAGTGCCGCGAGCGGTGGAGGATTGTCTGACGGCTGGCATCGCGCCGGTCATGATCACCGGAGACCATCCGGGAACAGCCAGGGCTATCGCCAGACGCCTTGGTATAACGACCAACCACAAGACTGTACTGACAGGGAACGAACTGGCGGAGATGTCTGATGATACCCTTGCCCGAGTCGTGGAGACGGTACGGATCTATGCTCGGGTCAGCCCGGAACAGAAGCTACGCATCGTCAAAGCGTTACAGAAAAATGGTGAATTTGTCGCCATGACCGGTGATGGTGTGAATGATGCCCCGGCGCTGAAACGCGCGAGTATTGGTGTGGCAATGGGGCAGAAAGGGACCGATGTGGCGCGTGAGGCGGCGGACATGGTGTTGCTGGATGATAATTTTGCCACCGTTGTCAGGGCCGTGCAGGCCGGCCGCCGGATCTTCGATAACATCCGGAAATTCATCAAAGATACCATGAGCTCGAATTCAGGTGAGATCTGGACCCTGTTTCTTGCGCCGTTTCTCGGGCTGCCGATTCCATTGCTGCCCATCCATATACTCTGGATCAATCTGGTCACTGATGGTCTCCCGGGGCTGGCATTCAGTGCCGAACCAGCCGAACCGGACATTATGCGCCGTACGCCACGTCCACCGCAGGAGAGTATTTTTTCGCATGGCATGTGGCAACATATCCTCTGGGTGGGGTTCTTTGTCGGCGGGATATCGATCGCCTCCCAGGCCTGGGCGGTTTCACGCGGCGTTGAATATTGGCAAACCGTGGTGTTTACGGTACTCACTCTGTCACAGTTATTTCACTCACTGGCGGTGCGTAGCGAAAGGATATCCTTGTTCCGCATCGGCTTGTTCAGTAACCTGCCGATGCTGGGCGCGGTGACTTTGACCTTTGGGTTACATATGGCGGTGATCTATGTGCCTTCACTAAATACCATATTCCATACTCAGCCCCTGCCGATGTTCGACCTTGCAGTCTGCTTGGTATTGTCCTCACTGGTCTTGTTCGCGGTCGAAATTGAAAAGTGGCTGGTGCGTCGCGGCGTCCTTTATAAGGACAATTAGGGTATTCCAATCTTGCTGCTGATGTTACAGTAACGACCACTCACCCAACTCAATGGACAACGGGGATGAAAACGCTGAGTCTGATCGCTCAGAAAGGCGGTACCGGTAAAACCACCCTGAGTATTCATTTGGCCGTGCAGGCAAGCCTGGCCGGCTTGAAGGTGTTGCTGGTGGATATCGATCCCCAGGCCAGCGCCACAGCCTGGTGGCGTCGCCGTGCGGCGGACCAACCCGCGTTGATTCAGAGTCAGGGTGAAGCATTGCCGGAAATGCTGAAGTCCGCCTCAGACCAGGATTTCGATCTGGCGGTCATCGACACTGCACCCCACAGTTCCCACGAATCCACTCAGTGCGCCCAGATATCCGATCAGGTCCTGATCCCGAGCCGCCCCGCAATCCTCGATCTGGATGCCATCGGCGCCTCCACCGAACTAGTGACGGATTTGGGAGTGAAGGCCAAGATCGTATTGAATGGCTGTCCGCCGCCAACCCGCTATGGAGAACCACAGATCGTTGCAGAGGCGCGTCAGGCTCTGGAAGTGTATGGTGTTCCCGTGTGTGATGTGGCTATCAGCCAGCGAGCGGCGTTCAGTCATGCCCTGATCGATGGCCGGGCAGTAACTGAGTTCGATCGTAAGGGCAAGGCCGCCTTGGAGCTGGACCGCCTATGGAATCACTTGCAAGAGGAGTTGATCCTGTGAACAGACGTTCGAAACTGAATTTGACACCCGATCAGGAAGTCCCAAAGAAACAGCCCGTAGGATTTGAGAAGAACGAAGCAAAAGGAGACGAAACCATGCAGGAAACACAGCAAACCCAAAAACCCCATGTCGCAGGCGCGACAGCCACTGAACCTCAGATCGAACTGCCTGATGCCGCGGGCTGGATGGATGGCAAAAAGCTGCTCAAGGTGGCGCTGGTGGTGGCCGCCGCCGGATTGTCGATCTATTTTCTGAAACGGCGTTTATACCCCTAGGTCACTGCATGGGCGGCGGCGCAGGTTCGGCCGCCGCCATGAGATTCAGCCGCTCCTGTTGCGCTGACATCCGGTCATGGACGCCTGAGAACCAGGCTGGTCAGGCCGCGCCTGCCAGCTATAGACTTCACTAATTTTTCTGGCTAGACACGCGCCGCATCGCTGCCGGGATCATCCGGTCCGATGATGCATTGTTTTGTCTCACAGCCTCTCAACGTGGTCCATTTGTCCGGAGCGTATGTACCGCTGGGCGGAGCACTGTCACCGATGCCTGGCGTCCAGCCGGGCGGATCAGGATTGGTGATTCCGCAGTTTCTGGCGACAACGCCGACAAAGGTGTTGCTGTTAGGACCCCATGTGCAGTAGTGCCCGATGGGATAGGCGCGGAACTCCTGATTGAGATGGGATTCACTGACAGGTATAGGATCGCAGTCCCCCTCCGCATTCAGATCGGACGGGTAGTTTCTGCCCGGGATACCCTGCCAGCAATCGGCCCCCAGGCTCGAGTCGATGGGTTGCAGACTGATGGTCGGGTTGCCTTTGCCTGGCGCGCCGATGCGAAAGAACGCGTGCTTGCCGACAGGAGAGGTATCCAGATCCTTGGAACACATGTAGACCTCCGACGCCGGCTCCGCCATATCGAGCGCTGTCTGACGCGCTTCGTCCTCTGCACGGCCATACTGACCCAGAAGATCCTCCTCGCCATCCAAAGGATCGCGTTGCACAATCGATGCGACCTGGGATTGCTGAACCACGTGAGTCAACTCATGCGCCAAAAGTTGCCGGCCAGACGAGGTGGCCGGGTTGTACTCCTGACTGCCAAACACAATGTGCGACCCATGGGTGTAGGCTCGCGCCCCAATGTCACGCGAGCTGGCATTGGCGGCGCTGTTGGTATGCAGCCGCACCTGGCTGAAGTCATGCCCGAAGCGCGGTTCAAAATATGCTCTTGAAGTTGAGTCCAGCAGTTGACCGGATGAATGCAGCACATCAGCCACGAGAGGGCTGAGTGCGTTTTGATGACCTGGATCGTTGCTCCGAAGGAGGGGTTTGTTGCTCGCTGGTTTTTCCTTTGGTAGCCGCTGCACAGTCTGACTTCCAATCGAGCGTTGTGGGCAGAGAATCGATTTGACCTCACGGCTTTGTGCAAAGTGTGTCCGGCAAGGCAGTGTAGGCTTGGTCGGCAGTGTTGCCTTTGGTTTCTGTGTGAACCTGTGCATAGTTGATCTCCTTTTCTTTGTTTATCCGATGCTAGCGAGTTATAGGTGGGCGTCTGTGCGGCCCAGTATGCACAACAAACTACTGATAAATATCTATAGCCCTTCCATGACTTTTCTTACGTTCGAGTTAACGAGATATATCAATTGTAGCGAAAAGGAATCCACTCGGTGTAAAGATTATGTGTGATGCTATTTACTTATATGATGAACCAGAAGGATCATTATTTTGTACACATTGCCAAGCCTGGCGGCTTTGTCGATTTTGACGTTGTCCGAATCCATTTCCACGATGTCCCTGAGTTGCTTGATTTTTCTGTAGAGATTGTCGAAGAGCATTGCAGTCGACCAGCCGACGTACTTTTGAAATTGCGGGACATCTCTAGTAGTCGGCTTCGATAGAGCAGAGCGCTCCAGGGCGTTGAAGTTGAAATTATCGGTGATTGCAGATTCATAGTTTTTTCTTTCTAGCTTGAGAATGACCTTGTCGATCGGAAAGCCTTTCATCTGCCATAGGTCGATAACATCGAAATTGTCTTGCAGTTCAAGTAAGAGTTTTCTTTTGTGCCCCTTGGCAGATTTGAGTGCCGAATAAATTTGCGTGCTGAGCTGCTCAACCAACCCCGCAGCTTTAAAAGCCGTAACAAAATCCATTCAAAATTCCTTACCGAATGAGTATCGCTGGGATACCGTACAGCAAGGCCCCCGATAGAAATACCGCAAGAAACACCACGGAACCCCAATGTTTGAGTTTGAAGAATACCGGCTGCAGGATCGCCCGAAAAAGCCAAAACAGGGCGATGAGCAGTAACAGGCTGTGGCCTAAGGGCGTCTCCAATAACTCACGGGTATGCATAAGGGAGATGTAGCCAAATATAACAAATACAAAGGTAAGGCTCAGATTGACGACTTGCATGATTGCCCTGTTCAAAAAGGATAGTGAGCATAGATCCCTCTCCCAATCGAAAATTCTCCAAAACAATAGATGGAAAATAACGAAACCTAGAGAATAGACCCCTCCCGCTTTGATCAGTATTTCCATTAAGCAAGTTCTATTTTTAGCTCTATAGCTTGCCCAGCCAGTATTGTGGCCGTCGCCGATTGTGGGCAATCGCCAATACCTGAACCGTGTCCGACAATTCTCGGAACAACAGGGTATATGGAAATCTTTTCAGCCGGATGCGTCTGATGTCCGGTTGTTTTTCTATCGGGTATCTATGCGGAGCTGCACAAACAGTGGTCATGGTTATTTCAAACTCTGCAAGATAAGAAGCACCGAGCCCCGATTTTTTCGATTCGTAATATGCAACGGATTCAAGATACTGCGGCTTCCGCAGCAGGATGAAAAGAGTAAGTCATCTAAGCAAGGCCTGTGCCTTTTTCCTGACTTCTTCTGCTGGGATTGGCTGCACAATACCTTCGTCCAACTCCCTGGCGCGACGGCTTGCTTCAATCAGCCAATCTTCTTCAATTTCTTCCATTGTTGGCGCATCAAGACTCAAGAGGAGTTTCTGTGCCAACCCTGCCCTTTCTTCCTTAGATAGGTGAAGAGCTTCATCTTCTATTTGTTTCAGGTTCATGATTTTTTCCTATGTTGAATTTATTGGTTTTGGTGTCAGCCGGAATCGATATAAACGAAGTGCTGGTAATATGAATTTACCTCAGAAAACATGGTGTCACATCGGGTAAAAATACTTCGTGTACTTTGACCAAGGTTGTAGTGGTATCTCATGCTGTGCTTCGTATGACACCACAATCTGGGAAGTGTCCACTGTTGATATTTCAGTAAGATACAATTCTTTAAAGTGTGGATCCTTTTCAAGTGCATCTGAAATAATTTTTATAAATTCACTCTTTCTGTCAGGGCTTACCCCTAACAGATGATTATCCCACTCTATTTCTCGATGAATACCTTTGGGCGTATTGCCCAAGAATTCTGATAGTGCCTTTCTTTCGAAGTCGTAGCTATTATGCATCATGGCTATTTCAAAATAGTTCTGCACCTTGTGCTTGGTTTTCTCGTAAATATATCGTCTTACAGCTTCACTAACTCCCAGCCCAAAAGTGATGCTCTTGACTGCCCGATAATCGTGTGGAATTGGTCCATTTGTATTTTCAAGAAGCACTCGAAATTCAGATTCGTGAGACCATGTTGATGATTTATGTCCAAGCATGGTACAAATGGCTTCTGGGATATTCTCCTGAATATTTTCTAGCTTTAATTCAGGAGGGGTTTCGGAATAGCGAACATCAAAACAGTGCAAATGCTGCTTGGAGGAGAATCTGGTTAGCAGCACAATGTCGTATTCGATTGCTATTCCACAATGGCTGTTTGCATAATGACCCCACATTAATTCGTCAACAGCAGTCTTTGAAAGCGAAAATACCCCACTATTATCTGTGGAGTGACTTATTTGCCTCATTAGTTCAAGAACTGCCTGCTTTATTTCCTGCTGCTCACCGATGCCGGTAAGGCTATGCATAAAGCCCGCGAGGCCTTCTTGTACTTGATTATCGAAAGTGCCTTCGGTTGGGTCATTGAGCTGTTTGCGTGTAGGTAAGTAATAGGAACTGTCCCTTATTGGCTCTATTATATGGAGAATTGATTGCTCCTCAAGCCTACCATTCTGATCGATGTATATTGGTTTGTACTTGAAGTGGTTTTCTGGCATGACTGAGCTGTTATTAGTTCAATATTGAGTCGACATCAGATCGAAAAAATAACACGTCACTTCGACGTATATCCTGCAGATTCTTTTCCCTGGATAAGAAAAGATCATAGTCCATGATATAAATCCATGAGCAGGCGGTCCATGTGGAAGTGAAAATAATAAAGTTCGGCAAGCCCCCCCCCGGAGGGGGGCGGGATTCAATGTCCAATTTGGGAGTGATGTTCAAAGGGCGTGTGTCGAACTGAGGATGCGTGGCCAGCGGTCATGCACTGCATCCTCCATCTCCGGAGTGATGGTGACCACGTAGATGCGTCGCTCATGATCCCAGTGGGCCACCAGGCCCTGTACCCATTTGCCGGGGGTGACATCGAACCAGGGGCTGTTGCCTTCGATGTCCTTTTCCATGAACTGGGAGATGCTGATCTTGACCGGGGTCGGCATCCATTTGTCCCAGCGGCCGGCATAGATGGAGTCGAGCCGCGCCCAGCCTCCCAATGGCAGATGGCCGGCCTGGCTCTTGCGCCGCCCCCAGGGCAGCAGTTCCACGCCGCCAGCCCTTTTTTTGACCGGCAGGCAGGCCTTGGGATTGGGGAAGTAGGTCCTGACCTCCTGGCCGTCGATCATGTAATAGACACCGCCGCACATTTAATTACCTTTGCAGAATGGTTTCACGGTGGCCGAAGGGTTTCCAGGCCGGGGCGATGACGTTGGGCATGCGGGAACGGGCGAGCAGGCGGGTCGGCGCCAGGGTGAATTCGCCGTAGCGTCGGTTGACTGCATCCATCGCCTGGTTGAGGCGGTCCCGGTGGTCGTGCCGGGGCTCCAGGAAGTCCATTTGAAAGCCGGCAGGCTCGGGGTTCAAAGCGGTGATCTGTACTTGATGGCAACCCTGGCCGGCCCAAACGTGGCGCAGGTAGTGCCGGCACAGCCGCACGATATCGGGGGCGTGGTCGGTGGGTGGATTGCAGCGGTATTTGTGTCCGAGAAAACCTTCATCGATACGCAGGCCGATAAAGAAGCGGCTGGCGCGAAACTGGTGCAGGCGCAGCCGGGCGGCAACCTTCTCCGCCATGTGCAGCAGAAAGGTCTGAATGATCTCTGGGTCTTTGGTGTTGGGGGGCATCACCTTGCCGTGACCGATGGACTTTGGGGCCGCCACCCCGGTGTGCACAGGATCAGGATCGAGCCCCTGGGCCATCAGCCAGATGCGCCGTCCCGGGTTGCCGAAACGTCGACCCAACTCACCGATGGGCAGTTTGTGCATGTCACCACAGGTATACACCCCGCGCTCCGCCAGATAGCGCCCGATGCCGTTGGCGATGCCGCAGAGTTCGGTGACCGGCACATTGGCCAGGGTCGCGCGGGCCCGGACCGGCGGGATGATGGTCAGGCCGTTGGGTTTCTGCAGCTTGGCGGCATATTTGGCGGTGGTCTTGTCGCCGCTCAGTCCCACCGAGCAGAGCACCCCGCCGGAGGCCTCCAGCACGGTCTGTTTGACCAGGCGGGCGATCTGTTCCGGTGGCCCCAGCAGACGCTGGCAGTGGGTGACATCCAGGAAGGCCTCGTCCACCGAGAAGATCTCCATGTCCGGGGTGATATGGGAGAGGGCGTGCATGATGTCGGAGGAGATCCGGGCGTAGCGCTCCGGATGGGCCGGTACCTGGATGAAGCCGGGACAGATCCGTTGCGCCTCTTTTAGACGCATGCCGGTGCGCACCCCGTAGGCCCGCGCCTCGTAGGAGCTGGTGATGATGCAGGTGCCCTGGGCGCCGTTGGTGACGCCGATGGGGCGGCCCTGCCACTCCGGATGGTCCATCTGCTCGACGCTGCAGAAAAAGGCATTCATATCCACCAGGATGATGGCGCGGGGCCAGATAGGTATCACTTGGGAAGC
This sequence comes from Pseudomonadota bacterium, assembly GCA_039714735.1. GTDB lineage: Bacteria > Pseudomonadota > Gammaproteobacteria > Chromatiales > Chromatiaceae > JASJBU01. The sequence goes on from JBDLIT010000020.1 coordinate 11,688, forward strand.
AAGTCGGTTCAACCTAGAATCCTCAGTTGAGCACCGTGAAGGGTGCGCTTGTGGTGGTGCAGGACAAGGCACGACGACGCGGAATAGTTATTCTATTCCAAGGAGTTGTAACGTAGTCATGTGCTGCCACAAGCGTGCCATTCGCGGTGTAGCGTTGCGCACCCAATAGGTGAAATCTTTCAAGGTCCATATGGCTTATGTTTTCAAAGTGATAAACGTAGTTCATAACGGTCAACTGAGGATTCTAGGTTCATCATCAATAACGTCGCAGCTGACCCACCAGCACGCCCTGGATGCTGACCCGTTCAGCAGGGTAGGTGAGGGGCGGCATCCCGGGGTTCTCGGCGATCAGCAGGACTTCTCCGTCCGGCCGGTGTTGCAGGCGCTTGAGGGTGGCCTCCTCGCCGTCGATCAGGGCCACCACGATCTGGTTGTCGTTGGCGGTATCCTGGCGTTTGACGATGATCAGGTCGCCGTCCAGGATGCCGGCCTCGATCATGGAATCCCCCTTGACCTGCAGGGCGTAGCGATCATGACCCAGCAGATAGTCGGCCAGATTGAGACTCTCCTGGTCGGCAATCGCCTCGATGGGTTTGCCGGCGGCGATACGGCCCAGCAGAGGCAGTTTGAACAGCTTTTCCCGGGGTTCATCCGCCAGCTCAATGCCGCGCTTGCGTCCGGGGATCAGATGCAGATAGCCGGCCTCCGCCAGGGCCTGCACATGGCGATGCGCAGTGCCTTTCGAACGGATGCCGATACCGGTTGCAATCTCAGTCAGGGAGGGAGCATAAGCCTGAGCTGCAAGATACTGCCGGATGAAGTCGAGCACCTTGTGCTGGGTGGCGGTGAGCATGGCTCTGAATCCTTATGTTCTGAAAAAGTTCTGTGGCTAATCATAATATAGAACATTTTGAGAACTGTAAACAGGGCCGCTGCGATCCGCTGAAAGAGAGGCTGTTGATCGACTTTAGCTAAATATTTTTACTTGGCGTCAGCTGTCGTCTACAATCGCATGATTATTAAAGAATAAATCAGAATAAGGAGCACCCATGCCAAAGGATATTTTTCAACGCTTCGCCTTAGGGCTGGCGATTATCATGCTGAGTGCCTGGGGAGTGATCCTGATTATTGCACCGGACCAGATCACCAGTCTGTTCAGCAATGAGCCGGTGAACCATGCCTTTGCGGGGATGATGGGCGCCGCGCTACTGGGTCTGGCGTTTATCTCCCTGGCTGGGATCACCCGCTGGGTCCCCACGCAGAAGGCGCTGGGTATCGCGATGCTCATCCTGGTGGTGGAGACGGCCTATCTGATGCTGGGCGCCGAGGTGATGCTGGTGACACTGCCTACCACGATCAGCCTGGTTGCCGGGGCCGCGGTGGCATTTTTTCTCTTGATCTGAAATCGACATTGTAAATATATGTGTCGATATTCCTTACATTTGTTTTCTGCAAAATAATTTTTCTGAAATTAATCGACTGAAATACAACAAGGTATATAAAGTGGTGTAAAACTTGCGTTAATCAGCAAAACAGAACTTAACTACAGTTCTGGGATGAATAATATTTTAGGGAGGAAGATCCTGGTGTTGGTATTTATTCGATTGCTGCCTGAGTCGGTTACGCAAAACGACCTGCGTAAGTTCGTGGACAAGGCCGTGCGCTCTCACTGGCCAAGCCTGTTTTTATCTTCCAGCAGAATCCGCTCCACTGAAATCAGAAAATTCAGCAACAGCACGAACCGCTCCGTTGAATATCACGGTATCGTGGATATCGAACCGGCAAAGGTCGCGGTAAAGGCTATCCGCAAACTCAACAGAACCCCGCTGAAAGGCAAAGAGGTAGAAGTGCGCAAGTATTATCAGCGTTCTGCCTTGCGTGACCGGAGGGCTGGGACTGAGGAGGGATTTTCTTCTGATGATCGCCGCAGGCAGGACAGAAGGCGCGAAGCGATGCTCATGGAACGTGTTTCCGTATCTGGCCCATTGGAAGCCAGTTATTCTCAAGTATCTTGATTCTGTTTAAAGAAAAGCGCCTTCATTAAAGTCGGTGTAAACAGCCAGCAGGAACTAATTCGCCGTCTCTTTATTAACAACCCAATTAACACTCTGAGCGATAGTCGAGGGTTGCTATAACCTTTTCCGATTAAATCCAATCGCTTAGTCTGAGCGCATAGTTGGATATCGTTTGTACGTCGATCAAAGATCGTCAATTCTGTCTGGCTATTTGTGTCTGGCCCGGTAACAAACTGAAACATTTTGAAACACCTTGATAGGAATTAAGGTATTAGAATGTTCTGATACTTTAATAACAATTTGTTTGTTGATGAGTAGAGCCAACATCCGTTTACATGTACGGAAAATGGGGGTTGAAAGCACTACTGGATAATTCGAAATTTAAGAGGAGTTTCTAATGAAAAGAATTTATTTGATACCGGCTATTGGCTTCAGTTTATTGTACGGCGCTGCCGCAAACGCGGTGACGCCGACAATCGATGAAGTTGCAAAGTTGATGGCCAGTGACGGTGAATCAGCCGATTACCTTGGCTACGCGGTCTCTGTGGATGGCGATACCGCAGTAGTCGGTGTCTATGGGGACGACGACCTGGGTAGTGAATCCGGTGCTGCTTATATCTTCACCCGCGATAGTGCTGGGGTCTGGAGTCAGCAGCAGAAGCTCATCGCCAGCGACGGCGCGGCCGATGATCGTTTTGGTTGGGCGGTCGACGTGCATGGCGATACCGTCGTGATCGGTAAAGAATCATGGGACTTCTTTGCGCCTCCTCCTGGCGCTGCTTATGTGTTTACCCGCGATAGCGCAGGGGTCTGGGGCGAGCAGCAGAAATTGACCGCTTATGATGGCGAGGCCGGGGACTATTATGGACAAAAGGTTGCCCTGAATCTGGATACCATCGTGATCGGCGCTGCTGGTGACGACGATCTTGGAACAAATTCTGGCGCCGCCTACGTTTACACCCGGGATAGCGCGGGTCTCTGGGGCCTGCAGCAGAAACTCACTGCCAGCTTTGGTGCGGATAATGACTCATTTGGCAACTCCCTTGACCTGGATGGGGACACCACTGTGATTGGCAACTCAGCCTACTATTTCGATACCGACGGTTCAGTCGTTCAATCGGGTTCCGCCTACGCATTTACCCGCGATACTAGCGGTGTCTGGACCGAGCAGGAACTCGACCCCAATGTTAATGTGGATGCAGCTTGGTACGGTAAGGCAGTCACCGTGAGTGGGGATGCCATTGCAGTTGGGGCCTATGGGGACAGCCAAATTGACCTTGGCGCGGGCGCCACTTATCTGTTCAGCCGGGATACTGCAGGTGTCTGGAGCCTGCAGCAGAAACTCATCGCCAGCGATGCCGCAGCCAATGACAAGTTCGGATTCTCCATCGACATGGATGGCGATAATCTGGCGATTGGCGCCTATACTGACGACGATAACGGGACTGATGCGGGCTCCGTCTATGTCTTTAGCCGTGATACTACCGGTGTCTGGAACGAACAACTGAAACTGCTCTCCAGCGATGGCGTGGATTATGATTACCTGGGTTTTTCTGTTGGGGTATCGGCCTCCACGGTGGTTGCCGGCGCGTATCTACAAGACACGGCAATGGGCGCCAACGCAGGGGCTGCTTATATCTTCGATAGCCTGCCCACTGCCGATGGGCCTGACATCGCTCTGGCTCCGAGCACCCTCGATTTTGGTGATGTCATGGTCGGCCAGACGGCTGAACAGATTGTTACCGTCTCCAACTTCGGAACTGCCGAGTTGGCGCTGTTTGATATCTACGTCGTCAACGGGGTCGATTACAGTCAGACCAACGACTGTCCCATGAGCCTGCTGCCGGCTGAGGCCTGTCAGATTGTAGTCTCCTTCACCCCCACGATGGATGGCGCACTGTCTGACACATTGACAATTCTTTCCGATGATCCGGACCAGCCCTCTGCCAGCGTGGCGTTGCTGGGTACCGGCGTCACCTTGTTGCCCGATCTCACAGTGAACGACATCTCAGTACCGCGTACATTGAACGGTGGCAAGCAGGCCACTCTCAGCGTGACGATCGGCAATCAGGGGAGTGCGGATGTGACGGGTAGTTATTGGGTGACCCTGTATCTCGATGGCAGCCTGATCGCGGCAGAGTATGTGATTGATGCGCCACTGACCGGCACGGAGACAACCTTCACCTGGAGTGTCCAGATACCGGATCTCAACAGGGGTACCTACGTCCTTGAGGCGGTGGTCGATATGGATGACACCATCATGGAACTTGATGAGACCAACAACAGCCTCACCAAGTCGGTTAAGATCAACTGATCCGACACTGTAAAGGGTGTGCTCGCCAAGTGGGGGGTACACCCTCAAGAGGTTTGTATTGAGGCGGGCTATCCTGTCAGGGCAGCTGGGTGAAAAGCGGACAGATCGAATATCTTGGCGTGATACTTCATCGTGAATGAGCCGGCTTCTGTACAAACCGTATCGATGTAAAAATTCTTCAATGTAGGGTGGGCACCGCCCACCAATGCCTTCTGATCTATCCTTTTATGGTGGACGGTGCCCCCCAACCCTACCTGCTGAAAAATGAACAATGTTGGGCTTCGTACCTCAGCCCAACCTACATTCTGACCAGAAATACTCTCTCGATAAACATTCCTGATAAACTCGACTCTCTTTTGTCAGAGAGTGGCGGAATCCAGCGTCACCCTCTACTTTTCGGGTTTCATAATCCATGCCTAAGCATGTCTTCTTCATCTTGCCGGTTATTGCGGTGTTGATGCTGCAGGGTTGCGCAACGCCCCATGTGCAGACCTCGTCATCAGGCCCGACAGTTTCTGCCCTGCATGAAACCTTTGCCACCATGGAAGACGGTTACCGGCTGCCACTCACGGTCTGGCAGGCAAATGGTGAGAGTCGGGCGATTCTTCTGGGGCTGCATGGACTAAACGATTATCACAACGGATTTGCATCGACCGGCGAAACTCTCGCGCGACGCGGCATTACGGTGATTGCTTATGATCAGCGTGGCTTCGGTAACAGCGAGGCTCGCGGTCTCTGGCATGGAAGTGAGCGCCTGACCGATGATCTGCGTGAAATGATCGCACTGTTGCGCAGCAGATATCCCGATCAGCCGCTCTACCTGATTGGGGAGAGCATGGGCGGGGCCGTGGTGCTCGCAGCCATGCAAGACACGCCCCTCGCGACGGATGGCATCATCCTTATCGCGCCTGCAATCTGGTCGCGGGACAGCATGCCGGTTTACCAGCGTTTTGCCTTGTGGTTGGCCGCACGCACCATGCCGGCGCTTGAACTAACCGGCGATGGTCTTGATCTGCAGCCGACGGACAATATCGATATGTGGCGCGCCTGGAGCCGTGATCCCCTGGTGATCAAATCGACCCGGGTGGATGTGCTGTATGGGGTGAGCAATCTCATGGACCAGGCAGTCGCTTCATCCTCTAACCTGAAGGGCCGGATGCTTATTCTCTACGGGCAAAAGGATGAGATCATTCCCCGCCAACCGACCTGCCAGTGGTTGTCCTCGCTACCGTTGGAAACCAGCGATCTCCGGCAGACGGTTATTTATGAGAACGGTTATCACATGCTGACACGTGATCTGCAGGCGGATATGGTGTTGGATGATATCTCGGACTGGATCACCGGTGCGGATCACCGCTTGACGAACCTGCAGGATAGCATCGGATTAGAGTCATTCTGTCCGGAATCATCGGACACCCGGTTAGTGCAGGGCGATACCAAGCCCGGCAAGGAAAAATAACCTGTGTATTTAAACCTCAGAGATGCAATCTGACCAGTTCCATATCGGGCTCCCCCCGCTCCCAGATCTCGCTAAAGGTCTCTTCCAGTTGAGCGGTCTGAAGGCGGTCATGGAAGCAGGCGGTGGTTGTATAGCGGTCAGCCTGTTGGCGATGCAGGTAGCCACAGTCATCCACCAGTAGGAAGCTTTGCGCAAACTCCCGATACTCTCTGTCAGGTTTGCGGACCTCGATGGTCGAGGTCAGGCGTTGCGCCAGGTCGATCAGCCTGTGCCCCTGTCTGCGCAGCAGGCTGTTGTCCTGAATGAGAATGCGTATGTGGGCGACCTGGCTCTTCAGGGCAAGCTGTTTCACTGCACTGATGAATGGCGCTTGATCGTAGACGAGGGGCTCCAGATCGCCACTGATCAGACTCAGGGTTCGAGTCGCTTGTGCGACCATCCGGGTGGCAAGATCCCGGTACTCTTCAGCAGAGTGCAGATAATAGGTGGTTTGGGTGAGTCCCAGGTTCGCTTCCATGAATCCGGGTGAAGACTCAGTTTTCTGAGGCTGCCTGGTCATCCGCTGGTGAGGAATGCCGGCCTCATCAAAGACATCTCCCTCTGCCTGAAACCCCTGTCGTTGATAAAAGGGTAGGGCGGTCAGCTGGGCATTGAGAAACAGTTCGGGATAGTCGCCTTGCTCCGCCTCTGTGAGAAGCCGTTTGAGCAGTGCGCTGCCGATTCCCTGGTTGCGCCAAGCTTCGAGCACTGCCATGCGGCCTATCTGGCCGGAACCCAGGAGACGCGCAGTGCCAATGGGGTTTTGCTCAGCGTCCAGCGCCAGCAATTGTAATGCCTGGTGATCCTCACCATCCCACTCCAGGTCCTTGGGAACCTGTTGCTCCTGGATGAAGACCCTTTCCCTGACCTGCTTCAGGAGCCTTTCATCGTCCGGCCAGTGAGCGAGTCGAATAAAAAATGACGACTTACCCATGCGGGAGCTCAAAATGGCCGTCGTTGTAGAGATCGCAGACCAATTGTAGATAATCCGGCTGTTGCAGCCACTCTTCCAGGTAGCCGAAATGGAGTTCACGGTAGTGGGTGATGACCGGCAGAAAATCACCTTCTTCCGATGGGATCAGATATTCACTACCATTGGCGAACAGGCTGTCGTTCCCTTCGGTTCCACGGCTGAAGGCGAGACGCGTATAACTGTTGCGGCGAATCACCCCCTGTTCACGGTAGCGGTTGAGAAAGTCGAGAGGCTCGAGGTGGGGTTCGACAGGTTCAACCTGCAGATTTTGCTTCGTCTCAGTGATATAACGGCCAAACCAGCTGCGCTGCCGCTCCTCGTCCGCATTCAGGAACTGCTTCAACAGCTGGTGGATTTCTGTGATGGCCTCAGGTTTGATCTCTGCGCTGGCTGTCTGGGGTTGTAGCGCCGGATCACGATAACGGCCAGGCGTGACTCGGTAGTCGATGAGTTCGTCACACCAGGCGGAGACCAGCTCGCGGAAAGCGGGAGCACGAAAGCCCACCGAACAGGTCATGCACTCACCCTCGGCAATACCCCAGTGGGCGAGGTTGGGGGGCAGGTAGAGCATATCTCCCTCTTCCAGCAGCCACTCCTCCTCAGCCTGAAATTCCGGCAGGATTCGCAGATCCAGATCGGGGATGTAGTCCTGTTCTGAAACCGGCTGATAGTGGATCTTCCAGCGCCGCTTGCCCCGGGCCTGAAAAAGAAACACATCGTAGTCGTCGGTATGCGGCCCGACCGAACCCTGGTCTGTGGCGTAGCTCACCATCACATCGTCGAGCCGCCAGTCGGGCAGGAAGCGAAAGTAGTCCAGCAGCCGGGCCGCAGCCGGGACATGCTTGTCCACATCCTGCACCAGCAGGGTCCAGTGGCTCTCGGGTAGCTGGGTGAAGCTCTGTTCGCTGAAGGGACCATGACGAGCCTCCCAGGGTGTTTGCCCGTCTTTCTCCAGCACCAGGCGGGACTCGATCTCCTCCTCACAGGCGAGGCCTGCCAGCTCATCCGCCTGCAGCTGACAACTGAATCCAGGCAGGGCCTGACGAAACAGCAGCGGTTTCTGTTGCCAGTATTCGGTTAGGAAAAGTTCGGCATTCAAGCCATCGGGAAACTGCAGTTTCAGGGTCATGTTCGCCTTCCCTAGGATTGATGGATCAGCTGTTGCCGGCCTGTTCAATGGCGTTGCCGATATAGTTTGCCGGGGTCATGTTCTTGAGCAATTGCTTTGCATCATCCGGGATCTCCAGCTTGTCGATAAATACCTGCAGGTCAGCGGGGGTGATACGTTGACCCCGGGTCAGCTCCTTGAGTTTTTCATAGGGCTTTTCGATGCCATAGCGGCGCATGACGGTCTGGATCGGCTCCGCCAGCACCTCCCAGTTGGCATCCAGGTCGGCCAGCATGGCATCGGCGTTGGCTTCTAGCTTGCTGATGCCCCGCAGCACCGATTGCAGGGCGATACTGGTATGGGCGATGCCGACTCCCAGGTTGCGCAACACCGTGGAGTCGGTCAGGTCCCGCTGCCAGCGTGAGATCGGCAGTTTCGCCGCCAGGTGATCGAACAGGGCGTTGGCAATGCCGAGGTTGCCTTCGCCGTTCTCAAAGTCGATGGGGTTGACCTTGTGCGGCATGGTGGAGGAGCCCACCTCACCGGCTATGGTCCTCTGCTTGAAATAGCCCAGGGAGATATAGCTCCAGACATCCCGGCAGAAATCGATGAGGATGGTATTGAAACGGGCGACAGCATCAAACATTTCCGCGATGTAGTCGTGAGGTTCGATCTGGATGGTGTAGGGGTTCCAGGTCAATCCCAGGGATTCCACGAATGAGCGGGCGAAGCCGGGCCAGTCCAACTCCGGATAGGCTGAGAGGTGAGCATTGTAGTTGCCCACCGCGCCGTTGATCTTGCCCAGCAATTGTTGTCCGGCAACCTGCTCCCGCTGGCGTTGTAGCCGGTAGATCACGTTTGCCATCTCCTTGCCCATGGTGGAAGGGGAGGCAGGCTGGCCGTGGGTGCGGCAGAGCATGGGCTGGTCAGCCAGATCATGAGCCAGCTTACGAATGGCTTCGATAACTTCATCCATTTGCGGCAACAGCACCTGGCCACGGCCCTCACGCAGCATCAGCGCATGGGAGAGGTTATTGATATCCTCGGAGGTGCAGGCAAAATGTATAAACTCACTGATCGCTTCCAGTTCCTTGTTACCGGTGATCTTTTCCTTGATGAAATATTCAACCGCCTTTACATCGTGATTGGTTGTACGTTCGATATTTTTTACTCTCAGCGCGTCTTCTTCATTGAAGTTCTCGACAATGTTGTTGAGTATGTTGTCGGCATGTTCGCTGAGTGGCGGGACTTCACTGATATTCTCGTCAACAACCAAGGCTTGGAGCCAGCGTATTTCAACCAGTACACGGTGCCTGATCAGGCCGAATTCACTGAAGATAGGCCTCAAATCCGTACATTTACTGCCATATCGGCCATCAATGGGGGAAACTGCGGTAAGGTTGGTAAGTTCCATGCTGACGTCTCGTGTCTCGATCAAAAGATGACTATTATACTCGGTTACGCCATTAAACATTCAATCCTCTTATCCCTCTTCAGAAGAACTAAGCCGGATCTCACAACGCTGCCGATCTTCTGATTATTAGGAAATATATTCAGAATTCCTTCCAGATGCCGAAATCAGTCTGATTGCACGTTGAAAAGTAATCGTACCCTGCTGCATACGCTGGAATAGGTCATAGATGTCAACATCAAATCCAATGAAGCCCAATTTCAAAACCCTCTGGATCATCACATTTGGCGCCTTTCTGGTCTGGTCAGTAATGTTGACCGGATTATTGTTGGGCGCGATTGAAATCGAAAATAAGCATGCTAATGAGTTGGCGCGGAAGGAGGCCAGAACCCATTTCGAAAAGGATCTTGCACTACGTAGTTGGGTTACCAGTCGTGGTGGTGTCTATGTGGAAACGGAGAGGGGTACCTCACCTAATCAGTACCTGGCGCATATCGCGGAACGCGACATTGAGACACCCTCGGGAAAACGCCTGACACTGATGGACCCAACCTACCTCTTGCGACAAGTCATGGATGAGTTCTCAGACCTGTTTAATGTCAAGGCTAGGCTGACCAGTCTCCAGCCTCTGAATCCAGTGAATCAGCCTGATCCCTGGGAAGCCGGTGTGTTAAAAAAATTTCAGGCGGAAGTCATGGAGGTATCTGAGGTTGCTTCCATCGATGGTGAGCCCTTCCTGCGATACATGCAGGCTGTTTACACCCGTGAGGGATGCCTCAAATGCCATTCCAATCAAGGTTTCAAGGTTGGAACCGTCAGTGGTGGGGTCAGTGTTTCAGTACCGATGAAGGGCTTTTTGGAAATCAAAGAAAAAAAGATCGATACATTGAAGCTCTCATATGGCGCTATCTGGCTAATGGGATTGGTCAGCATTGGGATTGGCAACCTGTATTCCCGCCGGCAGGTCAGAAAACAGTGGTGTGTCGATCAGGCCTTGATCGAGAAGAGTCAACAATTGCAAGATGAGCGTCATCTGTTTATCACCGGACCGACGGTTGTTTTCAAATGGCGGCCAGAGCAAGGTTGGCCGGTTGAATACGTGTCTCCTAACGTCAAACAAATTCTGGGATATTCCAAGGAGGAGTTGGAAGCCGGGGATATCGTCCTTACCGATCTGATCCACCCTGACGATTTGATAACAATTCATGCAGAGATCAACAACTATTCAAAGTCATTGCAGGATTCGTTTGATCAGGAATTTAGACTGCTGCACAAAGACGGTCAGTATCGATGGTTCTATGATCTGACAAATATTATTCGTGATGAGAATGGCGGCATCACTTATTTTCATGGCTACATTCTGGATATATCTGAAAGCAAACAGATCCTGGAGAGTCTTGCGAAAAGCGAATCAAAATACCGTTCAGTGATTAACAATGCCCAGGAAGGCTTCTGGTTCATCGATCGAAAGTTAAAAACCCTGGAGGTTAATGATTCGCTTTGTGAATTGCTGGGTTATACCCATGAGGAGATGTTTGGTAAAACCCCAATGGATTTTGTCGACGCGCAAAACCGTAAGATATTTAAGGCGCAGACCGCAAAAATCTCATATACCGACCATCGCGCTTACGATATTGCATTGAGACGTAAGAATGGCGCGAATGTCCTCACTCACTTCACCACCACCACCTTGCAGGGTGAGCAAAACGAGGTGATTGGCGCCTTTGCTTTTGTGTCTGATCAGACGCAACAGAAAACGGTGGAACATACCCTGCGAGAAACCAAGGATCGTCTGGCATTTGCCTTGGATGGCGCCCAGGAAGGGCTTTGGGATTGGAGGGTTCAGACGGGTGAGGTCTATTTCAGCCCTCGCATGGAGGTCATGCTGGGCTACGAGCCGGGTGAATGGAAACCGCATATCAGTACCTGGAAAAATCTCGTGCATCCAGATGACCTGGACCAGGTAATGGAGGTGCTGAATGAACATTTGGCCGGTAAAAGGGAGTACTACCAGGCAGAATACCGAATGCAACACAGAGATGGTCGCTGGATCTGGATTATGGACAGTGGACGTGTCGTTGAACGGAGTGAACAAGGCAGTCCCATCCGCGCAGTGGGCACCCATATGGATATCGCAGAGCGTAAAGCGATGGAACAGGCTCTGGCTCACAGTCAGGCCAGTCTGGCCGAAGCTCAGCGGATTGCGAAGATAGGTAACTGGAAACTTGATCTGATAAACAATGAATTGTTGTGGTCAGATCAGATCTATCGGATTTTTGAAGTCGATAAAAACAAATTTAACACATCCTATGAAGGCTTTCTGGAGGTCATTCATCCGGAGGATAAAGAAAAAGTGAATCTTGTTTATTCGCAGTCCCTGGTGAATAGAAAGCCCTACGACATCACGCATCGGTTACTGATGAAGGACGGTAGAGTAAAATATGTCCATGAGATCTGTGAAACATACTATGATGAATCGGGCCAGCCGATTGCTTCACATGGTACCGTGCAGGATGTCACAGAGCATCATCAGGCAAAACTGGATTTGATTGCCGCCAAGGAACGAGCGGAAGCTGCGACCAGGGAAAAGAGTGATTTTCTCGCCACCATGAGCCATGAAATACGCACTCCGATGAATGGAGTGATTGGCATGACAGAACTGCTTTACGATACAAATCTGGATGGTAGTCAGCGTGACAGTGTTGAAATCATCCACAAGTCCGGCAAGATGCTGCTTGATATTATTAACGATATCCTGGATTTCTCAAAACTCGACGCCAGTCAGGTTGAACTAGAGGCTATCCCCTTCAACCTGGAAAATGTTTGTCACAATGTTATGGAGCTTGTTGCCCCCCAGGCGAATGAGAAGGGGCTCGAACTGGTCCTCGATTTTCAGCCGGACTGCCCAAGATTGTTGAATGGAGACCCCGGTCGGTTGCGGCAAGTCATGTTAAATCTGATGGGCAATGCACTGAAGTTTACAGAAGAGGGGTTTGTGCGGCTCATTGTCAGAGTTATCCACTCAACACCCGAAAGAGTGAAACTCTCCCTATCAGTTGAAGATTCCGGAATAGGTATTGAGCCGGCCAAACAGGAAAATCTATTTGAGGCCTTTACCCAGGCAGACCAAGCCACGACACGTAAGTTTGGAGGTACCGGCCTTGGTTTATCGATCAGCCGGAAGCTTGTTCATCTGATGGATGGTGAAATTTCTGTGGAGTCAACACCAGACAAGGGTTCCACGTTTGAGGTGGAGTTGGAACTGCCTGCAGTACAAAGTGATCCACCCTTTCAGGCGCTGGAGATGGAAGGTGTTAGATTGTTGTTTCTGGATCAATCGAAAGAGACGGCAAAGGCCATGTTGCCACTGTTTGACTATCTCGGAATTCAGTCAATGATTCTACATGATAAGGTGCATGTGATTCCTCAATTGAACTCCGCAGAAGAGGCAGGACAGCCTTTTCAAATTGTATTTTTGGATCAGCCTAAATACGCGAGTGATGGTATTGTGCTGGGACAGGCAATCCGCAGTCTACCTCAACTGAGTGGAGTACGCTTGGTTGCGCTGACGAGTTTGGGACATAGAGGGGATGCGGCATACTTCAGTAAATCTGGATTTGATGCCTATCTTAACAAACCCTTGATCAGCACTACAGTTGTCAAGGTTATTCGATCTCTGTTGGAACAATATGAGATTAGCGAAGAAATAATAACCCGCTATTCGGTAGAGAACGAGATCGAATCAAGAATGGATGCGCATCAGTTCAAGGGCAGGGTGCTGCTGGTGGAAGATGTGCCTGCCAATCGGAAGGTTGCCAGCACCATGTTACGAAAATTGGGCGTACAGGTGGACATCGCGGAAAATGGTCTGCATGCGCTCATACAATGGAAGACAGGTGAATATGACCTGATCTTCATGGATTGTAGAATGCCTGAAATGGATGGTTATCAGGCGACACGCATCATTCGCCAACAGGAAAAAGGAAAGATTGTGCCAATTATTGCGCTTACCGCCAATGTTACTCCGAGAGACAGACAGCGGTGTATGCTGGCCGGTATGAATGACATCGTCACCAAGCCTTTCAGCAAGGCTGATCTTGCGAATGCCTTGAAACGCTGGATTGGAAATGCATTGATTGCGGAACAGAGCCCGCAATCTGAACAAAAATATTTTACTCCAGCTACATCGAAGGCGATTGATTTCAGTGTGCTTGAAAGATTGAAATTGGATATGGGCGATGAATTCAGGTTAGTCTTTGATGCAATCCACCAGAATATCGCAGAGATCCTGGAGCGCTTGGAGAACGGAATTCAATCTTTAAACGCAGACGAAACGGCACGATTGGCGCATAGTCTGAAATCACCCAGCGCCAATATTGGTGCTGCACATCTATATGAAATGGCCACAGAATTTGAGAAAACTGCTGATAAAGGTGTGTTAGATGATGCGTCGGAGCGTCTGTTTGCGATGAAGCTCGAATACCAACATATTTTGAAGGCATTTCGGGAGAAGGGATTTTGAAGATCCTGGTTGCGGAAGATAATCTCGCGGACCGTTTGATTATACGGCGCCATCTGCAATCCATGTTGCATGACGTCATTCTTGCCCAAGATGGGCAGGAAGCCATTGATCTGTTTAAGAAAGAGGATCCTGAACTTGTCCTGCTGGATGTTCGTATGCCGGGAATGGATGGTTATGCCACGATCCAGAAAATTCGTTCTTTGGATCTGGAATGGCGGCCAATTCTCTTTCTCAGCAGTCATACCGAGCCCGAAGCCTTCGTTGCCGGCATCAAGGCGGGAGCGGATGATTACCTCTATAAACCAATTAACAGAGATGTTCTTGAGGCGAAACTCATTGCCATGGAACGGATTGTGGCAATGCGTAAACAACTGATTACCGTTACCGCAGAACTTGCCTGGGAGACTGAAAAAGCGCAGCAGATAGCGAATCTGGATGGTTTAACCGGCCTTGCCAATCGTCGCTACCTGAATCATGTGCTGGAGCAGGAGATCAGAAGGGCGGCGAGAGAGAAACAGCCGATAACCGTCATTATGATTGATATCGATTTTTTCAAGCATTACAACGATCACTTTGGTCATCTGGCCGGTGACGATGTCCTGCGCAAGGTGGCCAAGCTTTTGCAGGGTTCTGTCAATCGAGCGGCGGATTTAGTCAGCCGGTTTGGCGGTGAAGAGTTCTGTATCGTGCTTCCCAATACAGCCTCCCAGGGGGGCATGGAGATTGCGGAAGAGTTACGTAAGACTGTTCAGGAAGCCCGCATTCCCCATGCCGACGGTCTCGAGACTAAATGGTTGACGATCAGTCTTGGTGTCTCGTGTCAGGTGCCTGGAGCTGATACTTCGCTTGATGAAATCATCCATGTGGCAGACCAGGCGCTCTATCAAGCCAAGGCCTCTGGTAGAAATCGAGTCAGCACCCTCTAGATTGCATTTTATTGGCGGCACATGTCTTCGGGTTATTGCTGTACCTCTGATTCAGTCATATCCTGAATGAGGGATGTGCTGCTATCCTTTGCGGTTTCATAGGCGTCAGTGGTGGTCTCTTTGACGTTTTCATAAACCTCACTGGTTTTATCACTGATAGCTTCGCCAACCTCAACTGCCGTATCTTTTGCCGATTCATAAAGTTCTTGACTGGTTTCACCGACCGTTTCCATGGTCTCGCTGGTTACCTCTTTGGTTTTATCCCAGGTCTCCTGGCTAACTTCCTTGGTTTTGTCGATTAGAGTGGGGGCGTCTTCTGTGCCGGTGGCGGTTTGGTTCAAGTTTGATTCTGACACCGCTGAATTACTGTCTCCGGCCGGCATGCTGCTCTGTTCCGGAGCATCACCACAGGCGCTGATGAGCAAGGTTGCCAAACTGAGAGTGATCACAATGTGTTTTTTCATGATTTCGATCCTTATAGTAATAATTTTATGTACTTGAATCAGTATTCAGGCAGGAGATGAAGATTCAAGGCAAGGAAACTGGTTGTTCTCCTCCTGATGTTTCGAATTTAGCTTTATACCGCTTTTTTGACTATATATCTGTGACAGATTATTAAATCCGGGCAGATCAGATTCGATTCAGCAACCCGGTTGCATGGCTGATATATAATTTTCTGTTTAACAGAAACTGCCGGCGGCGTCCTCCCGTCTGACGCCATAACATGGCGGAGCGGATACCAGAAAAGAGCAGTGCGCGAATTTTATTGACGTTTTCCGGGTTCTGCAGATAGACAGGTTCACCGCTCACCATGATGCGGGGTTGCAGAGTGCTGATATTCTGCGCATAGATATCAGCCAGCGAGGCGAGAATGTTTGAATGAATTTCCGGGAAATGGGTCAGTTTGGCCCTTGTCTCCTCGATTCCTGTCTGAATCTGGCCCAGCCGGCTCTCCTGTCTCGCTAGCTTTCTCTCCAACTGGATCAGATTCAATAGATACCCTGTCAGTTCGTTATCGCGTTTTACCTCACCAGAAAGCTGACGATGAAGTTCCCGTAGACCCTTTGAGACACCTGCTAGACTTCCGAATACATCGGCGACACTCTCTGCATCGATTTGAAAGATGCTGTGGATACTTGCCCCCATTGCTTCAGTATCGGCCAAACCCCGCCTGGCGATCTGCTGAACCAATGATGCAGCCTGGTAGATGCCTGCCAAGGCGATAGTACGGTCTTGATCGTTATACTTCATTCTGATTCTGCTTTTTGACTGACTTGATGATTCCGCCTCCCAGGCAGTTTAGTGAATCATAAAACACGATAGACTGGCCGGGGGTAGCCGCCCGTTGCGGCGTGTCAAAAATGATCCGGCAGTCTGTATCACCATCCTGTATGACTTCACAAGGCTGCAGGGGCTGACGGTGTCGAAAGCGGGCCAGGCATTGAATGGGAAAACTTGGGATCTGCCCCGAGATCCAGTGCAGTTGGTCAGCACTCAACTCACGACTCATCAGTAAGGGGTGTTCATGTCCCTGCGCAGCGATGAGTACGTTACGTTTGAGGTCTTTGCCAACCACAAACCAGGGAGCCTCCGGGCTGTTCTTCATGCCTCCAATGCCGAGCCCTTGGCGCTGGCCGAATGTGTAGTACATCAGTCCCTGATGAGCGCCGATTTCCATGCCATCCGGATCTTCGATGACACCTGGGTTGGCGGGCAGATAACGGCTGAGAAAATCACGGAATTTCCGTTCGCCTATGAAACAGATACCGGTACTGTCCTTTTTTTTATGATTGGGGAAGCCTGCCGATTCTGCAAGTTGCCGCACCTGGTATTTCTCCAGATTTCCAAGAGGGAATAGCGTTCGGGAAAGCTGGTTTTGATCTAAAAGGTAGAGAAAATAGGTCTGATCCTTGTTTTCATCCACGGCTCGTTGCAGTTGGTACTGCCCCGAATCCTCTGCCAGCCTGGCGTAGTGGCCGGTGGCGATCTTCTCAGCGCCAAGCATCTCCAGTGCATACTCGAGAAACGCCTTGAATTTAATCTCCTTATTGCACAGCACATCAGGATTTGGCGTTCGACCGTTACGATATTCGTCCAGAAAGTAGAAGAACACTCGATCCCAGTATTCAGTTGAGAAGTTGACGCTGTGCAGGGGAATGTTCAGTTGATCGCATACGGCCTGGGCATCCTGCAGGTCTTGTGCGGCAGAACAATATTCCTCACTGTCGTCCTCTTCCCAGTTCTTCATGAACAGCCCTTCAACCTGACAGCCCTGTTCTTTCAGCAGTAGCGCCGCCACAGACGAATCGACACCCCCCGACATACCGACGATGATACGTTGTCTAGCCTGGCTCATGGTTACTGTTTTTCTGCTGGTTGTGTTTGAGATCCAGTTTGCGCCATTCGCCTGGCTGGAGTTGAGCCAGTTTCCAGCGGCTGACAGCTGTACGTATCAGGCGTAGTGTCGGTGCGCCAACAGCAGCGGTCATGCGCCGGATCTGGCGGTTGCGCCCTTCACGAATCTCAATTTCCAGCCAGCTGGTGGGAATGTTTGCCCGGTAGCGGATGGGAGGGTCGCGCGGCCAGAGTTTCGGCTCGCTGATGCGTCTCACTTTGGCTGGCAGGGTCATGCCATCTCTCAATTCCACGCCCTGTCGTAACTGATCGAGAGCATTATCCTCGGGGATGCCATCGATCTGAACCCAATAAGTCTTCCAGGTTTTGGCCTTTGGGTCTGTCAGGCGATGCTGAAGTTTTCCGTCATCTGTGAGCAACACCAAACCTTCACTGTCGCGATCAAGCCGGCCTGCCGCATAGATATTCGGGATGGAAACATAATCTGCCAATGTTGCTCGATTTTCCGAGTCTGTGAATTGAGTCAGCACACCATAAGGTTTGTTGAACAGGACCAGCATCGATCAGATAACACAGTGGCGCATAGCGTGGAATTGTAAAACCAGGAGGCTCTTAACCCGAAAAATTCACCCGTTCGCAAAGAAATCAATCTAACTGTTTGCTTATACTTGCAGTATCTAGAATATTAGCAAAGTACAATGTGTAACCGTTGCATGCTGAACGCACCCTCGCACTAATCTCGTCGCCCAGAGTTGGTATTTTCTCAATCGTCAATAGCTTTGGCTATTGACTCAATCAAAAATCCACCTCTGAACGACGATCTCAGCGCGATCATCACGTTCACGGGTGAAATTTCCGGGTTAACCGCAAACCCCCATTCTAAGTGATCACCTGGATGGAGTGCCAGAGCGTCTGGAAATTATTATTGAGGAATCCAGGTTAAAGGGCAGGGAGCTGAAGTTGCCCTCACTGGGAACGGTCTTCGTAGACGACTTGATTTGAACGGCGCCCGTAAAGACTCGGTTTGGGAAAGTCAGGTATTTTAGGGTGGTGAAACTGGGTATCTGTAGGCTATGCATACAGTAAAACTATGCCGATGATTATCGAATCACCGGCATAGTAAAAGTCTAGCTTTGGCTTAAGGTGGTCTACTCGTTAACAATATGTTGAATATTGGTAGCATGCAGACCCTTGGGCCCTTCATTAATCTCAAATTGAACCCTTTGTCCCTCCTTCAAGGTTTTGTATCCATCCATTTCAATAGAAGAAAAATGGACAAAAACATCTTGTTCGCCATCCTCAGGGGTGACAAACCCATAACCTTTCGCATTGTTGAACCATTTTACGACTCCAGTCGTCATAGCTAATACTCCTCAACAGATCTATGTCCCGGAAAAATGGTGTTATATAATTGTTGTGCAGAATAGGCTTCTGACACCTATTCTCCCACTTACCAAGAACATTCCAGTGGTAAAAAACATGTGGGCGTATATGCACACGACCCTAAATCTGAGCTATACCCCTCTGTATGGGGGGTTTTTTTATTTGCTCGTCCATCAGTATAGTGCTCAGAGAATATTGGTCAACTATTAACCTATCTCCTAAGTGGGATATCCTTGAGTCAATAGGGTGTTTCCATTAATTTTCTGCTAAACACCATAATTAAATCTGTGTTTAACGCTGTTTGTAGAATTCAGAGGCCTGCTAGAATTGTAGCCATGAGTGACCAGGAAAAAACAATTCGGGATGACGGGCTCGCCGTACAGGAGAGTCCCCCAAAAGTAACAAAGCCACCGATGTACAAGGTCATCATCCTGAATGATGACTACACTCCGATGGAGTTTGTCGTACTGGTTCTCGAGACTTTTTTCACAATGGATCGAGAAAAGGCAACCAGAATAATGCTTCATGTGCATACTCGGGGGATGGGGGTATGTGGTGTTTTTACCCGGGATATAGCGGAGACCAAGGTCAATCAGGTCAATGACTGTTCCCGGAACAACCAGCATCCTCTGCTATGCACGATGGAAAAGGCCTGAACCGGGCTTTGGGAGTCTGACCAGATGTTGAGCAAAGAACTCGAATTTACCCTGAACCAAGCATTTAAGCGGGCAAAGGAGAGGCAGCATGAGTTCATGACCGTGGACCATTTACTGTTGGGCCTGCTGGACAATCCGGCTGCAGCAGATGTGCTGCGGGCTTGTGGCGCCGATATCGAGGAATTGCGCAAACAGCTGTCAGAATTTATTGATAAAACCACCCCATTGATACTAGAAGGGGATGATCGCGAAATTCAGCCCACGCTGGGCTTTCAGCGCGTCCTGCAGCGGGCCGTTTTTCATGTGCAATCATCCGGTAAAAACGAAGTGACCGGAGCCAATGTGCTGGTCGCTATCTTCAATGAGCAGGATTCTCAGGCGATCTTCTTCCTGGGTCAGCAGGATGTTGCGCGTCTGGATGTGGTGAATTTTATCTCACATGGCGTCTCCAAACTCGATGACGAGCATGGGGATAATGAAGAATCCGTTGAACTAGGGGGTGATCAGAAGAGCGAGGCACAAGCAACGCCACTGGACAGTTATGCCAGTAATCTGAATGAGCTGGCAGCCCAGGGAAAGATTGATCCATTGATTGGTCGCCGCAATGAGATTGAGCGAACCATCCAGATTCTCTGTCGCCGGCGTAAAAACAATCCCCTGCTGGTGGGTGAGGCTGGAGTCGGCAAGACCGCAATTGCCGAAGGACTGGCCAAGATGATCGTCGACAGCGAGGTGCCTGAAGTGCTCGCAGGCGCAACCATCTATGCCCTGGATATGGGTAGTCTGGTTGCCGGTACAAAATATCGGGGTGATTTCGAGAAACGCCTGAAATCGATCCTGTCCCAGTTAAAGAAAGAATCCGACGTAGTGCTGTTCATTGATGAGATCCACACCATTATTGGCGCTGGCGCGGCTTCAGGCGGAGTCATGGATGCCTCAAACCTGATCAAGCCGGTACTGGCTTCCGGTGAACTGCGTTGTATCGGTTCCACCACCTACCAGGAGTTCCGGGGTATCTTCGAAAAGGATCGAGCGCTGGCCCGGCGTTTTCAGAAGATCGATATCGACGAGCCCTCAGTAGAAGAGACGATTGATATTCTGAAAGGTCTGAGGTCCCGTTTCGAGGAGCACCATGAGATCGAATATACCATCGAGGCCCTGAAGAGCGCGGCGGAACTGTCGGATAAATATATCAACGACCGCCATCTGCCGGATAAAGCCATCGATGTGATCGATGAAGCAGGCGCCAATGTCCAGCTGCAGCCCGAAGATGAGCGTCAGCGGCTCATCGATGTAGAGGATATTGAAAACATCGTTGCCAAGATTGCCCGGATTCCACCGAAAAAGGTCTCTACTTCGGACACCGAGTCGTTACGCAATCTTTCCCGTGATCTGAAACTGGTGGTGTTCGGCCAGGACCCTGCCATCGAGGCGCTCACCGCCGCCATTCGCATGAACCGCTCCGGTCTGGTCAATGAAGGCCAGCCGGTGGGTTCCTTTCTGTTTGCCGGCCCAACCGGTGTGGGTAAGACCGAGATTACCCGGCAGCTGGCGCGCATCATGGGTATGGAGCTGATCCGCTTCGATATGTCGGAATACATGGAGCGGCACACCGTTTCACGGCTGATCGGTGCGCCTCCCGGCTATGTTGGGTTTGACCAGGGTGGCCTGCTCACCGAAGAGATCAGCAAACATCCACATGCCGTGCTGTTGCTGGATGAGGTTGAAAAGGCCCATCCGGATGTTTTCAATCTGCTGCTGCAGGTCATGGATCACGGCACCCTGACGGATAATAACGGCCGCAAGGCGGATTTTCGCAGTGTGGTGCTTGTCATGACCACCAATGCCGGGGCTCAGGAGATGAGCCGCTCATCCATCGGATTTACCACCCAGGACCATACCAGTGATGGTATGGAGGTGATCAAGAAGATGTTCACCCCTGAATTCAGAAACCGGCTCGATTCAATCATCCAGTTCTCCGGTCTCTCCCAGGAGCACATCGCCAAGGTGGTGGATAAGTTTATCTTTGAGCTCGAAGGGCAGCTGCAGGAGAAGGGCGTCAGCCTCATCGTCGAAGAGGAAGCCCGGGTCTGGCTGGCTGAAAAGGGTTACGACCCAAAAATGGGTGCGCGCCCCATGACAAGATTGATTCAGGAAGAGATCAAGAAACCGATGGCAGAGGAGCTATTGTTTGGGCGACTTGCCAGCGGCGGGACCGTTAAGGTTGATGTGGCGGATGGTGAACTTAAATTTGATATCCTGGCAGAAGCCGTTCACTGAGTGCTGATCACCACCGGAAACCAGAGGTGATAATCAGCGGGCGCGATAGGTGATACGGCCTTTCGTCAGGTCATAGGGTGTCAATTGAACCGTCACCTTGTCGCCAGTGAGAATCCGGATATAGTGCTTGCGCATCTTGCCTGAGATGTGGGCTGTAACCACGTGGCCATTTTCCAGTTCAACTCTGAACATGGTATTAGGCAAGGTTTCTACAACCGTACCCTCCATCTCAATAAAATCTTCTTTCGCCATGCTGTACCTGTAGTGTGCATCTAATTTCAGGGCGGGGAGTATACCATAGCCCTGAACCGATGAAGAGCGTCATTATCAGGAAATTTTTGTAATAGGCAAGTGACCTGTAACAGGAGTAGACGGCGGATGGAAATAAACCGAACTCACTCGACCTTTTCGATTGACAGCCTGGTGTGTCGGGCCTTATCTTTTGTATGCGCCGATTTTTCTCAAATTGCGGGCGCAGGTATCCCAATCAACCTTATTTTACGGTTTCAGTAAGGTGGAAAGAGGCACCAGCTAAATACCGCTAAAGCGAGGCCCTGGCTGCCATTTTGGGCGGTTTTTTTATTTTGGAGGTCACTCCTGATTCTGGCAGCGCCCTTGTAGGTCAGATCAAAATTATTAAGGAATAGACAGTGTCAGAGCAGAACCCCGAAAATTGGCATTTTGCCACCCAGGCTATCCGTACCGGTCATCATCGCACTCCTGAAGGAGAGCATGGAGAGCCGATCTTTCCCACCTCCAGTTTTGTCTTCGCCAGCGCCGCTGAAGCGGCGGCCCGCTTCAGCGGGGATGAGCCCGGCAATATCTACGCCCGGTTTACCAATCCCACCGTGCGAAACTTTGAACAGCGTCTGGCCGCTCTGGAGGGAGGTGAAAGTTGCGTGGCTACGGCATCAGGCATGGCCGCGATACTCGCTACCTGCATGGGCCTGCTCGAAAGTGGCGACCATATCGTTTCATCCCGCAGCGTGTTCGGCACCACAACCATATTGTTCAATAAATACCTGAGTCGCTTCGGTATCGAGACCAGTTTTGTCGAGCTGAGCGATATCGGGGCCTGGGAGCAGGCCATCCGGCCACGGACAAGGATGCTGTTTCTGGAAACCCCTTCCAATCCACTGACCGAGATGGCCGATATTCGCTTGCTGGCGGACCTGGCTCATGACAACAGCTGTCTTCTGGTGGTGGATAACTGCTTTTGCACTCCTGCACTACAGCGTCCCCTGGCCCTGGGTGCGGATATCGTCATTCACTCCGCGACCAAATACCTGGATGGGCAGGGCCGTTGCATCGGTGGAGCGGTGGTGGGTAATGCACAACAGGTGGGGGAGGAGGTCTTCGGAGTATTGCGCACCGCCGGACCCACCATGAGCCCATTCAATGCCTGGGTCTTTCTGAAAGGTCTGGAAACCCTGGAACTGCGCATGCAGGCGCACTCTCGCAATGCCCAGCAGCTGGCGGAGTGGCTGGAGCAGCACCCCAAGGTCGAACGAGTCTACTATCCTGGATTAGAGTCGCACCCGCAGCACGCCCTGGTCGCACTCCAGCAACGGGCGGCGGGTGGCATCCTCTCCTTTGATGTCAAAGGAGGACAATCAGCCGCCTGGTCTGTTGTCGATGCCACCAGGATGCTGTCGATTACCGCCAATCTGGGCGATACCAAGACCACCATCACCCACCCGGCCACCACCACCCATGGTCGCCTGACCCCTGAACAGCAGGCAGAAGTGGGAATAGGCCGTGGATTGCTGCGGGTGGCAGTGGGCCTGGAGGCGATCGAGGATATCCAGTCCGACCTCGTGCGGGGCTTGGATAGTCTCTGAATCACCCATGCACGATTTTAATGCTTTGCAGATCAAGTGGAATCAGCGCCATGCGGATCCCACCCATCAACCCCGGGCTGCTGAAGTGCTCTATCAGAACCGCCATTTGCTACCTGTCAGGGGACGGGCGCTGGATCTGGCCTGTGGCTTGGGCGGCAATGCCCTGCTTATGGTAAAGCTGGGGTTGGAGGTGGCAGCCTGGGATCTCTCCCAAGTAGCGGTCGACCGGCTTAAAGGTTTTACAGAGGCACAGGGGTTGATGAATCTGCAGGCGGAAGTGAGGGATCTATCTCAGGAATCACTGCCTGTCGATACCTTTGATGCCATTGTCGTCAGTTACTACCTGGACCGGGCGTTGGCCGCACCACTTATTGATTCCCTCAAGCTGGATGGTCTGATTTTCTATCAGACTTTTAGCAAGGCCGCAGACAACGGGCAGGGGCCCTCAAATCCGAACTACCGGCTGGAAGACAATGAGCTGTTGCAGCTGTTCAAGCCACTGTCTGTGCGTTTTTATCGGGAAGAGAATCGACTGGGCAATTCCTCCGAAGGATTCAGAGATGTTGCGATGCTAGTAGCTGAGAAATGCATGGCTGATTGATCCTGCCGGTCTAACGGCCCACCATACTGAAATCCGTGCCGGGTTTCAGGCCAAACGCCTCTTCCAGACCGAGTTCGAGAATCAGTCCATCCACAGCGGTCTGACCATGAACACGATGAATCTCACCGAGGATCAGGCGCACCGCGTTGCGGTTATAACCGCTGCCAAAGCTAATCTGTTGTGTAATCAACTCGCGGGCTCTGTCTATTGTCATCTGTATTTGCTTCTGGCTTATCCTGTTGGGCTTCAATCATAACAGGACTGAGAGATGCGAAATTCCAGAATCCCCTGCAACATTCCGGGTTGAATCAGTTCGTCAAGCGCCTCATATATAATTGATTGATCATGAAAACAGCGGGTAATTTTGCATTATGGACCGAAAGGCACTCGAGGAGATGTTGGCCAAGGGAAATGATAATCTACTCCTGCGATATACCCTCGGGACTGTCTGTTTGAAGGAGGGTGCAGTTGAAACAGCCGCCGCTCATTTGGAGGAGGCGCTCAGGCAGGATCCTGAACACTCGGCTAGTTGGAAGGCCTATGGCAAGGCGCTAGTGGCTCTGAATCGTAGTGAGGATGCAAGGACGGCCTATACAAAAGGCATCACAGTCGCCGAGGCAAAAGGGGATGTACAGGCCGCCAAGGAGATGAAGGTTTTCTTGAAACGTTTGGTTGCTGAATGAACTGATTGAGATAATCAGACTAGGTTCTAGTGTGAGCCTGGTAGCAGATATACTTCTCCGTGTGACGCCGTGAATACATCCTTGTAGGCTTGACGGTAGCATCCTTGCTACCGACATACACGCAGAAGCATTTCTACTACCCTTTGTTTTTTGGTAAAACTAAAAATAAAATGACAATTGAAACACCCGATAAATCCGCTGTAAAAAAATACCTACTGGGATTGCAGGAGCAGATCTGTACCGCACTGGAAACAGAGGATGGCGAACAGACCTTTTTTCGAGATGCCTGGGAGAGAGAACCGGGGCGCGGACTCAGCGGCGGTGGCATCAGCAGTGTGCTGCAGGGTGGCAGGGTCTTCGAGCAGGGTGGGGTCAACTTTTCCCATGTGCTGGGTGAGAAACTGCCCGGTTCGGCTACTGCCCATCGTCCTGAGCTGGCCGGGCGCAGCTTCGAGGCTATGGGTGTTTCGCTGGTGATTCATCCCAACAACCCCTATGTGCCGACCTCGCATGCCAATGTGCGATTCTTTATCGCTGAAAAGGAGGGGGAAGATTCGGTCTGGTGGTTCGGTGGTGGTTTCGATCTCACGCCCTACTATGGCAACGATGAAGATTGCCGGCACTGGCATCAAACTGCCAAGTCAGCCTGTGATCCGTTTGGCGATGAGGTCTATCACCAGTATAAAAAATGGTGTGACGAATACTTTTATCTCAAACACCGCCAGGAACCCCGGGGTATCGGCGGCCTGTTTTTCGATGACCTGAACGAGTGGGGTTTCGATCAGTCGTTCCGCTTCATGCAGAGCGTGGGGGATCACTATATTCCGGCCTACCTGCCCATCGTACAGCGCCGCAGGGACGCTGAGTTCGAGGAGCGACACCGGGAGTTCCAGCTCTACCGCCGTGGACGCTATGTGGAGTTCAATCTGGTCTACGACCGGGGCACCCTGTTTGGCCTGCAGTCCGGTGGCCGCACCGAGTCGATCCTGATGTCGATGCCGCCCCTGGTGACCTGGCGTTACAACTGGCAGCCGGAAGCGGGATCAGAGGAGGCGGTGCTCTATGAACGCTATCTGCAGCCCAGGGATTGGTTGAATGATGAGTGAGAAGCCGTTTTCCGAGGCCTGTGAACAGAACAAGCAGCCGATCTTAGATGTCCTGAAAAGGCTGTTTGCCGATGTTACGCAGGTACTTGAGGTCGGGAGCGGCACCGGCCAACACGCAGTCTACTTTGCTGAATCATTGCCATATTTGCATTGGCAGACCAGCGATCGGGAGGAGAACCATCCGGGTATCCGCGCCTGGCTCGGGGAGGCGGCGCTGTCAAATACAGGACTTCCCATCAGCCTGGATGTCACCAAAGAATGGCCTGAGCAGACCTTTGGCGGGATCTTCAGCGCCAACACCACACATATCATGTCCTGGCCGCAAGTGGAGCAGCTTTTCAGGGGCGTGGGTGAGGCCCTGCAGCTTGGAGGTTGCTTCGTGCTTTACGGTCCGTTCAATTTCGGCGGGTGGTATACCAGTGACAGCAATCGCAGCTTCGATCAATGGCTGAAGAATCGAGACCCACTCAGTGGTATTCGCAACTTCGAGGATCTGAATCGCCTGGCCAGTGAGCAGGGCCTTGTCTTTCAGGAAGCCATCGAAATGCCGGTGAACAACAGGATGCTGGTCTGGCGCAGATAGGTCTAGTTGAAACAAATAGATTTCATGTTACAGGCGCGAGGGTATCGCGCACTGCTAAAATAAGGATAGGGAGTGAATACCAGCACTCCACCAAGGTTGTATTGATGGAGTACTAGTTTGACACTCTCAAGATTGCCCGATAGTCCAGGATGGTATCTACAGGATACAAGGAGTAACCCAGATGAAAACCTTTACCTATCTAAGCATTGCCCTGCTCGTGTTTGCCCTGACCGGTGGTATCTCGCTCGCAGGGAAGGGCGCTCATGATGAAGAATTGGACCCACTTGAAATCGATGGCCTTGCCGAACCGATCCTCGGTTTGCTCTACAGTGGAGAAGGACTCGAATTTCAGGTGCGCAGTACCGGCTGTACGGAAAAGGCCCACTTTGTCGTGCAGAGACTCAGTCCGGAGAGTCAGATCACTTCACAATTGCTGCTGATTCGCGTCGTACCGGACTACTGCGACGCCTATGTGCCCTTCGGCACCCGATTCTCTTACAGCTTCGAAGAGCTTGGCCTGGAGGAGAACGAACCGTTCACGCTGCTGAATCCACTCTCCAGTTATCTTGTCAGATATTGAGCGCTTCACTGGTACTGAGCGAAACCTCCCGCAGCAGATTCATGGGGCCGAAGCGGCGAATGGTCTCGAGTCCGGTCTGGTCCTTCACGAACAGTGAACCCACATAGCCCAGGGCATTGACCGAGATGCCCTGGCTGAACTCCTGACTGCGGGGCGCCAGCAACATCCAGCTGTCGGTCATCAGCAGGTTGTAAGGGGCCGACTGGCGTTCTCCCTCGTCATTGGCCAGCGCTTGTATGCCCACTTGCTTGAGCATCTCCCGATACAGTTGCAGACTGAGTGCGGCTGCCTCACTGGTATCATGTTTACTGGTTCCCAGCGGCAGGTTGCTCCAGGCGTGCTTGAACGGTAGTGACTGCAGATGCTGGATGCCATCTCCCGGTGCCGAGGCATAGAGGGTTTCAAAAGGGTAGGCATCCTGTCCCGGATAGAGCGGCAACGGCGCCAACTGCAGGTGTTTGTGTTTCTGACTGGCGCCCGCCGCCGCGCCCCCGTTGTAGAAGCCCAGCGCGGGATATTCAGCCAGACAGAACCACAGGGCTTCGAAGTCTGCCTGCGTGAGCAGGGTTTCCTGATGTACAAATTCCCGGGTGACGATCAGCAGATGCCGCTCCACCACGTTAAACTTATTCAGTACAGCCAGATGGGTGTCGGAGATCTCCGCAACGGTCAGTTCAGGTTCCGGCGGCAGGAAGGGATTGAACTCTCCACCGTTAGCAGGCCTGGTTGCCGCCTGCTTCTGTTTGTCCTGTGCCTTACGGACCAGATTGGTCGCTACCCGTACGACGAAGGACAGCCCATCCTGCTGCAGCTGTGTGGCTTCGGTGTCAATGCTATGCAGGGCCTCGCAGTCGATGGCCGCTTCGGTTGTTTCGAGAAGTTTGCGCCACAGGGTGCCGGCTTCAAGTTGCATGATCATGTTAAAAGTATGCCGGGAAAACAGAGTTATTTGAATTGGCGGGCAGAGTGCCCAGCCGAAATGCTCGTTATCGTAACACGCCGGTTTTGATTGCTAAGGTCCTGCAGATCTAGCCTGGCAGCCCCAGCCACCCTTGGGTGGTAGCGTCGCACACTTGATGTCATGCTTAAAGGTTGCTCCTTCCAGTAAAACCCCGGTCAGGTCGATGAACTCCAGATCCAGGTCCAGATCGAGGTGACTGAGATTGGACCATCTCAGATCAGCGCCCATCAGTCGTACGGAGTATAGCTCCGTATCCCGTAGATCAACGCCCTGCAGCACCGCCCCGCTAAGGTCGGCATCGGTTACATTGGCATTGATGATCTCGGCGCCGAGCAGGTTGGCGCTGGAGAGATTTGCGCCGCGCAGGTCGGTGCCGGACAAGCGGCTCCAGGCAAGCTTGCGGTTGCGCAGGTCCATACCTCGCAGATCGGCATCCTGCAGGTCACAGTCCAGACAATCGTTTCCCCGCACAAGATTTTCCAGGTCGATGGCGTCGAATGCCATGATCGGCTGGATTGACGAAGTCAACACGGCGATCAGAAGCATAGAACGAATACAGACAGGCATGGACATATTGTATGTACGAAATACTCCATGCGGGAGATGCATTAGCTAAGGTTATTATCAGCCGTTGTCCGGATATAGACTTGGGTATACCAGCTATTCGTGAGCGTTTCATAGTTCTGCTGGAAGCCATGCTCGAGAATGCGCTGCTGGATCTTCTCCGGGTCATGGATATAGGGTTGGTAACAACAGTTGATGCGCTGCATGCCCCAGTGCAGTATACGACCGCCAGTTCGGGTCATGATTCGGTCGCGGGGGTAGGTGAGGGCATAGACCCGCCGGGTCTTTTCCAGTGAACTGTTCAGCAGCGCCTCCCAATCGGGATAGCAACACACGACCTTATCCAGAATCGTGATGTCCACAGTGGGTATCTCATCCGCGAGCTGCACGAAATCCCCCAACCGATAGTCTGTGCGGCCTTCCAAGCCGGCTGTCTTGGCCGCTTTGCGCGCTTCAGTCAGCATGCCTGTAGAGAGGTCGACACCAAGCGCACTGGCGGCGCCCTCCCGTAACAAACTCTGATGCAGATAACCCGGGCCACAGCCGATATCAAGCAGTTCTGCGCCCTCGAATCCGGCTTGTCTGATGCCTTCGATCAATTGCCGTTGGGTCTTCTCAAAGCCGAATAGGCGGTGTCGAAGACGATGTGGAACAGCGAACCAGCTGAACAGGCGGCCTGTGTCGTTCTGGATCGGGTTGCAACAGTTCATGATTTATCAAGTATGACCAATGGTTCATGGAATAGGCAATCATCACTTCTTCTCATTTTACCGTCCAAAGTGTTCTCGATCAGCCCCACATAATCAGAGTATATAGAGATAGCAAGTTTGAGACGTGCATCCGGTTTATCGATTTTCACAAACCTGGCAACAGATGGGAATTAGAGTAGTATTATGCCTGACAGAGGGCTGATCCCAGGCTTTTTCAGTCACTGTCCGTGGAACATTCTAAATCTGTGTATAGAACATGTTTTGTTATGAATGAATGAAATGACCGGGTCGGAAATGACCGGAATCGGAATGAATGACCGGGTCGGACCAAGCTATCCTATTGATATAATGTAAAAAACTATTATTATTAGTCCGCTATTTTGGCTTAGAATGCCCATTTAAGGTAAAAAA
>JBDLIT010000021.1:0-41077 GCA_039714735.1 Pseudomonadota bacterium
ATGACGATGAGCTGGACAAGATTGAGGCGGAGCTGGCCCAGCTTTCCCAGGAGGTCAATGGTTCCACCGCCTCCCATGACGAGAAGATCCAGCTAAGCACTGAGACAGACGCACCGCCCCTGCCGCCTGTGGAAAATCAACAGGAGATGTTCGGCTTCAGCGCCAAGCAGGAGTCGCCGCTGGATGTGCCCGGCAAGATCATCCAGATCAATCTCAAAACCAAAGGCGCAAGCTTTACGGGTCAGGCAATCCTGAGTGCGGTGAAAGAGGTAGGCCTGCAGCCCGGTGAGATGCATATCTACCATCGCTACACCACCGATGGCAGCCACAAAATAGTCTTCAACATGGCGAGCATGGTCGAGCCAGGGGTGTTCCCGCTGAAAAGCATGGACGATTACACAACCCCCGGCCTGACGCTGTTTACCCAGCTGCCCGGTCCAGGGGACAGTCTGGCGATCTTCTCCGACATGTTGTTTACCGCAGAACGGCTGGCGACAATGTTGGGTGGCGTATTGCAGGATGAGACCCACAGTACGCTGAGCAAACAGACTATCGAGACCCTGCGCAGCGAGATCGTGGAGCACCGGCGGCTGGTGCAGCTTGCCCGGAGCAAGCGATGAGCGCAGCTGCTGAGGTTGTCTCCCGCCTCGCAAAATTACGCGACCAGATCAATTTTCATAACCGTCAGTACTACGTCTACGACGATCCCCAGATCCCGGACGCCGAATATGATCGCCTGATGCGCGAACTGCAGGCCTTGGAGGCGGAATATCCAGTGCTGATTACTCCTGACTCCCCATCCCAGCGGGTCGGAGGTGAACCCCTGGAAGGCTTTGAAGAGGTAGTGCATCGAGTACCCATGTTGTCGCTGGACAACGCCTTCAGTGAAACGGAGCTGCAGGATTTTGACCGGCGCGTGCATGAACGGCTTGGTCTGGACCTGGAGACAGCCGTCAGCTATGTCGCAGAGCCCAAGCTGGATGGTCTCGCTATTAACCTGCGCTACGAGATGGGTCGGCTGGTGCATGGAGCGACCCGGGGTGATGGTTCCTCCGGTGAAGATGTCACCAGTAACGTTCGCACCATCGCGTCGATTCCACTGCGCCTGCTAGGCGATGCCTACCCGGCTGTGTTAGAGGTGCGGGGTGAGATTTTTATCTCCAAGGCCGGTTTTGAACGACTCAACGCACAAGCCAGGGACGCTGGAGAGAAGACCTTCGTCAATCCCCGCAATGCGGCGGCCGGCTCTTTGCGGCAGCTCGATCCCAGACTCACGGCCCGGCGGCCATTGACCTTTTACAGCTATGGCTTTGGTGAGGTGGAACCGGGGCCAGTCGCCACGACCCACAGCGAGAGCATCCACAGGCTACGTGACTGGGGTCTGCCGGTTTCACCCGAACTGACAGTGGTGGCTGGCTCGGCCGGCTGCCTGGATTACTTTCAGGCGATTGCCGCCAAACGCGACGGCCTCGAATACGATATCGATGGTGTGGTGTTCAAGGTGGACGCGCTCGAGTTGCAGCGACAACTCGGTTTTGTCTCCCGCGCCCCGCGCTGGGCCATCGCCTATAAATTTCCCGCCCAGGAGGAACTGACCGAGGTGCTGGCCGTGGAGTTCCAGGTGGGGCGCACCGGGGCTATCACGCCGGTCGCCCGCCTCAAACCGGTGTTCGTGGGTGGCGCTACGGTGAGCAATGCCACCCTGCACAATATGGACGAGGTGGCCCGCAAGGATGTACGCGCCGGTGATACGGTAATTGTCAGGCGCGCCGGTGATGTGATTCCCGAGGTGGTTCAGGTGGTGTTGGAGCGTCGTCCGGAGGGAACGACTCAGGTGGAGATGTCGCTGCATTGTCCGGTGTGTGATTCCGATGTGGTCAAACCGGAGGGTGAGGCGGTAGCCCGTTGCTCAGGCGGGCTCTATTGTCCGGCGCAGCGCAAACAGGCATTGAAACACTTTGCCTCGCGCAAGGCGATGGACATTGAGGGCCTGGGAGACAAGCTGGTGGATCAGCTGGTTGACCAGGGGTTGGTGCATGATCCAGCCGACCTCTACCAGCTGGATGAGAGTCAAATCGCCGGCCTGGAGCGGATGGGGTCAAAGTCGGCTCAGAATCTAAAAAATTCTCTGCAGAAGAGCAAAATCACCAGCTTGGCGCGTTTCCTCTATGCCCTTGGTATCCGTGAGGTCGGCGAGGCTACGGCTACCGCGCTGGCCAGTCACTTCCATGAACTGGCCCCGTTATTGGCGGCGGATGTCGATCATTTCGTTCAGGATCGGGGCGTGAAAGGTATAGGGGAGAATACGGCCGAGGCGTTGCTGAAGACGCTGGAGGAATCGGCAGGTTTGGCCGTAGCTGACGATGAACTGGTCCAGTGGCTGACGGAAAAGCATATTCGCGGTGTCACCCGGCAGGTTGCCGAGCGCCTGGCGGATCGCTTTCAATCCTTACAGGCCCTGTGTGAGGCGCAGATGCAGGATCTGGTGCGGGAGCGGTGTAGTTTGGTGGAAGGCGTAGGACCGATCGTTGCTGAGCATATAGTCGCCTTTTTCCGTCAACCCCATAACCTCGAGGTCATCGACCGGCTAGTCAACAAGGCGGGACTCCACTGGAAGGCCGCCGAATCTGCCGGGGTTCCAACTGAGAGTCCATTCAGTGGTAAGACGGTGGTGCTTACCGGCACGCTCAGCCGGCCACGGAATGAGATCAAGGCGGAGCTGCAGGCGCTGGGCGCCAAGGTAACCGGCAGTGTCTCAAAGAAGACCGATTACCTGATCGCCGGTGCGGAAGCTGGCTCCAAACTGAGCAAGGCTGAGAAACTGGGTGTGGAAATTCTGCATGAGGCGGGCCTGGAGAAGCTGCTGAAGGGGTAGTGTGTCTATTTGTATGATAATTCCCGCTGGTAAACAGGGTCACTGTTTCGATAAGCTTCCATTCATTTAACCTAGAATCCTCAGTTGGATGGGGTAGAGTGTGCGTTTGGGGTGGTGCAGGTCAAGGCACAATGACGCGGAATAGTTATTCTATTCCAAGGAGTTGTAACGCTGACATGCGCCGCCACAAACGTGCAATCTACCCCGTAGCGTAATTCACCCAGTGGGTGAAGGTGTCTAGCGAACAAAACAAACTCAATTTCAACTCGTTAACAGTAGAATGGAGCGGTCAACTGAGGAATCTAGGTTTAAACATACCCTGCTCAGTTCAGGGCAAATCAACAGAGTAAAATATTATGCGCGATGGCTTGCAGAAAGAGAGAGATATCATGATGGTGATGCGTAAGGTGCTGACCGGCATCGTGCGGGAGGTCACTCCGGAGCACAAGAGCCTGCAGCATCCGTTATCGGATCAGACTATCCAGGATATCCGCAATTGCCTAGGTCTGATTACTGCCCGCGAAAAGGAGCTGGCGGAGGAGGCGGGACGCACGGCTGAGGAGCGTCCTCACTTCACCGACGAGACTCAGAAGTCCAGCGTGATACCCATGTCCAAGATCGGCAAGATCAACAGTTCATCAGATAACGATTGAGATTCAGGAGTAGATACCAATGAAATCAGAAAAAAATCAACTACAGGCTCTTTCCGTTATCTGTTCCCTGTTATTCATGACTTCAATGGCGCAGGCTGACTGGGGTAGCCTGCTTGATCGATTTCTGAAAGGCGAGACAGCGGAAACCGTTGCTGAATCCGTACTGAGCAATAGTGATATCGTTGCCGGTCTGAAAGAGGCGCTTGCCAATGGTGTAGAGACCTCGATCAACACCTTGGGGCGCACAGACGGCTTTCTGGCCGACGAGCTGGTGCGCATCGCCATGCCGGAATCCCTGAAGAGTGTGGAGCAGCTTGCCCGCCAAGCTGGGCAGGGCCAGTATGTGGATGAGTTTGTCACGACCCTCAACAGGGCGGCGGAGCAGGCGGTGCCGGAAGCCTCGGGTATTCTGGGAGATGCGATTCGCGTCATGAGCGTGAGCGATGCCAAGGCCATTTTGAATGGCTCGGATAATGCGGCTACTGAATACTTCAGGAAGACGAGTGGAGCAAAGCTGGCGGAGAAATTCTTACCCCTCGTGCAACAGGCTACCGGCCAGGTGGGGGTCACCTCGGCTTACAAGTCTCTGATGGGGCAGGCGGGCGGTCTACTTAGCGGTTTTCTGAATACAGACGCCATGGATCTGGACAAGTACGTCACCGACAAGGCGATGGATGGCCTGTTCAAATACATCGCTATTCAGGAGCAGCAGATCCGCGAAAATCCCACCGCGCGCACCACCGATATACTCAAGAAGGTGTTTTCTTCAGGTTCAAACTAGTTTGGCGGTATTAATCCTGACCTTGAAGGATTTTTACATCGTTTGGGTTTAATTAAGACTCGAATCGGTCCATTTGTTATATTAACGCGTTTTTTCAGCAGTCCTGAGAGGGTTTCATGTTCGATAAAGGTATGCAGATACAGGGGTATGACGACGAGCTTTGGGCGGCGATCGAGGCCGAGGAGCTGCGTCAGGAAGAGCACATTGAGCTGATCGCCTCTGAGAACTACACTAGCCCACGGGTGATGCAGGCGCAGGGTACTGTTCTGACCAACAAATATGCCGAAGGCTACCCGAAGAAACGTTATTACGGTGGCTGCGAGAATGTCGATGTGGCGGAACAGCTGGCCATCGACCGGGCGAAGGAACTGTTTGGCGCGGACTACGCCAATGTCCAGCCCCACTCCGGTTCCCAGGCCAATGCGGCAGTCTACATGGCGCTTTGCCAGCCGGGGGATACCGTGTTGGGCATGAGCCTGGCGCATGGCGGACACCTCACCCATGGGGCCAAACCCAACTTCTCCGGCAAGCTATATAACGCTGTGCAGTATGGTCTCAACCCGGATACCGGCGAGATCGACTATGCAGAGGTCGAGCGCCTGGCCAGGGAACACAAGCCAAAGATGATCGTGGCGGGCTTTTCCGCCTACTCACGGGTGGTGGACTGGCAGCGCTTCCGGGATATCGCCGATGAGGTGGGCGCCTATCTGTTCGTCGATATGGCACACGTGGCGGGCCTGATCGCTGCCGGGCTCTACCCCAGTCCGGTGCAGATCGCCGATGTCACCACCACGACGACGCATAAGACCCTGCGTGGACCCCGTGGCGGGCTGATCCTGGCCAAGTCCAACCCGGACCTGGAGAAAAAATTCAACTCGCTGGTCTTTCCCGGCACCCAGGGTGGGCCGCTGATGCATGTCATTGCAGCCAAGGCGGTGGCCTTCAAGGAGGCGATGGAGCCTGGCTACAAGGCCTACCAGCAACAAGTGATTAATAACGCCCGTGCCATGGCCAAGGTGTTCATGGATCGCGGCTATGATGTGGTCTCCAAGGGGACCGACGATCATCTGTTTCTGGTCAGCTTCATCGAGGCCGGCCTCACCGGCAAGGCCGTGGATGCCTGGCTGGGAGCGGCGAATATCACGGTCAACATGAATGCCGTACCGAACGATCCCCAGTCACCCTTTGTGACTTCAGGTATCCGGGTGGGAACACCCGCTGTGACAACCCGCGGTTTCAGTGAGCAGGAGTGCGTCGAACTGGCTGGCTGGATGTGCGATGTCATCGATTCCCGGGGTGATCAGGCGGTCATCGACAGTGTGAAGGCCAAGGTGCTGGATGTCTGTGCAAAGCATCCCGTCTATGCCGGGTAACGCAGTAATGACCCAGGAGTGCGCCCAGAATGTTGTG
Source organism: Pseudomonadota bacterium (assembly GCA_039714735.1). Classification (GTDB taxonomy): domain Bacteria; phylum Pseudomonadota; class Gammaproteobacteria; order Chromatiales; family Chromatiaceae; genus JASJBU01. Next base: position 5,720 of record JBDLIT010000021.1, read on the forward strand.
TCATCCGGCCGGATAGGCCGGAGATACACAGTACTGTGTAGCATCCTGAAGCCAGTACTTTAAACCAGACATGCGTTGTCCTTTCTGTGGAGCCCAGGATACAAAGGTGATCGATTCCCGCCTGGCGGGAGAGGGTGATCAGATCCGCCGGCGCCGGGAGTGCGCTGTCTGCAAAGAGCGTTTTACCACCTATGAGACCGCCGAGCTCAATCTTCCCAGGGTCGTCAAGCATGATGGCACCCGCGCCCCCTTCGATGGACGTAAGCTGCGCGCCGGCATGGTGCGTGCTTTGGAGAAACGCCCGGTAAGCACCGAGCAGCTCGAGTCGGCCATCAATCGGATCACCCGTAAACTGATGGCGGGGGGGGAACGCGAAGTGGCCTCGTTGCAGATCGGTGAACTGGTGATGGAGGAGTTGAAGCTGCTGGATCAGGTTGCCTATGTGCGGTTCGCCTCGGTCTACCGCAAGTTTGAGGACGTCAATGCCTTCCGGGAGGAGATCGATCGGCTGGAGAGTCAGCCGGGCCCCGAGGCGCGACGCCAGCAGTTGGATCTGCCGATCCGAGAAGACAAGAAAAAATGAGTCGTGAACTCGACTATCTTTATATGGCCCGAGCGATCCAATTGGCGGAGAAGGGGCGATACACCACCGACCCCAATCCCCGGGTGGGTTGTGTACTGGTCAAACAGGGAGAGATGGTCGGCGAAGGCTATCACCGGCGTGCCGGTGAGCCTCATGCGGAGCGTAATGCGCTGGCCATGGCGGGAGAGCACGCCAGAGGGGCGACCGCTTATGTGACCCTTGAGCCCTGTTGTCATCATGGCCGGACGCCGCCCTGCACCGATGGTTTACTCGAGGCGGGGGTCAAGCGGGTCGTGGTGGCCATGCAGGATCCCAATCCACTGGTTGCTGGAGAGGGCCTGGCAATCCTTGCGGCAGCAGGTGTAGAAGTGGAGTCTGGTGTGCTGCAGGAGCAGGCGGAACAGCTGAATCCAGGGTTTATCAAGCGCATGCGCCAGGGTCTGCCTTATGTGCGATGTAAACTGGCGATGAGCCTGGACGGCCGGACCGCAATGGCCAGTGGCGAGAGTAAATGGATCACCTCTGCGGACTCCCGCCGGGATGTGCACCGCCTGCGGGCCGGCAGTTCGGCGATCCTCACGGGTATCGGCACGCTGCTGGCGGATGATCCCTCCATGGATGTGCGCCTTGCCCCGTCTGAACTGGGACTCGAAGCTGACTTGCCGATGCCAACGCCTATACGGGTAGTGTTGGATCCTGATCTGTCGATGCCGGTCACCGCCGGAATGCTTAAACTGCCCGGACTGACCCTGGTAGTCAGCAAAAATGATGACCCGGTCAGGGTGGCGGCGCTGGAACAAGCGGGCGCACAGGTATTATCGGCAGCGGTTGATGGAGCAGGACTCGATCTGCAGCAGGTGATGCGACTGCTGGCTGAGCAGGAGATCAACGAGGTGCTGCTGGAGAGTGGCGCCACCCTGGCGGGTGCGATGTTGTCTGAGGGCCTGATTGACGAACTGATCGTCTATCTCGCACCCCACATCATGGGACATGGCGCCAGAGGGCTGTTTCATCTGCCGGGCCTCGAGCAGATGGCGGATCGCCATGATCTGCATATCGACGATGTCAGAAAAGTGGGTCAGGATATCCGTATCACGGCCAGGCCGATTTCTCTCAGTTGAGTAAGTAGCATGTTTACCGGAATTATTCAGGTAGTCGGTTCGATCAGCAGTATGGAGTCGCGGGGCGGGGACGTGCGGCTCACGGTGCGGTCCGGTCAACTGGATCTGAGTGATGTGGCGCTAGGCGACAGCATCGCGACGAATGGGGTCTGTCTAACTGCGGTTGAACTCATCGGTGATGGATTCAAGGCGGACGTGTCGAGAGAGACCCTGGATCTGACCACTCTGCATTCGCTACAGCCGGGCAGTCCGGTCAATCTGGAGAAGGCTCTCACCCTCAGCACCCGTCTGGGTGGTCATCTGGTGAGTGGGCATGTGGATGGCGTCGGTAGCGTGCTGGAACGCCGTGAGGATGCCCGATCTATCCGGTTTGTCATACAGGCGCCTCCTCATCTGGCAAAATATATCGCGCACAAAGGGTCCATCTGCGTGGATGGCGTGAGCCTCACGGTCAATCGGGTGGATGGTAACCGTTTCGACCTGAATATCGTTCCCCACACTCTGCAGGAAACCATCATGCTGGATTATCAGCCAGGCAGTCAGGTGAATCTGGAGGTGGATCTTATCGCCAGATATCTCGAGCGACTGATGCTGGGTGAGAAAGCGTCTGAATCACCCGACTCCGGGGTGACTGAAGAGTTATTGATGAAACGCGGGTTTATCAAATAATTTTCGTAACGATAGACCGGTCCTTCCCATTGTCTCACTGCCCACAACTCACCAGGAGTGCATGGTGACTGGTGGGTGCTTTTGCTTCATTTCCTACTGACTCAGACGCTTGTGACCAGGTCTGTGCGTGTCACGCTTCCTCCTCGGTACCCCAGACCGTAAACAACTATTCCCTATTAAAGTTGACTGAATTGCTAGGTTACTGCTATTCTTAATACCAAGTAAATAGGTAGGAAATTAGTTTTAACTCTTTGGAGGCGTAACATGAGGTTGTCAACGAAAGGTCGATATGCGGTCACAGCCATGTTGGATCTCGCACTGAATGGTGCCAAAGGGCCGGTAACGCTGGCGGAGATCTCAGAAAATCAGGGGATTTCTCTCTCCTATCTGGAGCAGCTGTTTGCTGCGCTGCGTTCGAAGGAACTGGTGCGTGGTGTACGTGGACCGGGCGGTGGTTACTATCTGGGTAAAAGCGCGGATGACATCTCCATTGCCAATATTATCTGTGCAGTGGATGAGTGGGTGGAGTTTACCCGTTGTGGAGGAAGGCAGAATTGTAGCCGTGGCGCACGTTGCCTGACTCATTCCTTGTGGGATGATCTGAGCGCGGAAATTTTTGATTTCCTCGCTAATATCTCCTTGGAAGATCTGATAAAACGGGGTTCCATTGAAGCCGAAAAGAAAACGCCAGAGTTGAATGTGGTGCCGAATGGGGACTCCCAGGCAGCTTGAACCTAGAAACTGCAGTTGACCGCTCCATTCTGATAGTAAGGTGCTGTTATGAGAGAAATTAGCGCCGATAAGCTTATTCACCCATCGGGTGAGTCACGCTACGAGGTAGCTTGCACGCTTGTGGTGGCGCATGTCTGCGTTGCAACTCCTTGGAATAGATTAACTATTCCGCGTCGTTGCGCCTTGATCCGCACCACCACAAACGCACGCCCTACCCCGTCCAACTGCAGATTCTAGGTTGAAGGTTTCGCCACTAGAGAGTTAATCTTCAGGTAATATATGATATTCCTGGTTTGGATTCAGGAATTTGCTGCAATTATCTGAATACAGTCTTCACTAAGAAGGGAAGGGGCGTTTCGCCCCTCTTTCTGTAGCGCCAACTATCTGCGCGTGATTCAGTCAAGATAATTCACATTGGGTTAAAACCCTCAAATGGGCTATTATCTCCAACCCGTTGGGTATTTGATTCGTGCATGCATTCGCTGTTAACAATAACTGATTTTATCCGCTGGGGAGCAAGTCGATTCAATGAGGCTGGACTCTACTTTGGGCATGGCACCGAAAATGCCCTGGATGAGGCGGCAGCATTGGTTTTACACTCCCTGCACCTGCCTCCTGATCTCCCTGTCAGCTGGTTTGATAGCCGATTGACAGAAGAGGAGAGGGAAAAGGTCATTGCATTGATGCGCAGGCGCATTGACGAGCGGATTCCTCTGCCTTATCTGACGGGAGAGAGTTGGTTTGCCGGCCTGCGGTTTGCTGTAAACCAGCATGTTTTGATACCACGCTCACCCATCGCCGAGTTGCTGGAGAGTGGCTTTGAGCCCTGGGTTGAATCTGCAGAGGTCAGGCGTGTCCTGGATCTCTGTTGTGGCAGTGGCTGTATCGGAATTGCCGCCGCTGTTTATCTTCCTGAGACTCAGGTCGATCTGGTGGATATCTCAGATCAGGCATTGGCTGTTGCCGGGGAAAACATTCAGGAACACAATCTGGAATATCGTGCCAGATTAATAAAATCTGATCTTTTTGATTCGCTCAAGGAAGGCGAGTATGACGTTATCGTCACGAATCCACCCTACGTGGGCAGATCGGAACTGCTGCAGTTGCCGGAAGAGTACTCTTATGAGCCCGTACTTGCGCTTGAGGCTGAGGGTGAAGGTCTTTCGATTGTTGCTAAGATTCTTCGAGAGGCCGAAAGATACCTCACGCCCAGAGGTGTATTGGTGGTGGAAGTTGGAAATAGCGCAGAGGCATTGATGCGGCGTTATCCTGATATACCATTCCTTTGGATCGATTTTGAGCGGGGCGGCGAGGGTGTATTTTTATTTACCGCCGAAGAATTGAAGAATTATCGTGACATGTTTTAAAGAATTTCTAGTGATTTCGGGAATTCAAAAACGTGGCGCATCAATTTGTACTATAAAGAGTTAGCCTGTATGGAGTCGTTGAAATGAGTTTGCAGCGTGCCCGAAGCGCCGAAGAGTATATTGAATGGGTCAAACAGGCGGTCTTCGAAGTCGGTGATTTACGCGACTGCTTCGATTATCAGATGGAAGAGATGGCAACTTATCCCGCCTATCTTGGTCCTCTCGAGCAGGGAATCAAGGATCTCTATCAGTCCATGGTTGATGGTGAATACCACTTTGGAAGAGATGACCTGAACTTCATGAGCCTGGTCGACCGGCACGATGAGGATATTCCATTTGCAGTGCTTTTACGCCAGATCAATGAAACCCATCGAAAGGGTATTGACGTAGACGCTTCCTGATTAGCGAGTAATAAATTTATGGATCAATCGATTGTCTTCGATCTCTCCCTGATTGAAAAATATGACCATTCTGGACCCCGGTATACTTCGTATCCGACGGCAGTCCAGTTCCATGAGGGTTTTGCTGAGGCTGAATACAAGCGCATAGCCCAGGCCACAAATGAGTCGGGGCGCCCACTTTCGCTCTATTTCCATATCCCTTTCTGCGACACCGTCTGTTTTTATTGCGCCTGCAACAAGGTTGCGACAAAAGACCGTAGCATGGCGGGCAAGTATCTGCAGCGGGTCTATAAAGAGCTGGAGATGCAGGGAGCACTGTTCGACCGCTCAAGAAAAGTTGAACAGCTGCATTGGGGAGGCGGCACGCCGACCTTCATCAGTCATGCCGAGATGCGCGAGTTGGTCAGCCAGACCAGGAAACATTTCAACCTGTTGGATGATGATACGGGTGAATACTCCATCGAGATTGATCCGAGAGAGGCTCAGGGCGATACCATCAAGCTGTTGCGCGAGCTTGGCTTCAACCGAATGAGTCTTGGGGTGCAGGACTTCGAAGAGAATGTGCAAAAAGCGGTCAATCGTATCCAGACAAAAGAGGTCACTCTTACAGTCTTGCAGGCTGCTCGTGACGAGGGGTTTCGCTCCATCAGCCTGGATTTGATCTATGGACTGCCCTTTCAATCGCTGAGCAGTTTTGCGCGAACCCTGGATCAGGTGTTGGAGGTGGATCCTGACCGTTTGTCTGTTTTCAACTATGCTCATTTACCGGAAAGATTTAAACCGCAACGGCGAATCAATGAGGATGATCTGCCGGCGCCACAGGAAAAGCTGGATATTCTGCAGATGACGATCGATAAGCTGTCTGCTGCAGGCTATGTCTATGTGGGCATGGACCATTTTGCCAAGCCGGATGATGAATTGGTGATTGCACAAAATAATGGCACTCTCTACCGGAATTTTCAGGGTTACTCCACCCATGCTGACTGTGATCTGCTGGGACTGGGCTCTACCTCTATCGGTATGGTCGGGCCAAGCTATGCACAAAATATGCGCTCGCTGGATGAATATTATGCTCGAATCGACAATAACCAATTAGCCGTATTCAGAGGCATCGAGCTGTCTCGTGATGATCAGATTCGTAGGGATGTGATCACAAAACTGATTTGTCATTTTGCCCTGACGTTTTCCGATATAGAACGACATTGGGATATCTCCTTCGCGGACTATTTTTCAAAGGAATTGCAGAAGCTGCAGAACATGATGGCAGACGGTCTATTGACGATGGATAATGAAACGATTCGTGTTGAACCGAAAGGGCGTCTCCTGATCAGAAATATCTGTATGCAATTCGATGCTTATCTAAAATCAAAAGAATCAGCCTCCAGTTTTTCAAAGGTCATTTAGTGTCGTTTCCGTTGTATCTAGGCTAGATCCCGTCAGGCATATTTTATGATCAGACTTTTCGGAGTATATGTACCCAAATCCCTGGTATTGCTTGGGATTACCGAGGTCATAATATTCGCTGTCTCTTTCTATCTGAGTGTCTTTGTTCTGCATAACTATGAGATGCCTGAAAATTTCATTTCAAACGATGCAGTTACCGGTTCAGCATCACTCTTTGCCTTGGTGATGTTCTTTTCCATTTTATCTCTTGGACTCTATCAGCCGGACTCGATGGTAAGAGCCTCAGGTTTCCTGGTCAGGCTATTCCTTGGCTTTTTAATTGGCGCGGTTGCCATGGGTGTGCTCTATTTTCTCCTGCAGGATTTCTTTCTGACGGGACGAGACTTATTGGGCTTCAGTCTGATGTTCTCCTTTCTTGGAATCCTGGTGACACGCATGTTGTTCATGCGACTTACATCGGAAAGCACCCTTAAGAGACGTGTACTTGTGCTGGGGACGGGTATTAACGCCGATCGTATTGAAGATTACTACTCTTCGGTTAATAAGGCTGCATTTTTAGTCGTGGGTTATGTCTCGCTTGGGGATAGCGTCAGTCTGGTAGATGAAAATCGTCAGATTGCTAAGGATCAATCACTTTTTGCCATAGCGAATAGATTTGCTGTGGATGAAATTGTTATTGCAGTTGATGATAGAAGAAAAAAACTACCTACGGATGAGCTGCTCCAATGCAAAATTAATGGGATCAAGGTTCTGGATCTGCTGACCTTTTTTGAGAAAGAGTTATCCATCATCAACATCGAGCTGCTCTATCCAAGCTGGATGCTGTTTTCTGCTGGCTTCCGCCAGAGACTATTGGGCATTTACTTCAAGAGGCTGTTCGATGTCTCCGTCAGTCTTGTCATACTCATAGTAGCTTCGCCCTTCATGTTGCTCGTAACAATCGCCAGTTTGATTGAATCGAGGGGCAGGGATCCGATTTTGTATAGCCAGGTGCGGGTGGGTAAAAATGGCAAACCATTTCGTGTCCAGAAATTCCGCAGTATGCGGACCGATGCAGAATCGGATGGCGTGGCAAGATGGGCGACGAAGAATGACGCACGTGTTACAACCTTGGGTAAGATCATCCGCAAGACACGCCTGGATGAGCTTCCGCAACTGTTCAATGTTTTGAAAGGGGACATGAGTCTGGTTGGGCCAAGGCCTGAAAGGCCTGAGTTTGTCGCCCAACTGTCCAGAGATATTCCCTACTATGCTGAACGCCACTGGGTAAAGCCGGGTCTGACCGGCTGGGCGCAGATGCTGTATCCCTATGCCGCTACAGAAGAGGATACCAAGCGAAAGCTCGAATACGACCTCTACTACGTGAAGAATGGCGGGACAATGCTGGATACCATCATCCTGCTGCAGACGATTGAGGTTGTTCTGTTAGGTAAGGGTGCGCAATGATCCAGGAATAGGATCTGATACAAACCAGCTATTTTTTCTCTTGTTTACTAAGCGCTTCGAGCGCTTTTTTGTTCCCCTGAGCTGCAGCGCGCTGTATCCAGTTCATCGCCTGTTGATCGTTTTTTTCTACCCCCAGTCCGTGGTGATATAGATAACCCAGCGTATATTGAGCCTGGTCGTTACCTTTGGCTGCAAGAGGGAAAAGCAGCTGAAACACCAGCCGATAATTATTCTCGAAATAGGCCTGTTTGGCTTGCCCCAAAATATACTGGGGGTTGTTCATGGCTTCCTTTTCTTCGGATGAAACACAGCCCGACAATATCAGTACGGCCGCTGACAAAACGGCGCTTCGAAGAAGATTTTTAATCCGCATAGTGAGTTATCCAACCAACTGATTGAGATCGAAAATGGGTAGGAGAATTGCGAGTACTATAATCAAAATCACGCCACCCATGAACAATATCAAGAGTGGCTCGAAAAGGCCAAGTATGGTTGAGACCAGGGCTTCGATCTCCCTATCCTGTATTTCGGCTGAGCGATCGAGCATACCCTCGAGATTACCACTTGATTCCCCGCTGGCCAACAGACTGAGTGTCATGGGAGGGAAATAGCCGGTCTTCTCTAACGCACTATGCAGGCTGCTACCTTCGCGAACCATGGTCGCCGCTTCCTCCACCGCACTTTGCATGGGTAGGTTTGTCAGGACCTGAGCGGCAATGCGCAGAGAATCCAGAATCGGCACACTGCTGGCTGCCATGATGCTGAGGGTACGGGAAAACCTGGCTGCGTTTGAGGTGCGGATCAGTCTCCCCACCAGTGGCAGCTTTAATACAAGGCGATGCCATGCCAGCTTGGGTCCCGGTTGCTTGATCAAATAGCTGAAAAGCAGGACGAAAGCCGCGATCAGGACTAAAAGGGTTACTCCATGCGCCCTCAAGGTGTCACTGGTCGCAATCAGCGCCTGGGTGATCCAGGGCAGTTCCTGGGCCACACTGTCAAACACCCGGGTCACCTGGGGTACGATGTAAGTCAGCAGACCTCCGACGATGAGGATCGATACGATGGTCAGCAGAGCAGGGTAGAAGAGCGCCAATACGGTTTTTTGGCGCATCTGCTGACGTTGCTCGGTATAGTCGGCGAGACGTTCGAGCACAACCTCCAGATGCCCTGACTCCTCACCGGAAGATACCGTTCTTTGATAGAGCTCAGGAAAAACCCGAGGAAACTGACTGAGCCCATCTGCCAGAGTGCGTCCTTCCAAGACCTTTGCCCGGACTGCCAGCAAGGTTCTCTCTACATGGCGCTTCTCCGTTTGCTGAGCGGTGGTTTTCAGAACATGTTCGAGAGGTAGTCCGGAACGCAGGAGCGTGGCCATCTGGCGCGTGATCAATGCCAGCTCCATGGCATTGACCCGGCGTTGCAAGCTGAAGTGTCGCTTTTCAGTGCTCTCCTCACTTGCCGAGTCTACCGAGAGAGGTGTGAGACCTGAATCTCTCAGCTGCTGGCGGATTTGGCGGGGACTATCACCTTCCAGGATTCCCCGCTTCTCCTTTCCCTCGGGGGTGAGTGCTACATATTCAAAAGCGTCCATGATTTAACCATCTTGAGTCACGCGAATGATCTCATCAATTGTCGTGTCACCGGCGAGTACACGCTTCATGCCGTCTGTGCGGATACTCTCGCTGCTGATTCTGGCGTGCTGCAACATCTCAAGCTCCCCGGCGCCTTTATGAATCAGTGAACGCAGTGCTTCATCGATAATGATCAGCTCATAGATGCCGGTGCGGCCAAGGTAGCCGTGATGGTGACATTCACTACAACCGGTGGGAGAGTAGAGTGTAACACTGCTGTTGTCCGGTTGATTGAGCAGTTCCAGTTCGTCCTGGTTCGCCTGGTAAGGTTTTTTGCAGTGGTGACAGAGTGTCCTTACGAGGCGCTGAGCGAGTACGCCAACCAGGCTGGAGGAGAGCAGAAAGGGTTCGATTCCCATATCCCGCAGCCGCGTGACGCTGCCGATGGCGGTATTGGTGTGCAGGCTTGACATCACCATGTGCCCGGTGAGACTGGCCTGTACGGCAATCTGAGCGGTTTCCAGGTCCCGGATCTCGCCCACCATGACGACGTCCGGATCCTGTCGCAATATGGCGCGTAAACCCCTTGCAAAAGTCAGGTCGACCTTGGTGTTGACCTGGGTCTGGCCTATTCCGTCCAGGTAATATTCGATCGGGTCTTCAACGGTCACGATATTACGGCTCTGGGTATTGAGCCGGCTCAGGGCAGCATACAGAGTCGTGGTCTTTCCCGAACCGGTGGGACCTGTTACCAGGAAAATTCCGTGTGGACGATGAATGATGCCGGGGTCCACCTGTTCCAGCAGTGTTTTGGAGAGTCCCAGGTGTTTGAGGTCCAGGCGGCCTGCCTGTTTGTCCAGCAGACGCAGGACAACCCGCTCACCATAACTTGAGGGCAGCGTGGATACGCGCACATCTACGGGCCTGAGACCTACCTTGAGGGAGATCCGACCATCCTGCGGGATGCGTTTCTCGGCGATATCGAGATGCGCCATGACCTTGATGCGGGAGACCAGAAATGGCGCGACGGTTCTTGGTGGATGGAGTACTTCTCGTAGCAGACCATCGACCCGGAAGCGTACTACCAGTCGGTTTTCATAGGGTTCGATATGGATATCTGAGGCCTGTTCCTTGATCGCTTCAGTGAACAGGGCATTGATCAGGCGGATGATAGGGGCATCATCATCACTTTCCAGTAGATCCTCAGGCTGATTGAGGGCCTTGGCGACGTTATCGAGATCCATGTCATTGCCCATGGTCTCCATGATCTGGGTCGATTGCTTCTCACCCGACTCGTAGATTTGGGAAAGGTGGCGTTCGAATTCATCTTCGCTAATTTCTTGTAGGGCTAAAGGCTGCCCGATATAGCGACGAACTTCGGAGAAGACGGAGAGAGGGACGCCCGCCTTGTAGAGGAGCATGGGCTGTTCATCCGGAACTTCATCGGTAACCAGTACCCCATGCCGCCTGGCGAATGAGTAAGGGATATTCTTGATCTTCAGTGAGACCAGATAAGAATCCGTCTCTTCAGGATCCAGCTCATCCAGATCAGGTGGGGAATTTCTGACGTTATCAGACATTGATTATCCCGGCGCTACTGTTCCAGGCTGCTGGGCTCATTATCAAAGGGCGGAGGCATTGTGTTGAACCGATCTGGCAACACCGGCATGACATCGTCAGACATCAGATTAACACCCTGCTGTTTCAACTCGAGCTGTTGAGCGCGAAAGTAGTTGTACTTGTCGCCGGATACCTGTGAATAGGTCGCGGCATCCCTGAGGATCACCGGGCGCAGAAAGACCATCAGGCTCTTTTTTTTCTTTACTGTTGAGTTAGAACGGAAAAGTCCACCCAGTAATGGGATGTCACCGAGCAGAGGGACCTTCTCCTCCACCTGCTGCAGGTCTTCCTGTAACAGGCCGCCCAGCACGATGGTATTACCGTCCTCGACCATTACTGTTGTCTTGATGACCCGCTTGTTGGTTACTACATCGGATGCGCTTTTTGTAGCGGTCACATCGATACTTGAAAGTTCGTGTTCGATATTGAGTTGAATAGCACTGCCTTCATTGATCTGGGGCGTCACCTTCAGGGTCAGTCCTACATCCTGGCGTTGTACCGTTTGAAAGGGGTTTACCGAGGAACTAGCGGCCCCGGTGGAGGTGAATGATCCGGTAACAATTGGCACATTCTGGCCCATGACGATTTCGGCCTCCTGATTGTCCAGGGTCAGGATGCTGGGTGTAGACAGGATATTGGTTGAGGAGTCGCTTTCCAGTGCACGGATCAGCGCTGCGAAATTGATCGATGAGCTGTTGAATTCACCAAACCCAAGCATGGTTCCAGAAGGGATGGACATTGCTGTTCCCAATGTGGCAGCTGTTGCAATGTCACTGATGCTGGGTGAACCGAGGTTGATGACGCCAACCGGACCGCTGTTGCCTGGTGAACCGTCCACGATCCATTGTACACCCAGTTCCTTGACTCTATCGGTGGAGACTTCTGCGATAATCGCTTCAACCAGGACCTGCGCACGGCGGATGTCCAGCTTGCGGATGATGCCCTGCAGGGAGCGCAATACATCCGGTGGCGCCGAGACGATCAGCGCGTTGGCTGCCTCATCAGCCTGGATATAGATCGGCATTTTGGATTTTGCAGGAGCGCCTTTGGCGCCAGCTTTACCCTTGTCCATGTTCTGTGTGACACTGGTCAATACTGTAACCAGGTCCTTGGCATTGGCATACTTGAGATAGATGACCTGGGCATTGCCTTCGTTGTCGAAAGGGGTGTCGAGATGCTCGATGACGACCCGGACACGCAGGCGTGCGGTTGTGTCGCCACTGATCAGGACACTGTTGGTGCGTTCATCCGCGATCAGCTTGACTGGATCGTTGGCCCCACCCTTGGTTTTTTTCTCCTGCAGGCCATTCAGGATGCGCACGACTTCAGCAGCAGAAGCGTGTTGCAGGGCAACGACTTCTATGGAACTGTCACTCACCTGATCGATTTGTGAGATGATTTTCAACAGTCGGTCGACGTTCTGCCGCCGGTCTGAAATGATCAGAACATTAGTACTGGGATAAGCGGCGAGGTGTCCTTCTTGAGGGATCAGGGGACGCAGAATCGGCACCAATTGAGCGGCCGTAACATTCTTAACTTGGATGATTCTGGTGACAACCTGATCTCCGGGAAGCTGGTCATCCGTGTCTCCGGTCGGAATCCCAACTTGCTTTGCTTTGACATTCGGAACAATCTTAATCACATCCCCTGCAGGCACTGTTGAGAAGCCGTGGACCTCCAGGATAGAGAGGAAGACCGCATAGAACTCCTCTCTCTCCATGGGGTGGGCGGAGATGACAGTGACCTGGCCTTTGACACGGGGGTCGATGACAAAGTTTTTCCCGGTATGTTCAGAAACAGTCTTTATCAGGGCGCTGATGTCTGCATTATTCAGATTGAGAGTTATCTGTTCAGCCCATACCTGGACAGTGCACAGCAGGCTTAAAAGCGTAAACAGCAAACCATTCAATAGCCTGAAAAGGGCCGGTGTTATTGTCTTGTTACCCATAGATTTCAAATGGCGCCTTCGATAGGTTTATTTCTTTAATCATCAGTTGGTTATGTATAAGATATAATCTTTTTTTTAGATAGTAGCAGAATATCTTTCAGAGGTATATTCAGTGGATTGAACCTAGTTAGATGGAAAATTCTGCGACTGGTATTTAGAGTTGTCCTGAGTATTCAATTTGGGTGCTCCCGTCGGCAAGGGGGCGTCCGATATTCTGTAATAGGCTGACGAGTCCCTGGTCAGAACTATCTGTTTGCTTTACTTTGCCATTAATACGGTAGTTACCGTCCGGGAGGAGTTCCACAACTCCGTCCACCTTCAAAGGCCCGGCAATATCTTTGATATGGGTCTTGAGCATAGTTTCATCACCAGATAGATCAAATTGCAGGCTGCCTAGTTTGGTTCTAACAGGTTTCTGGATGATGGCGTCGTCCCAACGCAGCCTGCCTGAGGCTGCGGTAACCTGTTGATTCAAGACTTTGATTCGTTTGATGTCAATATCCAGATGGCCATCAAGGTGCACGAAGGGTTGTCCAATCAAAGACGGGATGTTAGTGGCCTCTATCGAGCCCTTTAGAGCAGAAACTACATACTCGCCGGTTATAAAGTTACGTGCTGCATCGCCACTGATCTTTTGCTTATTGTCCGATAAGTCTATCTGGTAGTTAATCTGCCCGATGAGGAGCGATAGAGGCCTAAAGGCCCAGGCGGATGAGCCCAGTTCTATGTCCCTATAGAAGGTTTGTGTGGCAGAGCCTTTCCAAAGAGTTCCCTGGGCATCGTCTGCTACAACTGGAAAATCTTCCGGCGTCAGCCAGTATAGAGCATGCTTTGCCGGCAGATACGCCAGTGCGAAGAGAAGATAACTTATTCCGCCTGCTAGGAGATATAGCCACCATCGCATCAGAGGGCCTCCCGCTGCAGGTTCAATTTTGCATTGATGACACCTGGTTTATCCTGACGTTCGATGTTGACCGACTCGAGTAAAATCCCGTATTGATTCACCAAAAGGCCTAACCATTGGATCAAGCTGTCAAATGGCGCCTGTTCCACCCAGATTTGCACGGCGCTGCTGCCGTCTGGTTTCAATCGTTGGATAAATTGCCGTAGCTGATTTTTCTTCGCTGTCCTGTCAACCAGCGTCAGCAGCGCCTCGCTTCTGCCTGACCGATCGCTCGAGCTTTGCCGCTGTTTGATGAGTTTGATTTTGGCCGCACTCTCTTGCATCCATTTCAGGGTGGACCGTTGGCTATCGACTAATACCCCTTTTTTATCGACCTGCTGTTTGAACGGTATCCAGAGAAGCAGATAGAGTAAAAGCACTACAACTGCAGAAGAGGTTACCATCAACGCCAGCTTGTCTTGTGGAGAACGGGAGAGCCACCACTGTTTCATACACCACCCCGTTTGATTCTCAGATGAGAAGTGATCTGGTTGCCATTCGCATTGGCCGATCGTATCTCGACCAAAAAGTTCTGTGATTCAATTTGTTTCTTTATATCGTCTAGGGACTGCAAGTCCTTGAGTGTCATTTTCAGATCGAGTTGGCCGTCTCGGTAGCTGATGCTTTCGATGCTGTTACCCTTTGCTTCTTTGATGGTGGCGGCTGGATGCGCCATTAAGGTGAGAAAATCTGCATGGCCGACCTTTCCGGTCTTTTTCAGCAGACTAAGCTGCTGTTCCATCTGAACCTTCGGGTCAACGATGCGCTTTATTTCCGGGAAGGCATCACGGAACACCTGCTTGGTCTCTTCTGAAAGAGCAATACTCTGTTGCCTATATTCGGAATAATCCAGAAAAGTGGAAACTATGCTCAGTCCAATGAAAAAAGCAAAAAGCACGGCGGCCGGCAGCCATCTCCGCCATTTTAAGGATTTGTTGTCTATCTGCTTGTAATCACCCTGAAGTAGGTTAATTGTATGTTTTTCATCCAGATTTTCAGAGAAGATATCAGTGGTATTGGTCTTGGAAGTCGTGACATGGTATGGAATATTCAGCTCTTCAATCAACGAGACGACGTCATCTTCACTGAGATCAGGATCGATAAATAAATCCAGTTGCTTGGGTGAAGCGGAAACTTCGCTGAGCGCTTGCGTGAGAAGAACTGAAAGATTATCTGAATCTGCTGCAAAGCCTGAATTGGTATCTGTACGAACCAGAGATAGATCATTTCCCAGGTAAACAGACCAGTTGCCGGGAGTGAGGGGCAGGCAGAGGACAGCTGGAAACAGTCCACGTGGCCTAAGTTCCTGTTGATTGAGGCGTTCAAGCCAGGAAGACAGCCGGCGCCTGGAAACTACGGCTACAGATGTACCGTTAGATGATTTTGTGTCGTGTGCAAAATGGAGCTCGTCTATCTCCTCTGTCAGATTATTTTCCAGGGTAAATGGGATTGCCTGAATCAACCGCTGGCGGTTTTTAGAGGGAATATTGACCTTGGTTAAGAAAAGCTCGTTTGAAGAGATAACCGCCAGATGGCGCCAACCCTTTATCTGTTCCGCAGCCTCTTCCAGGCTGCCCTTACCTTTCGGCGCTAGAGAAGAGGGTTTCTTACCCAATGGCTGCCAGCTGACTTGGTCAGACTGAAGATCATTGAAATGTAGAACAATCGTGTCTGTCATCAAAAAATGCCAAGTGATCTGTGGATTACGCTGATACCCTGTTCAGTTCTGTGCAGCAAGCTGAGAAGCCGTTGATTTGCGTTATCCATGCGAACAGTGGTCTCTAATTGAAAGTAGTTGCTGGAAACAGAGATCAGTGGTTCCAGTTCGGTAATGCCAACCTCCTCATTATCGCTGAAAATTGCTTTGAGTCTATCCAGAAAGGATGCAGTATCCTTGTACGGGTTCTCATCACGCTCATTCAGCAGAGATTCTGCCGCGGATTCATCCAGGTTTTGGATCAAAGCTCTCAGTATCAAAGGGTCTGCCGTATTGACATTGACCTGGGTGAACTCGGGAAGGGCGGTGACATAAGGAGCTAGTTTTTTGTAAGCCTCTGATGTAACACCTTTTATCAGTCTCAATTCAGAGGAATCCGCCATCAGGGTATTGGCGGTGCGGCTGGGTGGCGTCTGGCCCAGATATTCATTGTCTTCGGCGCCGTCAGGGTATTGAGGCTGGATATCCTGATCGAGCCAGTCTGATGCGGCTTGTGCAATCGCTTCATCCAGTTCCAGAAGTCTCAACAGACCCTTGAATAGATCAATCTGTTGCTTTGTCCTTTTTTCGATTTCCTCTGAAGGGTTTTCGGGCTTGTAGAGATTGTTAAGATTGAAGCGTCCCTGCAAGTCAAAGGTTTTTGCATAGACTTGACCTTCTTCGACGACGGTCAATGGTAGCTCCTTGGCCCAGTCTTCATTCAGAGCATCGTAGGATTCTCCCGAGATTTGATCCCGGATCAACTGGCCGCGTGACCAGGCTTCACTTCCCAAGGTGTATAAAAAGCGTTGGTCAGCCAACAGGACATTGGTTGTGCGATGGATACTCAACTGCATTTTTTGAGTCATAGCGACGGCTGCAATTGAGGTTATAGCTACCACAAGCACTGCAGAAATCAGCGCAATGCCGGACTCTTTGCGCAGGCTACCGGTGTGCATTGCCATGCCTATTTGACGGCCAGCTCGGCAACACGGAAGAGACGTCTTATCCTTCCCATCGTTTCCAGATCAAGGATGATCTCAAGGGCTTTAGGGAGTGGATATTGTGGGTTTTGATCGTTCCCATTTGTGCCTGCAGGCCATTCCGCATGGGGTTTCATCTGCTGGTCATAGAATTTTATTTCTGCAGAATTGATCTTTTCGAGCAGGATGCTTTTTCTTGGACTCGTGTCCTGAGCCCGGTCCAGAGCTGGCCAGGTGAGACGGTAAAGACTATTGTCCTCCAGCTGGTACGCGACTCGCTGGAGCCTACTGCGTTTGAGTTCCAAAGGGTTGGAGTAACCTCCATGAGTGAATTCCAGCAGCATGCCGGTTAGGCTGCCACTGCGCATCGCTGGCAGTGGCTCACCAAATTCATCGCGAATCTGCCGTGCTATGGCTTGTTCAATATCCCGTTGAGCAAGATTCAGCCCGATCTGAATCTGAGACAGACGCTCAAGATGGTTACGGGTCTGCTGCTCAGCATCCAGGACTGTTTTAAGTCCACTATAGGTAATCGTGGAGAGGATTGAGAACACAGTAATTGCAATCAGGAGTTCCAGTAGGGTGAATCCCATCTGACCTTTGGTCCTGAATGAGGAGTGCATGACTGATGGTCCCTTATTTGGGCTGAGACAGGAAGCTGCTGAGTTGGGTAACAGGGGACTCATCGTCACGGTTGCGGAACACGTTGATTTGAATACGCCTGACTCGGCTGTCAGGGGTATTCGAGACGATGCTTTGCCAGTGCCATTCATGCCAACCCATCTCTTCATCGCCACTTTTTTTTCCAGCTGAAGGCCACTGTTGAGTGAGTTGTAGCTGTGCGATCTGGTTCATGGCTACCCAATGTGCAAGGGTTTTGTCTCTCAGGTGTTCTGTGTTTATGGCCTGATTTGCCGAGACTTTTATGATCGAGGCCAAGGCTATGGCGAGCACGGTCATGGCCACCAATACCTCCAGCAGGGTGAATCCTTGCTGTAAATCCAGCTTTTCAGTATTGAGTGACATGATCGAGTTTTAGAGCACCAGTTTCCGCACCGCTGATACGAAAGTAGTTGTCGATAAGATCGGATGAAATTTTGATTTCGAACGGCGTCATTTCACCACTCATCAGAAGCACGATACCGGGTTGTTTGGATTCAGCCTGTTCTCGCTCCTCCACTGCCTGGTCCGTCAGCAATTCTAAACGCATGTCGTCGGGCAGTGTACGCATTCGGAAAACTGAATCCTGAATGGGTTCCCAGCTTTTTTCTTCGAGAGACAGAAACTCATATGTGTTCTCGTCTATGGCAATCCCGATCAGTTCAGATCTGAGCAGCGCCTCTTCTGAAGCGAGTTCAATGAGGGAGGTAAGCCTTCTCGCTTCAGTTTTTAACTTATCTGACGGGTTATGGATATCCAGTGAAATGACTGCGAAATTGATGATGATGCCAATGATGAGAATCACCACCAGCACCTCTATCATGGTAAATGCAGAGGTGCGGTGTGATCTAACCAAGGTGCTACGGGATTTTGGCATCTCTGGGAGTTACTCCAGATTCCAGTTTCCGAGGTCATCATCTCCGGATACTGGATCAAGTCCGGTAGAATAGATATCAAGGGTGCTGTGAGATCCAGGATTCAGATAGAGATATTGGTTGCCCCACGGATCTGTTGGCAGTCGGTCCAGATAGCCTCCCTCTTTCCAGTTTTTCGGTTCTGGTGAGCCCGAAGGTTTGGATACCAGGGCTTCAAGTCCCTGATCCGTGGTGGGATAGAGCATGTTGTCAAGCCGGTAAAGATTGAGTGAGGCCTCTATAGCACGTATGTCATTTTTAGCCTTTGTGATCCGGGCCTGCTCTGGTCTGTCCATTATTTTGGGGACGACAATGGCGGCCAGAATGCTCAGTATCACCACAACTACCATGACTTCGATGAGTGTGAATCCGCTGCTCCTTAGCATCATGGGCTTGGGCGTATGGAAATGTTTAGTCGTTATTAAATTCATAACATATTGAATAGTATTGGATTATTGATTGAGTGGAGTGGTTGTTTAATGATGGAAAACTATTTCCCGGATATCTATGGATTCTAACAAAGTGGCTTCTAAACAATCCATATCAACTTTGTTTCCCATAAAATGCTGAATCAATGAATGGAATTAACTATAGTACTAGATCAGGAACAGCAAGATTTAATTATCGTTTCCGCGCCCTGATAAATCCAAAGATGGATTAAAATGGAGGCTACTTAAATAATTAATAACTTACTGATATTTCAATAACGCTATTCATCAATTCAATATTTCTCAAATTCGTTTGTCCAGCGAAAGGCGTTATGGTGTTATTGGTTTTATATTTATCAAACTGATCATCTCTTGCGTGGTCAGAAGTTTTCGGTCTTGTAAACATCATAATGTATGCTTAAGGATATTCTGTGAGTATTGGGATAATTGGTTATTCATTCACGGCTGTATTGTTCTTTCTTCTCGGCATACTCCTGTTAACCAGTTGGCGTGGCAGAATAGAAGGTGGATATCTGGTATCTGCGGTGCTGGTTACCTGTTTATGGGCTGTAGCTTCTGTTTTTCTACAATTACAGGAAACTCGTCTGACCGTAGTCACCTACCAATTCTTCGAGACGGGCAGAAATTTTGCTTGGTTTCTGTTTCTTTTTCGCTTGCTAAGAGGATTAAAGAAAGCAGGGGGAAGTGACAGCAGATTACTAAAATATGCTCCTGGACTCCTACTAACTGCCTCCCTCATGCTTTTTCTTCTTGAGGTGCTGGCAAATTCACATAGTCTCAACCTCCCTCAAACCAGAATTGCGAGTCTGCAGTTACTCGGCCACCTAGGCTTTTCGGTTGCAGGGCTTGCGCTCATAGAACAGCTCTTCAGAAACACCCGGCCTGAGAAACGCTGGGCCGTAAAGTATCTTTACTTTGGTATAGCCTCACTTTTTTTGTACGACTTCCTTCTATATACGGATGCACTTCTGTTCAGGCAGGTCGATGGTGAATTGTGGCAGGCCAGGGGATTTGTCAGTTCAATATTGGTGCCTTTAGTGGCTATTGCTGCAGCCAGGAATCCACATTGGTCGATAATGGTTTTTGTCTCAAGGCGAGTCGTATTTCATGCGACTGCTCTTGTCGGAACTGGCGCCTACCTGCTCGTAATGTCGGGGGTGGGTTATTACATTAGGATGTATGGAGGAAGCTGGGGTAAAGCATCGCAGATGATTTTTCTCTTCGCTGCCTTGATTTTCTTGGTTGCAGTGCTCTTCTCAGGAAATTTAAGATCAAAACTGAAAGTATTTCTCAGTAAGCATTTCTTCAATTACAAATACGATTACCGTGACGAATGGCTCAGGATAATCCAGACACTATCAAGTGGTGAGCCAGGACCGGAAATAAGAATACGGGTAGTTAAAGCTATTGCGGATCTGGTCGAATCAGGTGCTGGAGCCTTATGGATGAGAGATGAGGTCGGAAAGTATCTGTGTTCCAGCAACTGGCACTCATCCATACCCAATTTTACTATTGAAGAAGACAGTTCAATTATTAATTTTTTTAAACATAAGGACTGGATAGTCGATATTCAGGAGTTGAGAGAGTCGCCTGGTTTATATGATGATCTTGAATTACCAGGAAAACTTGCTGATATTGATGTGGCATGGCTTATTATTCCGATAAAACAGCACAACGATCTTCTCGGTTTTGTCGTATTGGAAAAGTCAAGGGCTGCACGCCATATCAACTGGGAGGACAGAGACCTGCTGAAGACAGCTGCTCAGCAGGCTGGAAGTTACCTGGCTCTGATGCAAGCATCTGAAGCGCTGGTAAGGGCCAATCAATTTGAAGCCTTTAACCGCCTGTCAGCATTTGTGGTGCATGATCTGAAAAATCTCATCGCGCAGTTGGAGTTGGTGGTAAAGAACTCAGAACGTCATCGTAACAATCCCGAGTTTATGGACGACGCGATTAAGACTGTGAATAATGCGGCATTAAAGATGGGACGTCTGCTTGCACAATTACGCAAAGGTCGATTTGAGAAAAGCGGAAGTAAGATTTTCTCAATTGGAGATGCCATGCAACAAGCTATTAGTGAACATGCTGGATTTCAACCAAAGCCGACATTTCAAAATAATACTGCAGACCTTAAGATTGTCACAGATAAAGATCGTTTTACTGCGGTAATCGGTCATTTGCTGAAAAACGCACAAGAAGCCACAGCTGATGATGGCCTTGTAAGCGTCAGGCTCATTAAAAAAGGCGATTCAGCTGAAGTTGTGATCGAGGATAATGGTATGGGCATGGATCATAATTTCATCAGAGACAAGTTGTTTCAGCCATTCGAAACGACAAAAGGAAACGCTGGAATGGGTGTTGGTGTTTATGAAAGCCGTGAATTCATAAGAAGTCTAGGGGGAGAAATTGAAGTTTCGAGTATCTTGAACGAAGGGTCTACTTTTATTTTACGAATTCCACTTAAACTATCTACTGATCAGCAAAATATTCCGGAATTAACCCATGTGGAGGTGCGGCTTTGAGCAGGGGAGAGATGCAATTAAAACCTCTTGTTGTGATTGAGGATGATCCAGGCTTGCAAAGCCAGCTGAAATGGTGTTTCGACGGTTATGAGGTTCAAGTGGCTGGTGATCGGGAAAGTGCAATTACGTTATTGCGTCGTACTGAATCGCCTGTTGTCACCTTAGACTTAGGATTACCTCCAGACCCAGCAAATGTGAGTGAGGGAATGGCAACTCTGCAGGAGATTTTGGCTCTTTGCCCAAAGATAAAGGTGATCGTTGTAACCGGCAATGATGATCGTGAACATGCTTTAACTGCGATAGAGCTTGGTGCGTACGATTTCTATCAGAAGCCTATTGATCCTGAAGTGCTCAAGATAATTATCGACCGCGCCTATAATTTGTATGAACTTGAGGAAGAGAATAGGGCGCTTGTAAGCCAAAAAGAGTCTCCATTGGGTGGAGTTGTGGCAAATAGCCCAGAAATGCTGGACGTTTGTAGGGTGATCGAAAAAGTGAGTCCTACTGATATTACAGTTCTGCTGCTTGGTGAGAGTGGCACAGGCAAGGAAGTTCTAGCCAAGGCTGTTCACATGATGAGTGACAGAATTGATAAACCATTCATTGCCATTAATTGTGCTTCTATTCCAGAGACGTTGCTCGAAAGTGAATTATTTGGTTATGAAAAAGGTGCATTTACTGGGGCAAATAAAAAGACCCTTGGAAAAATTGAAACCGCTGATAAGGGAACACTATTTTTGGATGAGATTGGGGATATGCCCCTTAATCTCCAGGCTAAACTATTGCGATTTCTACAAGAGAGGATCATTGAGAGAATTGGCAGCAGGGAAGAACTACCCGTGGATGTCAGGGTGATATGCGCTACCAATCAAAATCTGGATGAAATGATTAAAGCGGGTAATTTCCGCGAAGATCTATTTTATAGAATAAGTGAGGTTACTATAGATATACCACCATTGAGGAGTCGTGCGGGTGATGCGGTCCTTTTAGCGTGGGCATTTCTCGAAAAATATGCCACGAAGGGTACACAAAAAGTAACTGGTTTTACTAAATCCGCACTACAGGCGATAGAAGACTATGCTTGGCCAGGAAATGTCAGGGAGTTGGAAAACAGGATCAAACGTGCTGTAGTCATGACGGATGGTCCGCAAATCACAGCTGATGAACTACTCTTGAATACCGCTCAAGGTGACGGTATGCCCTTGAATATAAGAGAAGTTCGCGAAAAAGCTGAAGCTACGGCAATCTTAAGGGCGCTTAATCATGTGAAGGGCAATGTTTCAAAGGCTGCAGAATTATTAGGTATCAGCAGACCTACACTATATGATCTGATCAATAAATATGATCTGAAATAAATGAATTCAATGATCATCTGGTTATTAAAAAAATCAAAATTAATAATGTTAAATTCTAAGAGGTAAATGAAATGTCAAAATACAACCTGACCCCTCGGATTATCACGGTTGTTTTATTGGTCATGCTGGTTGCTGGATTGACTGTGGGTTGTTCAGGTCAGGGGATGAAATCCATCCATTCAAGTGATGCAACGCTGGCGCCGTCACAAAATGCAACACAAAAATATCTGATAGGCCCTGGCGATCAATTGAGCGTTTTTGTGTGGGGAGATCAGGAATTATCCACTCAGGTTGTAGTTCGGCCCGATGGTTTGATATCCACTCCACTGGTTGAGGATATTCAGGCGAGTGGAAAAACTTCTACAGAATTGGCAAGAAGCCTTGAAAAAGAGCTTTCAACATTCGTTAAAAATCCGAAAGTTACTGTGAGCATCAGTCGTTTTGTCGGACAGTATACTGAACAGGTACGGGTTGTTGGTCAGGCGGCAAAGCCTCAGGCGATTCCGTTCAGAGAGGGTATGACGCTACTTGATGTGATTATTGCTGTGGGTGGGTTGACTGAATATGCGGCAGGAAATAAAGCAACTATTGTACGAAAGGTCAACGGGGAAACTGAGCAATTCCGCGTGATGTTGGATGATTTGATTCGAGATGGTGATATTTCAGCAAATGCTCAGATGCTGCCAGGTGATGTGTTGATTATTCCAGAAACCTGGTTTTAAACCATTACATGAAGTCTGCTGTGAGATTTAAATTGAAGTATCTTATAAGCGATTTGAAGAGTTGAGTATTCATGAGCAGTATAGAAAAAGCAATTGAGAGACTGAGCAAGGAAAGAGAAAAAGCAAGCAATACTGCTCAGGTTGACGGGGTTATGGCAGATGCCACTGTCCAACATGAAAATCCTGGATTTACTGCTGTTAAGGAATTTGATGGTAAAACAGATATTCTCTCAGACTCTCTGAAACAAGAAGAGTTAGATGAGGTTAACTATAGTGCTCCGATAAAAAATCGTGAGCAGGTTAATTCTGACGATATTGAATATAAATTAAATTTGAAGGAGTTGACCAAAGCCGGATATTTAACCCCTGAATCGAATAACAAAATCCTCTCAGAAGAATATAGGGCTATAAAAAGACCTATTTTAATGAATGCCTTTGGGAAAGGTGCTGCACCAATTGAGCGGGGAAATTTAATTACGATTACCAGTTCACTGCCAGGAGAAGGAAAAACTTACACTTCTCTGAATCTCGCGTTAAGCATTGCGACAGAATTGGATTCGACCATTTTGATTATAGACGGTGATATTTTAAACCCCCAACTCAGTCGGTTTCTCGGATTGGAGAAAAAAAGAGGACTGACCGATGTTCTTCATGATTCTCATACGGGAATAAGAGATGTCATGATCGGTACACAGATTCCAAAGCTGAAAATAATACCCGCAGGCAACAAATACGAAAATTCAACGGAATTATTGGCAAGTGATGCGATGGAAAAATTGGTGATAGAATTGGGTGACAGGTACAGTGACCGTATAGTGCTGTTTGATTCTCCACCACTTCTTGCTACGAGTGAAGCCGCTGTCCTGAATCATCTGATGGGCCAAATTTTACTGGTTGTAGAAGCTGGTAAAACACCGGTTGATGCAGTTAAGGAATCGCTATCTCATATTAACGATGAAAAGGTCATCGGCCTAGTGCTCAACAAAACCAATGGTCATGCGGGAAGAAGTGGGTATGGTAGTTATGGTGGATATGGCTGATGTCTCAAATAGTTATAATAATGAGCAATTCTAGATCAACCATGTTGCCCATGTAATAAACAGGCAACTTTGATAAAGATCAAGGGCTGGGTATAGGGCCGGGAAGGTTTTGAGGAATGGTGAATGTTCCGTCAGGCTCTTTCCTCGTAAGTGGTAGGACGATGGGCGCTCTGCTCACCCCCCTCCCGAGAGGAATAAGGCGAAGGATAGCATCGAGATAATCATCTCCGTTTACATCTGCATAATCAATAGCAATTATACGAAATCCAGGCTCATTGGAATCCTGCACACAATGTATGCCAGTCTGATCGTAAGTCACTCGCCCACGAAAAATACCATTGTTGATACGGCAGGTTTGAGGTGTCTCCTTAAGAGGTCTTTTATCTTCTTTTCTCCAAGGAAAGAAAAATGAAAAATCTTTTATACCAAGTGTAAAATTTTCCTTACAGGCTTTTGAGTGATTGTTTTTTTCTGTTGCTTCATCACAGTTTAACCAGAGCGGAATATCATATAGCTCAGCATTCATAAAATCATAACCGCTGACAAAATCATACATAGGTTGCAGAGGGAAGGTGCGTAAGAATCTCACATACTCGCAATCCAACTGGACTTTTCTCCAAATGCTACGTTCTACGCGATTACCCCATCGGTTTGCCCCACGATGCAATGCATCCTGTACGGTTTGACATTCAGTAGGGATTTTAAATAATTGATTGTCGTTTCGAGTGACAGGTAGTGTGACTTCATACTCCGCTACTTTCTCTCCACTATAGGGCGCAGAAAAATAGAGTCCAGTAGGTGCGCAGAATAGATAAGTGGGGAGTATAAAAAGAAAAAACGAGTAAAGTGGCAATAGATATGAATCTACTAACAGCAGTTTTCTGGGATTATCAATGCAGGGCATCGGATAGTTTCTTGCAGAGAAGTGATGCATAAAAATAAGTATTGGTTATAAAGGATACTGAGATCAATCAGTGTTCTTTATCTTTACTGAGTTGATCAATAAAGCCTACCCACCGTCGACTTACATCTGTGGCAAGGTTCAGAAACAGCCTACCTGCAATGATTGGGTGGAGAAAGGTCGTGTTTTTTATCGCATCCCGGGACAGAACTAAAATACTTGTTGGCTCAAGTGAAACCGCATAGGTCTTTCTGGGTTCGCCTGCAAGCAGGGCGATATCGCCGAAGAGTTCTCCAGAGCGAAAGCGATTGACAACTAGGTCGCCTTCCCCTCTTTCCTTGCCGGGAACTCGTACCTCTACTGATCCATGCATTATCAGATACATTTCATTGCTTTGATCACCGGGTTTGAAAATGGTTTCACCGATATCATACTTCATGATCGCACTGGAGAGTATAAAGCGTCGTATCTGCCATCGGCTCATCTCTCTAAACAGCACGCTCTGGGGAATAACCTGTTGACGAAGATGGGCTGAAAGCATATCCCACAGAGTCACAAGACGCAGAGAGGAGATTGCGAGTGGAGTGATCATGAAATCAGCAATCAATGCGACACCAATTGCGAGTGCACTGAGTAACCCAAAAAGCACAATTGGCTGAAAATCAGACAAGGTGAAGACCAAAAAACCAGCAATCAATGCAATTGATGTGGATAGTACGGGTAATGCTTCGCTGGAAATAGTCGTATGCATGGCCAGTGTTTGACGGCGTGAAGATTTTAGCTCTTGGTTATAACGCAGCATGAAGTGCATGGTGTCATCGACTGCAATACCTATCGCTATTGCAGCAGCCATAGCTGTACCAATATTGAGAGGAATGTCCGCATAGCCCATGACACCAAAGAGGACTACCACAGGGAAGGCATTTGGGATGGCGGCGAGCAATCCCACTCTCAGGTCAGTGAAGAGTATAGATATAATTCCAATAAAAAATATGAGAAGAAGCGAGATGGACTGTATTTGCCCATGAATCATCGATTGGGTTGCTGATAGTGTCAGCACTGAAGAACCGGTTATTCGAGCCTCTAGTCCGGGATCCAGTTGTGTATCAATAAATTCTCTTAACGTGGCAACAAAATGTTCCAGTTCACGGCTAGAAGTTGCATGATGTCTGACAAGAATGCGTATGCGACTGTAATCATCAGATACGTAGGCTTTTACATGATTATGATCCAGAAAGATCATGAGTTCGTTGATCTCATCGTCTGATTCGGGCAATACAGCTTGATCCAGCTCCTGAAATACACCATTAAGTATCGATAGATAGTTTGCAAATGAGGTTGTTGAGCGAGACAGCCCTTGCTCGGCGATGAAATTCTGGATTTCAACAACCTCTTCAAGGTACCTGACCTTTAAAAAAGTGTCTTGGATGCCTGAGTCAAGAATGATCGAAAAGGTTTCAAGACCCGCCAGCTGAGTATTGACTGCCTCCACCTGTTTTCTGACTTCAGAATTCTTTCCAAGGCTTTCTATCGTGTTGTGGTTTACCTGTATCGCTGGTATTCCCAAAGCTGCAATCACAGAGCAAACTGTCAATACGAACAATATTGCCCAACGCCTGCGAAACAGCCATTGCCAGTACAATTTTGCCACATTTGTCTTTGATGACTTGAAAAATCGTGTCTTACCGTCGAGTTGCCAGCGACCTGTTATTGCGAGCAGGGAGGGGATTAACGTAACTGTCACAATATAGTTAAAGAGTAATCCGGTTGAAGCAATGATTCCAAATTGCCAAAGTACTTCAATACGGCTCAGTCCCACAGAAAGAAAACCCACATAGGTGGTAATAAAGGTAAGCAACACGGTGCGCGCCATCTTGTTGGACATGTGCCTAATGGCTGCTTGGGTGTCTATGCCTTTATTCTGAGCACGACGAAACTCAGACAATAAATGAATATCTTCAGTAGACCCAACGATAATCAGCAAGATGGGAACAATAGAGGTCACTACATTCAAAGGTATGCCACTGAATCCCATAAGACCCAAGGTCCAGAGAATACTGATGCCTGAAGTGAGAATGGGTGTAAGAATGTCGACGAATTGTCGTAATAAGAGAAACAGTGCTATCAATAGGGCTCCGATAGCAAAAGGAAAAAGATCTTTCTGCTCCTGTTGGATTCGGTTGGATATTGCTGAACGCACATATGGATAACCAATAACAAAAACGCGTGTGTAATCCACGTTAAGTGTTTGGGTTATCAGATCTATTTCAGATGTTACAAGTTGATCGTCGTAACTGCTGTCATTCTCGTCAAGGATGATGGCAACCGCCATAACCTCTTCATTTGATGACAGTAGAACATTTTTTATGAATGGATCACCAATGGCTGCTGAAAGTAAACGCTGCTCCTCCTCTTTGGATTTCGGAAGATTCTTAAGATAAGGATCTTTATTGAGATATCCATCGATACTCTTCAAATGAGGAACAGAAAAAAGGCTTTCGACACGATTGACAAAGGAAAGCCTTTCAAGTTGCGATACTACCTCCTGAAGGCTTTGTAGTTTTTCTACTTCCAGCAGTCTAGAGTCTTCAAGATATAAAAGAACGACCTTTTCATCTCCAAACTGGTTGCTGATTATTTCATAGTATGCACGCTCGGGATCATCCAATAACAGCAGTTCTTCTGCTGATATTTGAATATCGACTCGATGTAGTTGAGTGCCTGCCAGCAGAGAAAAGGCAAGCAGACTGAATAATGACCACCATGGATGGGCAGCGCAAAGTATCAGGAAGCGTCGCATTGAAATCCTTCTTCTCTGGCCATTCTGGGTTTAGACATGAAAATCACATGAGGGTATTCATCTTATTGTACAGATGCAAATAGTATATCGATGTTTATCAGTATAGGGTTTTTTATACCGCATCCTCATCTGCGATAGACTTGGCTTCTTCGTGCGTTAAACCGGGATGATTTCTGAGAAGATATCCAGCCGCGTGCAATCGAAGTACTGCATTTTGGAGATTTATCCTCATGCTTGATACGGGTGAGTCCAGATGCTCTGCCAAGTCACCCAAGGATACTTCAACATGATGTTCCTTTACTGCTACCGGGAGGCGCAGTCTTTCTGCGATATTGAGGAAAGGGTCGAGGGGGGAGAGGTCATTGACCTCAGGGCATTTCAAATTTCGCCTGTAGACAAGTCTGACGCCTTTAGGTATGCACTCTATCTGTTTCCGGTAACGTTCTACCATTGATTGACTAACGAATGACTTGCCCAGTCTGACGGACGTGACAAGCTTAATGATCGTAGATGCTGTTTCTTTGTCTGGTTTGCAGGCGAGAACCGCGGCCATTAGTTCTTTCTGTTCAGAACTTAACTGCCTTGCGTTATAACTGACCATACTGAAGCTGCGATCATCTGACAGGTTGCGTAGGAATACTTCGGTATATGTGTAGTACCTGGAAGTATAGTGAAAAAGCTCCTCTGCACAGCCACCCCATCCGCAATTAAATATGGGGTAGTAGTTACCTTCAATGTTTTTAACACTGGTTGCCATCCAATTTCACAGACTGTTTTGTGAATGATTTTACTAATAATATTAGACAATAGGCCTCAATTGGCTAAAGAGTTCCACATGATACTCAACAAATTAAGTAGATAACGAAATACCGTAATTCAATGAAAAATCACGATAACAATAAGATAGTTTTTTAGAACCGAGTTCTCAATCGTACGGAGCCCCCGTCGAATGGATCGTTTTTTAATTCATCAAGATTGAACGACATTGCGAAAGTGATTGCGCTCGACTGATCAGTCGAGAATAACTCCCAGGCAGTGCGCAACTTGGCTTCAATTCGGTCTTCTTGGGTACTTGCTGTTGATGTATCGAGATGTTTCTGATCCTGGCGGGCATAACCTATATGCAGACCCAGTTCCCAGGCATAATTGGTGCTGTAAGGATGATAGTAAGTGGAATAGGCTTGGATTGTCGTAAACGAAAAATCGAATGACGTTGTCATATCTGACGGTGTACGTTCTTCATTGAGAAAGTCGTCGTATCTGATTCCTAATGTCCACTCATCGGTATGATCGAGTTGCCGAAACCAATAGCCGTCGATCGAGAAATAGCGAATATCCTGAGATCTTGGTGAAATACCATCGTCAAATCGCTGGCTGGTTTCGATTCCATGGAGTGTTATCCCAAAGTATTGATTGGAGTCAGTACGATAATCAAAAGTCACTCGATAATTCTGATTTTCGTAAGCAAATACCGCTACCTGATCATCCAACACGAACTCCAGTGGATTATTCTCCTGCCAGAGGATCCGCAACTTATATCGGTCCGCCCATTGGTAAGCCGTTTCCAGGGTAAACTGACTAGGTTCGCGTTTGTAATATGATTTATCCAGATCATTTTTTTCGTTGAAGTAATGATCTGCATTCAACCAAGCAACACGGAAAAAGTTCCAGGGTCGTTTGCCAATGGTCACTGCCAATCCCAGGTCTGCTTCACGTTTTGCATAGGCGGGTGTGCCAATCAGGGATAGAGAGGCGGGTAGTGATGTGGGATAAAATTCCAGCTCCAGCAGTGGCCGTGGAAACTCCCGGGATTCGTAGAATTCCTCATCTTCAAGCCTTAATCTTACATTGACGTTCGGGGTGATCTCTTGCTTCAGACGCAGGTCCGTGGAGAGATACAGAAGATTGGTTTCTAGGCTGCCGGCAGCGATACGTAGACCGTTCTCAACGTCATACCATTTTATCTCTTCGGAACGACGGAATTGATAAGAGTTGATATCGATGAAACTTTCAAGGTTGAATTCGATGTTGTCCAGTGACGGTTCACCGTCCCAGGTAGCCCAAGCGTACTCAGTTAATGCTATCAGTGTTAGCAACATACCTGCTCGTCGTGAGAAATCCTTTAAATTCACGTTCCATCCTCCCCGCTCGGCGATAGTTTTTATGGCCTGAAAAAGCAGTTATTTCAACATATACATGACTCTGTATTATCTACCTTCTCACCATTAATTCCATAATCGGCGGGCAACTGCTCAACTGTTAACATGGTATCCATTTAGCGGCTAAATGTTGACATTAACCCTGCATTACTTGAGGATGTGCAACTTCGGCAGATGAATGCAAAGCAGTTATGAACAGCACTTCACAATCGATCCCTCCCACACCTCTCATGCCTTTTCCGCTGGCGTTTCCATTGGGTCTGATTCCCGGCAGGCTGCATAGCACACTGCTGGTGCAGATACTGAATCGCCTGTTCGCACCTGAGCTGGCAGAAGGTGAGCTGGACTTTTTACAGGACCGGGTGATGCGGATCGAGGTGACGGATGCGCGCCTGACCTATCACATAACACTGAGACAAAACCGCTTACGGGTCGCAACGGGTCGGCAGGCGGATGATTTAAGTATCAGTGGTTCTGTCTACGACTTCTTGCTGCTGGCGACCCGGCGTGAGGATGCGGACACCCTGTTCTTCAATCGGCGCCTGAAGCTGGGCGGGAATACCGAACTCGGGCTCTATGTGAAGAATTTTCTCGATGCGCTGGAGCTGGAGGAACGATTTGGCCCCTTTCTGAAGCTGATGAATTTCTCTACTGACCTGATTCGCCGTTTCGCCTGAATCTGTCAGGCTCAGCCTGGCGCAGGAGCGGCCGGCATATGGGTTGATGCCATCCCGGCCCCACCATGCCAGTAACCGTCACAAGTCCCGGTGGGCACGAGTGTCTCAAGACGTTCTGCTGCCTGTTGAGGATCTGTCTCATCCCTCAAGACTGAACTGAAGGTCTCGACCACGCTTTGCATGTGGTTGGACTGGGGGCTGATGCGGACCACATCCACGCCAAGCTCGCGCATGCGTGGCAGCTCGCGTATCAGATTGATGCTCCTGGCGGATTGAGTCTGAATACCGTTGAGCACCAGGAAGCGGATCTCGTCCTGGGTGGTAAGGGCAAGGCCGTCGGGATAGTCGAGGCAACGGTACTGACAGTCATCCTTTGGCAGTTTGTGGGCGCGGGCGGTAAAGCAGCGGGCGGAGTAGGCCAGCGGCAGCCGGCCAAATGCAAATACCTCGGTCTCAACGCCCGTGGGCCGTTCATCCTGCATCTCAGCCAGGGTTTCAGCAGAGAGCTCCAGTGGAAATACCCAGCGTTTCAGTCCCTGGCGGGCGAGCATGTCCAGCGTTCTGCCATTGTAGATATTGACGCTGTGGCCGGCCACGAAAGGTTGTCCTTCCAGTAGATGGATAGCCCCCACATCGTTGGCCTCGACCAGGAAGCGTCCATTGGCGCAGAGTCGCCGCAGCCGAATCAGCTCGGATTCGGCTTCCAGCAGCGCCAGGGTGGAGAGCACCACCTGCTTGCCGTTGGCGGCGAAACGTTCCGCCAGCTCGATCCAATCATCGGTGCGCAGCTGGGTGCGTTTTGCGCAGATCGTCTCCCCCAGATAGACGATATCCAGCGGCAAATCCAGCATCTGCGTGTAGAAATCAAAAACCTGATCCCTGGACCAGTAATAGAGTAGCGGGCCTAGTGAAAGTCTAATGGGTTTGTTAGTCATACTGTTCAACTGATTATTGCCAGGGTCTGGCATAGGCGCCCAGGGTGGTTTGGGCGCCTTCGGAGACTTTGCCAAGCTCCGCCATCCATTCCTGTCGCGGGCGATAGTTTTCCGGGTCCCGGGTACAGGCATCGAGGGCGGCCCGCCAGACCTTGGCTACCTGGGCGACATACACCGGGCTGCGCTGGCGGCCTTCGATCTTGATCGCCGCAATGCCTGAGGCTTGGAGTTCGGGTAGCAGTTCCAGGGTGTTCAGGCTGGTGGGTTCCTCGATGGCGTGGTAGGTATGGCCGCCGACCGAGAAGCGCCCCTTGCAGAGGGTCGGATAACCGGCATTCTCGCCGCTGCCAGTGCGTTCGATCAACACTCCACCCAGTCGAGTTTCCAGGCCCTGTTCGGTTTCGCGCCACTCCACATGACTGGCGGGTGAGCAGGCGCCGAAGGTATTGGGTGACTGGCCGGTGGCGTAGGAGGAGAGAATACAGCGCCCTTCGACCATCACACAGAGGCTGCCGAAGCCGAACACCTCGATTTCAATAGGACTGTGCTCCACCAGGTGTCTGACCTGGGAGATCGACAACACCCGCGGCACCACTGCGCGGCGTACGCCGAAATGCTCATGATAGAAGCGCAATGCCTCATAGTTGGTGGCTGAGCCTTGCACCGACAGGTGCAGATTGAGATCCGGATGGTGTGTGGCGGCATACTCCAGCACCCCCATATCGGCCGCGATCAGCGCGTCCACTTGCAGTTCCGCAGCACGCTCCACCGCACTTTGCCAGCGCTCCCAGCCATGGGGTTGGGGATAAGTGTTCAACGCCAGATAGATTTTCACCCCACGCCGACGGGCATAGTCGATACCCTGCTGCATCTTGGCCGGGGTGAAATTGAGCCCGGCGAAATGACGTGCATTGGTATCATCCTTGAAGCCGAAATAGACTGCATTGGCGCCGTTGTCCACGGCAGCCTTGAGTGAGGGCAGATTACCTGCCGGACAGACCAGATCCATGATTTCGCCTCATTGTGATTGAATTCGTAGTGTTTTCAGCCATGGGTGCCTGAATGGATTTCCAGTTCATACGGCAAACCAGAACCCTGACGGCTGCCACGGCGGGCCAACTCGGCCTCGATGCCGTTGAGGATGGCCCATTTCTGCGCGCACCAGTCTGGCGCCAGCAGAATGGCTGCCTCTGCTGTCCCGGTGGCCCGGTGAAAGCATACTTCGCGGGGGGTTTGCTCGATCATATCCACAGCGATGGAGATATAGTCGGCTGAACCCAATGGCGCATAGTCGCCTGACCGCCACTGGTTGGCCAACATGGTGCCCTTGACAACATGCAACGGGTGCAGCTTGAGCCCCTCGACACCCAGCTCCAGGACCTGCTCCAGGCTCTGCAATGCCGCCTCCCGCCCTTCGCCCGGCAGGCCGACAATCAGATGGGTACAGACCGGCAGACCCCGCGCATGCGCGGCGAGCAGGGCGCGGCGGTAGTCGTCGAACCCATGCCCCCGGTTGACCCGCTGCAGAGTGGCGTCACAGGCCGACTGCAGGCCCAGTTCCAGCCAGACCTCGTGGCCACGGGCCTGATATCCCGCCAACAGATCAAGCACCTGGTCTGGCACACAGTCGGGTCGGGTGCCAACCGAGATCCCGACGACATCTGGCTCATTCAGCGCCTGCGCATAGAGACCGGAAAGATAGGTGACATCGGCATAGGTGTTGGTATAGGCCTGAAAATAGGGCATGTAACGCCTGGCGCCGGTTCGCTTGCGGATCACCTGCCGCCCCGATTCGATCTGTTCCGCAATACCCGGCGGACGGCGGGAGGCGGGATTGAAAGAGGCATTGTTGCAGAAGGTGCAGCCGCCCCGGCCCTTGCTGCCATCCCGGTTGGGGCAGGTGAGTCCGGCATTGATGGCCAGCTTGTGGACCCGCTCACCATAACGTTTGAGCAGGTCCTGGCCAAAGGTGTTGATATAGTCGGAGAGTGCCACTTAGTCTCAATCAGTGCTACAGGAGAGATTCATCAGGCCAAAGATTATCATAGATGACACACTATCATCATCTCTCGACAGGCAGTCGTTCTGTAAGCGCTGTGCAAAGTCTATATGTCCAGTTTTTGCGGTGCCCCAGGGGCGGCGTGTCAGAAACCGATGGAATGGGCAACTGTCTATCTGTGTAGGGATGGTGAAACAGAGGCGCGGTCATTCATGAAACTCATCGATGTACATGATTTGCTCAAGATGATTTCAATAGTAGGCCTTCGGGCACTCAACCAGGAGCTGTTCACTGCCCTGGAGGAGGATTTTTATCACTGGGAACATTTCAACAAATCGAACCGGCATGCCACCCATTGCGACCAGGGGGTGATCGAGCTGATGCCCTGCAGCAGTGAACGGTACTATACCTTCAAGTATGTCAATGGCCACCCGGGGAATCCTGCGCGGGATAAACTCTCCGTGGTTGCCTTGGGCGTGTTGTCGGAGGTTGACACGGGATACCCTCTGCTGATCAGTGAGATGACCCTGCTGACCGCCTTGCGGACCGCCGCTGTTGCGGCGCTGGGGGCTCGGTATCTGGCCCGTAAGGAGTCCAGCCACCTTGGCCTGATCGGGACCGGTGCGCAGGCTGAGTTTCTGGTAGAGGCTCTGCGGGCGGTCCTGCCAATCGAACAGGTCAGTTATTTCGATGTGGATGCCGCTGCAATGCGGAAATTTGCCGCCAATATGCACGAGTCGGGGCTCAGACTGCATCCTAAATCAGCAATTTATGGTGCGGTTGAGGCGGCTGACATGGTCGTGACAGCAACCGCTGCAAAACGCCGGGCCAGTCTTCTCAGCCGCTTTCAACTCCAGGATGGCACCCATATCCATGCCTTGGGTGGTGACTGTCCGGGCAAGACAGAGCTGAACCCTGAATTGGTCAAACAATGCAGACGAGTGGTCGAATATGCCGGGCAGACCAGGCGGGAGGGTGAAATACAAAATCTGCCGGAAATCGGCATACATGCCGAATTGTGGGAACTGATCAGAGGAGTCAAGTCCGGCAGGGGCAACGATCACGAAATCACCTTGTTCGATGCCGTAGGCTTTGCCCTGGAGGACTATTCCGCACTCAGGGTGATCTATCGTCTGGCGGATGAGTTGAGGATCGGCCGGGACGTCGAGCTGATTCCCAAGCTGGAAAAACCGAAGAATCTGTTTGGCTTGATGGCATCGCCAAATATGTTATCAATCAAATCAACGACACATCGCAGGGTCAGTTGATGCTTATCCAATACGGGGTTGTATTCGGCAATTTCGATGCCCACGAATCTTCTGTCATCTCCAAGCCCCTGTAGGGCCTGACAGAGCGCCTTGATCGAGAGTCCGTTAGGGACGGGGGTTCCGACACCCGGTGCTTCCAATGGATCGATGGCGTCCAGGTCCAGGCTGATTCCATAGGAGTCGCACTTTCTTCTCAAGTGGTTGATGGCTTTGTGGAATAAATGAACGAACGAACCTGCCTTTTTGATCGAATCCATGTCGTAGTATTCGATGTTCAGCCGTTCCATCAATTGCACTTCTTCCGACTCGAATGCCCGAATTCCTAACATGACAAGGTTATTTTCGTGGAGGGTGGGTCCGCTGCCGTAAATCGCGGACAATTCTGCATCTCCCTGATTCAACAGGGCAGCGAGAGGCATACCATGAACATGACCGGTCCGAGAGGTGGAAAAAGTGTGCAGATCGGCGTCTGC